>CAYOFL010000005.1:0-64288 GCA_964403165.1 uncultured Ignavibacteria bacterium
TAATGAGGGCGGCAGAAGAGCTGGATTCGGTGGTGGCATTTGAATTAGCCAAATCGGAAGGTTCAACCGATGGTGGCTACACCGGACAAACTCCGGAGACTTATTTCCAGACCATAGTAGAATATGCGGAGGGAATAAAATTCTCCAAACCCTTCTTCATTCACGGGGATCATACCACGGTAAAGGATACCAGCCCGAAGGCTTTTCAATCTGCCAAGGAACAAATAGAGGCAGAACTTGAAGCCGGCTATACATCAATAGCCATCGATGCCTCCTTTAACGAGCTGGAGGATAATATCCGCATCACCAACCAGCTTGCGAATCTCATTCTTCCGTATGGATTGGGCTTAGAGGTGGAGGTGGGTGAAGTGAAATCAGCCGGGCAGGAGGCGGTCTTAACCACAGTGGAAGAAGCCACCACTTTTATCGATGGCCTGGCAGATAACAAAGTCCATCCCGATCTTTTAGCCATCAACAACGGGTCAAAGCATGGCAATTATCTTGAGGGGGAGAAGGTATTTATCGATTTAGAAAGGACAAGAGAGGTCTTTGACGCCATCAGACCAAAGGAAGTCTGCATAGCCCAGCATGGAATCACCGGCACCCCCTTGAAGGTAGTGGGCAAATTTGCCGATTACGGGATTCGTAAAGGGAATGTGGGCACCGAATGGCAGAATATCGCCCACCAATTTTTGCCCAATGAGCTTCTGGATCAGATGAAAAGATGGGCAAAGGATAACAAGAAGGATATAAAATTTTCCACCAGGGAGTTTAAAAGGGAGATAGATTTAATCCCTCAGAAGAGCATCCAAGAGATAGAACAGAAAGCTTATGAGGTGGCTTGTTCTTTTATAAAGGCTTTCAGAGCAGAGAATTTAGCCAGTCTGGTCAAGACAAAGCTTCTTCAATAAGCTATTGAAAAGAACATATTCTGAAAAATCGATCGGGTATGAGTGACCAACCGAGGAAATATCATTATCCGGTGCTCCCGTAGTCAGGGCTTTTCGCCCTGCAAAAGGAGAGTTTAGTAACTTTTGTTAAAAACAGTTGACAAAATCGATTTTATTGATATAATATCAATTAAAATAAACAGAGGTGAGTTTATAGAAAGAACAGTTAAAGGGTTTGTTTTTTTAAGCGTAAGATCATCTGGCGCTTGACACTAAAGGTCGAATAGAACAAGCGCGAACAAAAGGATTTGGAAAGACAGTTGTAAGCTTGTGCTTGATTTTATGGGAAAGTCAATTCAAAAGCCCTTTAACTGCAAAGACTACAAGCTTTACCGCCGAGTTGTTCTCCCCTGAAGCTTTCTGTCAAGGGTTTTTGTATTATCAGAACTTGCTCGGCTTTTTTATTTATGATGCGTTTACTTTCTTCAAAAACCTCCAGGATCTGGTTCGTGCTGTTCTTTGTATTATGTCCCTTCTCATGGATAGGAGCATCTTCTGTTTCTGAATATGATGATGTGGAGGTTTTAAAATCAGATCAACAGGGGATAATTTTTAAGTATCTGGTGCCAGAGTTTACTCAGAGCAGAATAAATTTTGGGGGAGAGGTCTTCGACCTCATAAATATTGACAAATGTGCCCTGTCCATCCTTCCGGGAAGACCTCAAATCCCGGTAAGAAGGGTGGTGATTGCAGTTCCACCCGAGGCGGAAATCTCGGTGGAGATTTTAAAAAAAGAAGGGACCGAACTATCAGGAGTGAATTTGGCTTATGCCCTCAAAGCAGAGCTGGACGAAAAGAGCCCGGTGGGCTACAGACTCATCCCCTCGAAAACAAAGGAGGTGCTGGATCAATACTATCCCCCGGAAATAGTTTTTTTTGATTCTCCTACTTACTTGAGGAATCAAAGAATAATCGAGTTGGAGATTTCTCCGATTCAGTATAACCCCGCCCGAAAAAGTGCAAGATACTACTCTCAGATCACTGTAAAGATGCGTTTCTCCGGGGGTAGGAGTAAAACTTTTAAAAGCGAAAATGACCTCTTTGAGAGGATATACCAAAATGTTTTGCTAAATTATGACGACTCGAAAGGATGGCGTAAAACAGCCGAAGAGATAGGTTTTTTGAAGCCGGGGGTAGTGTATCCGTTCGGTTATTCTGACAACTGGTATAAGGTGATAGTTAGAGAAAATGGGATTTACAAAGTCGACCGAACCGCGCTGATTCAGGCAGGGATTGCGGTAAGCTCTCTGGATCCGAAAACTCTACGAATGTTTTCTGGGGGAGGAGGGGTTTTGCCTCTGGACAACTCCAATTCATTCCAAGAACTTAAGGAGATTGCCATATTCGTATCCGGAGAGGAAGATGGTGTATTCGATTCGGATGATTTCATCCTATTCTTTGGTTGGTCTACAAACGACTGGGAGTATGATTCCACCGGAGATGTGGTCGGCTTTCACACTAATCCCTATACCAACGACAATGTGTTGTGGTTGACCTTCAATCCCACCTCTTCGTATGAGGAATCCCCCCGAAGGATGCAGTTAAAAGATGGAAGCCCGACAGAACAAAATCCTTTAGACAAATTCAAGTCAAGAATTCATGTGGAGTTGGACAATACCCTAAAAAAAGATATTTACGGAGCTGTGTTGGATTATTTTCACTGGTTTTGGATGGAAACCTCATCCGCCCGTATGTTTGTGAGTTTACCTGGTGCGTTGGTTCAGGATACCTGTCTTATCAAGGTAAGACATACTGATTCTCGTGCCAGCTTATGGGTGAATGGAAAGATGGCTCAAGTTTTGGATTCTCTCTCTTCATCTTCCTTAACAGTTGCTAAAAGCTTTGACTTAAACGGCGGGTTGGTGGATACTCTGGATATCTCGTTTCCGGGCAATGTCTTTTTAGACTGGTATGAGATAGAATACCCTCGCCAGTTTGAGTGCCATGACAGACAATTGTTCTTTGAAAGCCCGGAAACCACCGGGGTAATTCAGTTTAATATCTCCAACCTGTTCTCTTCACAGGTTTATCTGTTTGACGTAACAGATTATTTTGATGTCAAGAAATTCAAGGATGTACAGATAGAAGGTGAATTTGCCAGATTTCAGGATATAATATCCACAGATGCCAAGAGCAGGTATCTTCTGGTAGATGAAAGCAGAATCAAAAAGCCAGCTGGATTTTTTCGGGATGAGAAATCCAATTTGAAAGAGGTTTTCAATCGTGCAGATTTTTTGATCATCACACACTCAGATTTCTATGATCAAATCCAGAGTCTGAAAAGTTTCAGGGAGTCATATAATCAGATGTCGGTGATGGTGGTCAAAATCCAAGACGTGTATGACGAGTTCTCTGGCGGGCTTTTTGATCCAGTGGCTATACGGGATTTTTTGAAGTTTGCCTACCAGAACTGGCAAGATCCGGCACCTGCTTTTGTCCTGTTGGTGGGAGATGGAAATTACGATTATAAGAATAACCTGGGTGCTGGTGTGCAAAACTTCATTCCCCCTTTCACTACGGACCCATCCATCTCCGACGACATTTACGTGTTGTGGGGCGACACTTTAAATATGATCATCAGCCGATTACCGGTAAGATCGGAAAGTGAGGCCGGGATGGTGTTGAATAAGATTATAGACTATGAAGGGGAGCCGGAATTTGGAACCTGGAGAAATCTGATCACTTTAGTTGCGGATGATGAATGGAAGAAGTTTCTTGGTGGTGAGCTTGATGGTCTGTGGGGGCACCACACACCGGACACCGAGACCTTAGCCAAATTTCATGTTCCCCCATCCTTTAATGTCTCCAAAATATACTTGATGGAGTATCCTTTTGATTATAAAGGGGAAAAGCCGGAGGCGGAGGAGGCAATCATAGATGCCTTCAACTCCGGCACCCTGATGGTCAACTTCATAGGGCATGGCAATCCGAACGTCTGGGCGGATGAAAGGGTGTTCAAGCGCAGTCAGGATATTCCTCGCCTGGCAAATAAACGTAAGCTTTCCTTGGTTTATATGGCTTCCTGCAGTATTGGGCGTTTCTTCAGTCCCATCGGTGAAGGGATGGCAGAGGAATTTTTAAGAGCGGAGGAAAAAGGTGCCATCGCCACCATTTCCGCCACCCGAGAGGTATTTTCGGATCCAAATGCCGAATTGAATTTTAAAGTTTATGATCTTCTTCTGAATCAGGATTCACTTTCCATAGGTGAGGCACTCTTAATCGCCAAGCTTTTAAGACAGCTCCAATTTAACGATCGCAAGTTTGTGCTTTTTGGTGACCCGGTGATGAAGCTGGGTTCACCCCGCTTAAAAGCCGAGCTAACTGAGGTATATCCAGACACCATTTCCGCCTTAGGTTTGATAACTATAAAAGGGGAGGTTAAAAACGATGGGGGTGATTTGATTACCGGTTTTGATGGAATCGCAAAGATCTTAGCTTTCGACTCGGAGAGGAAAAGGACTCATACCGTACCTACCAAGCCCCAGGAGAGCAAGGTGAACTATGATCTGCCAGGTCAGGTCATGTTTAAGGGAACTGCTGAGGTGAAGGCCGGAAAATTTCAAGCCAGCTTTGTGGTGCCCAAGGACATAAGTTATGGCGGCACCAATGGAAGAATCAGCGTGTATCTGGTGGGTCAAAATCAAGATGGGGCAGGGGTGCGAGATTCTTTGGTAATTGAAGGATCGGATACCACAGTGATAGATACCATCGGACCTGGTATAAGCCTAAGCTTCGATGAGAGGACAGGTTTTACCGACGGAGAGACCATCTTGCCCAACTCAGTGCTTAAACTTGCCGTCTTTGATGAGCATGGGATAAACATCACCGGAGAGGTGGGACACGGGATTACTTTGGCGATAGATCGGGACTTTCAAAATCAGATTGATCTCACCGGAGGTTTCGAGTATGATCTGGGAAGTTACCAGAAGGGTTTGGTTTCGTATGGACTGCCCGATCTCTCCGAAGGAGATCATGTCTTTACCATCAAGGCTTGGGATAATGCCAATAACTCCTCGGTGGTCTCAGCAAACGTGAAAGTGAGCGCCCAAAGGGAGCTTGAGCTCACCGGGGTGATGAACTATCCCAATCCTTTTGCGGATTTTACCAATTTCTATTATCATCTATCACAAGATGCAGATAGAGTGGAGATAAAGATATTTACCCAGGCGGGGAGATTGATTCGACAGATACGGTTTGCTTCATCCCGGACGGGGATTAACTTTTCCGCCACCTGGGATGGAAAAGACGAAGAGGGGGATGAAGTTGCCAATGGTGTATATATATATAAAATTACAGCAGAAGGGACGTTAAGAGGAGAGCGAAAAGTAAAGGAAGCTTTCGGCAAGGCAGTGGTGGTGCGGTAAGAGATAATTTTACTTCTTCAAAAAAAGAGAGATGCTTATGACCCGGTTGAAGTTATCTTTCTAAAATTCTTGCCGATTTTAAAGAAGAAACTATGTTTTTTAAGGTAATCATAAGAAGATAAGAAGGCTAACAGCAAAATCACATCTATTAGATCAGGATTGTTCAGAGACGAAGACCAGGAAGGATCTTAAGGAGGTTTCAAGATGAGGAAGGTTATTTCTGTATGTTTGATTTTGGGTTTCACGGTGTTTTTTATAAGCTCCGTTTGTCAGGCAGACGTAAGTCGTTCCGGGGTTTTGTTCTTAAGGATTGCGCCTGGAGCCAGGGCGGCGGGAATGGGGGAGGCTTTTGTGGCAATCTCCGATGATGCCACTGCTACCCACTGGAACCCAGCCGGATTGGGTGTTTATCCTTTGACCTCTACCTGGCTGGAATATCCCTTACCTCCCCAGTTTGAGCTCAAATCGATAGCCTTGCTGAGGAACGACATACCAGAGCTAAACTACAAGCGATACGACGTCTGGGCTATAAGCGACTTCGACCTGTTCAGATTACGTAGATCAAAATGGCTCAACTACGAGGAGTATTCCACCTCAGCAGGAGAGTCGCTGGAGAGTATCTTAAGAAAGTATTCGCAGATGGGGGATGAGGAAAAAATCAACAGGATGAAGGAGATCACCGCCGCATTCAACAGCCCGATTAGCAAAGATTCCCTGGTTGTCTTGAAAGAGCAGGTCTTAAGTTGGAGCATCGAAGCTTATGGAGAGCCGTCTTCTTTGTGGGAGGAACTCCTGTCCGCCTGGGACAGGTGCCTTTTGATGCCAGAAAATCTTTTAAGTCTGGTTGATCGGATAAATGACTTTCTGATTGACGATAGCCTTACATCTGGTGAAATGGATCAGATCTCTTCTTTTGTCTCTAAGGCGATCATGAAAAAATTACCGGAAACTGTAAGAATTCCCTATCAGGTGTTGTTCACTGACACCCTCACCACCATAGCCTCAGAAGGGAAATTGCTCTGGATAGGAAGCAGAGATGGTCTTTTTTCCTTTGATGGAAAAAGGTGGAAGAAGTATTCTGTGGAAGATGGACTTCCTTCAAACCACATAACCGCACTCTTTCCCATCTCCAAACGAACTGTGTGGGTGGGGACGGAGCGGGGCACAGTTAAATTCGATGGATCCGGTTGGACAAAATTTCCTTTGGGAAATAAAGTTGAGGATATGCAAGTGGTGGACTTCGCCGGTCGTGGGGAGAGACGGATGTGGGTGGCCACCAGGGCTAAACTGTTCAAATTCGATGGAGAGTCGTGGCAGGCTCATGAGAAGTATACATTCAGGATCGGCGATACCTTAGAAAAGGTGATCAGAAAATTTGTGGGAAGCGAAAATGAAAGAGTCATCCTCCAAGCCGTTGAGAGGGTCAAAGCTTACAATGCACTCACAGATACCACCATCAGCACCGGGCAGACCATTAACCTTCCCTTTGAGTTTGCCCGGAATGGGGAGATCACCGCCTTAACACTTGACGATCGTCAAAATCTGTGGGTGGGGACCGATCGAGGTCTGAAAAGATATACTGAAAATCAATGGTTCACCTATGGATATCGAATATACACAACGGTGGAGGGAGACGATGCCAAAAACGTAGCACAGAAATTTTTGAAATCCGAGGACGAGGATAAGATTTTGAGGCTATCTGAGATGATCATAAATTACAATCATTTGGATCCCGACGGAAAGCTTGAACCGGGAGAAAAGGTATATGTATATTATAATGCTACCGGAAGCGAGATACTTTCCTTAGTGGGAGCGGGAAAAGACAGGCTCTTTGTGGGAACCCGGTATGGAACTATAAGATGGGATGGAGAAAGCTGGGGAAGGTATTATCATGCTGGACTGGAGAGGGCAAAGACTGAGAAGATCATCTACAAGGATGGGGAACTATGGTTCGCCACCGGTGAGAAAGTGGTGATATACGCTCATGCCAAAAAGGAGATAACTTTCATGCATGCCAACTGGCTGCCCGAGTTGGCTTCAGATCTCTACTACGAATATCTATCTTATGTCCAGCACATGGAGGGTTGGGGAACGGTGGGAGCAAACCTTACTTTTCTCTCCTTAGGAGAAAACGTCCGCGTGGATGAATTTAACAACATATTAGGAACGTTTGACAGTTTTGAGATGGCTTTCGCCTTTTCTTACGGCACCCGACTGAGTCCCAGCTTATCCGCCGGCCTTTCTGCCAAGATAATTTATAGCCACCTGGCTGATCAAGGTGCAGGGCTGGAGAAAGGAAAAGGATCGGGATCATCCTTCGCTTTGGATGCCGGGCTTTTATATAAGACCTTCATAAAAAGACTAACTTTAGGAACCGCTTTAACCAACTTAGGTCCCAACATCGCTTATATTGACTTGAACCAATCCGATCCTTTGCCCCGTAATCTGGCAGTTGGTCTTGCTTACCGAATCGTGAATACTCCCTTCAATCGTCTGACTGTTACGTTTGAGGTGAATAAGGAGCTGGTGGGTTTGGATGACCCCTTGAGCACTGAGATGAAGGAAGCCATAGAAAATATGGGGATAGAGTACTGGTATGGGACGTATGTTGCGTTAAGAACTGGCTATATCTACGATCAGGTAGGGGACATAAAGACCGCCACCTTTGGCGCTGGATTGCAATACGGTCTTTTCCGCTTCGATTTCGCCTACATCCCCTCCTCCAAGGATTTAGCCTTAGCCAACACCATGCGATTCTCCATGACCGGAAGGTTTTAATGGCCAGTTGGCAGTTTGCAGTTTTCAGTTGGCAGTTTGTTTAAAATGGGGAATGGTTTGAATCTTTTGAGATATGTAGCTTTAACAGTGGCTCTGTTTTTATCTTTGGGCGGTTTGACCTGGGCAGGTTCGGAGAAGATTTTGAAAATTGAGGACAAAAAGTCTCTGGGCTTGAGTGAGAAGTCGCTCTGGGATAAGGATAATCTGGGTTTCAAAAGCGATGTGTCACGCAAGAATTTGCTTGGACTGGAAAGAGAAACTCCTTATTCTCTTCCTGTTCTTTCCAAGTTAGTCCCTTCACAAACCAAAACCCTGAAGATATTGGGAATAAGGGTGGAGTTTGAAGAGGAGATCCCTGATGATCCTCGAACCACAGGTAATGGTCTTTTTGACATGAGAACGCAAGATGAGTTTTTTCAACAGGAAGGTCATTTGATAGATCCGTCCCCTCACGATACCCTGTATTTTAAGAAACATATTTTAGCTTTGCATAACTATTGGTGGACTGTGTCGGAGAGCCAGCTCACGTTAGAAGGAGAGGTTTTCCCCAAAAGCGAAAGTTTGGCTTACCGCTTGCCTTATCCTATGGCTCACTACGGGGCTCCGGATTCGTCTCTTTCTGTCAAGGTGGAGATGTTAAGACAGTTCTTTCACGATAGCTTCAACCTGGCGGACTCTTTTTCAGTTCATGGTGATTCGCAAATCTATCATATAGATTTCTCCCAGTATGATTGCTTTGTGATCTTTCATGCCGGTTCAGACCTGCAAAGCGATCTGGGGGAGCTGGTAAATCCCACCCCGGGTGATCTTTTCTCCGGCTTCATCATGTTGGGTGATACGGTTTGGGTAAATGACGGCATCTTTCCCATAACCGAAGGAATTTTTGTGCCAGAGACCCGCTCTCAGGACAATCGGGTCACCGCCTTAAATGCGGTATTCGCCCATGAGTTCGGACATCAGTTAGGTCTGGTGGATCTGTATAATACTCAGACTTTCATGACCCAGGTGGGGGATTTTGCCTTAATGGATAACAATGCTCAAAATGTGGGGGTGGATGTGGGATATGGGGTTTACGTGTCCGGAGTTTTGCCGGTTTACCCCTGTGCCTGGAGCAGAGCATATCTGGGCTTTGTCGAACCGGTGAAAATCATGAGCCAAGAAAACATAGAGCTTTTGGCGGCAGAAATGTTGACCAATGAACTTCAGCTAATCAAGATACCCATAAGCCCGGAAGAATATTTTCTTTTAGAGAACCGGCAGGTGGATTTAGATGGCGACCATTTCAGCGGTCTTCGGGCAGACAGCGCTACCAACGTGGTCTTAGGTCCGGTGGATGAGGAGCGTAACTATAACCGGGAATACGATTGGCTTCTGCCCGGTTCAGGAGTTTTAATCTGGCACGTGGACGAAGAGGTGACATATTGGGATTATAATGGGAATGGCTTGAACAATTTCTGGGACAACGATCTGCAATGGGATAAAGACAGACGTTTTCTCACCCTGGTGGAGGCAGATGGAATCATAGATTTTGGTGGAAATTATTATACCGGATTTGGACGAAAAGAGGACATGTTCTATAGGGGCAATAACACCGAGCTGACTCCTAAAACTTTCCCCTCCTCAAAAAGCAGAAACAGATCCGATACCCATATCTGGATCACTGACATCAGCATCTCCGATACCTTGATGACCTTAGACATTTCACAAGATTGGGTTCAATACGGCTTCCCTCAAAAGTTCATTCCAGAGACAGATGCCAGCTCGTTGGTTTCTGTTAAGGGAGGACTGCAGATATTTGCTTCCTCTGGCGGATTCATACACGCCTGGGATCCGGGAGGTGCAGGTTTGATTCCTCATTCTGATTCAGTAGAGATAATGCAGTTCGATTCCACACTGGTTTATCTGCCACTGGCTATATTTGCCGAGGACGATTCAGCTTTCTTCGGACCACCTTCTTTGGGCGATCTGAACGGAGACGATACTTTGGAGGTGGTTGCCGTAACCGTGGATGGCAGAGTTTATGCCTGGCATCCTTATGATCGGGATCTGGATGGAAGAGCAGATGTTTTGGATGGCTTTCCAGTTTCACTTGGGGAAAGAATCTCTATGGCTCCGGTAATAGCTGATTTCGATACTAATGGATCGGATTTGGAGATATTGGTGGGAGGGGAAAATGGAAAAGCAAAGGTGATTTCATACCAAGGGTTAGTGAGATACGAGAAAGATTATCAAAGAAGTCTGATTGGGTTAGCTATGAGTGACCGCCATGGTTTCTTCTTCATCCTTGCCGAGGATGAAAACAGAGGATATATCAATAGAGAAAGTTTTGTCTACGACCAGGTCCCTCCCCTTTTGCCGAATATTTCTGCAACTGGCAACTCCTCACCGGTGAGCGGTGACATAAATAGAGATGGACATTTAGAGGTTGTGCTGGTTGGTGGTGATGGTAAAATTTATGCTTGGTATTGGTACTTAAATCTCTTGCCGGGTTTTCCTGTGGAGACGAATATGAATATGGTCAGAGCAAATCCGGTTTTGGGGGACGTAGATAAGGATGGTTATCTGGAGATAGTGGTGGCTTATAAAGACAAAATCTTTGCCTATAATTTCAACGGCAGCCTGGTGAGCGATTTCCCAATTACCATAAGTCACCCTGGTGGACCCACAGATTTAATAGACTCCTCTCCAATTTTAGGAGATGTGGATGGAGACGGCTATCCGGATATAGTCGTCGGGACTAAGAATAAACAGATTCTGGCTTACAATAAAGATGCAAGACTGGTGGATGGTTTCCCTCTCCCCGTAGGCGGAGCGGTTACTTCATCTCCCATTTTGCTCAATCTGGATAAGGATATCGACCCTGAGCTTTTGGTCGCCAGCGATGACGGCTTTATCTATGCCTGGGATTTGCCGGGAAAGTATGAGGAAGAAAACTTTCCCTGGGTCATGTTTGGCTATGACGGTGGTCATACCAATTATTTCCCGAAGGAAAACCTGCCGCCTGTTCCCCCTGTGGCAGGAGACCTATTGCCCGCAAACATGGCTTTTAATTATCCCAATCCAGCCAAAAGTCAAACTAAGATCAGATATTACTTAAAAGAGGATGCGGAGGTGAATATAAGGATTTATGATCTTTCCGGAATGCTGGTGGATGAGTTCCCTGGACCCGGCGCGGGACCGACGCATAATGAGCGTGTGTGGAAATGTTCAAAATTTGCCAGCGGGGTTTATCTGTGTAGAGTGGAAGCTAAATCAGGAAACGAAAATCAGGTGGTGTTTTTTAAGATAGCAATAGTTAAATAGCCCAACAGATTAAACGGATTAAATCAGTCAACGGATTAAACGCCCAGACGCCCGGACGGGCCCGTCTGGGGGCGTCCGTCTGGACGGATGGAGCGGATAAAGTCCGGTGAATCTGCTGAATCCGTTGACAGCTTTTTCAAGGAGGGAAAGATGAGAAAAAGAAATCTTCAAACCCTGGGATTTTTTCTGTTTTCTGTATTCGTTCTATTTTCCTTAGGCAACGGAAGCACCTTCATTGAGAACAAAGCAGAACCGTTCTCCTTTGAGAATACCCTGGTGCAAGGTGACTTCCAACACTCCCAAAAGATATTCAGATTGTCCCACGCCTCCTGTTTTGCCTATCAGAGCGATTCGATGAAAGCAGAAGAGAGCACGGATGTATATGGTTTTAAGGGAAAATCGGTAAAGAGAGCTTTTGCCTACTCTTTGATCGTTCCCGGATCAGGAGAATTCTATGCCGGCTCCAAAATGAAGGCGGCTCTCTTTTTCGGACTGGATGTTACCCTTTGGGCTCTATATTTTAATTATCACGGTAAAGGGAAAGATAAAGAGGACGAATACAAAGGCTTTGCAGACCTCTACTGGTCTGTTGAGGAGTATAAAGATTGGCTGTATGACAGTGTGTACTACAATAACAATCCAGATGTTAACTTAGAGAACGTCTGCGACACTTTCCCCTACTGGAATACTGAGAAGCAGGAATGGGAATATTTTTCACACCATCTGCCGGGCAAGAAAACCCAGCAGTACTATGAAATGATAGGTAAGTACGAGCAATTTGGATCCGGATGGGAGAATTACTGGGAGAATCCCAATGAATATAGAGATCCCTATCTTAATATGCGCCGTATCTCCAACGATTGGCTGAATAAGGCTAAGTATTCCGCCATGTTCTCGTTAGCCAATCATATACTCTCTGCCTTCGACGCCGCCATTGCGGTGAAAAAGTACAACCGAAAAGGAGAAAGGTTCAGCCAGATAGAATTTAAGATGAGACTGGTCCAAAGAGACTACGAGGTGATTCCCCGACTGACTATGAGCATGAGATTTTAGAGTAGTGTCAGGATGGCAGGAACAGAAACAAAGGATTTGAGATGAAAAGTCATGTAGGTCAACCCCGCCTTTGGCGGGGTTGACAAATAAGGATTTGTCAAGCAGGCTGCGCCATGCTTGACCTACAAAACTTTTTCAATTAGAGTTTTCCAGAACTCTCTTAAAGTAACGTAAGAATGATAAAATAATGGATTTGAAATGAGAAAAATAGTTTTTACCTGTTTATTCTTCCTCATCTTCTCCGGTATCTCTTTTGCCGAGAGCGAGTTGGCGAAGAGGAGCTGGGTGAGGTTTAACCATTCGTCGATGAAGATATTGCACCCTCAGGAGTGTGAAGCTTTATTTTATGATCTGGAGGAAAAGAATTTCTCTTCTCAAAGTTATGCATCTGAGGAATCAGATGATCTTTTCCAGATGCCGGGAGAGTTTGGCGAGAAAAAGGAGGGTTTAAAATCGGTGAGCAAAGCCGCTTTTCTTTCACTTCTCCTTCCCGGTGCTGGAGAAATCTACGGAGGATCAAAAACTAAGGGCAAGATTTTCATCCTCTCCGAGGCTTCCGTCTGGGCTTTCTTCTTTGGCTTTAGAACTTATGGAGCGTGGCTTAAAAAAGATTACAAGGTTTATGCGGCTTCCCATGCACAGGTGAATTTAGAAGAAAAGTCGGACGATTTTTTCGATGAGTTAGCTTTTTATGACAGTCGGGATCAGTATAACCAGTTTGCGCCGTTGTATCATCGCGGAGAAAAGCAACCTTATCCGGAAAGCGATTTTTGGAACTGGGAATGGGACAGTCGGGAGTCGAGATTCTACTATAGAGATCTTAAGAATCGAAGCAAGAGTGCATCCCGAAAAGCTCTGTATCTGGTGGGGCTTTCTATGGTGAACCGGATAGTTTCGGTGGTGGATGCCATGAAGACTGTGCGAACCTACAATCGCAAGAAAAGCCTTGAATTCTCTCAGATAAAGTTTGACCTCAAAGTCAATCCACTTGGTCATAATCCAACGGTTATGCTCTATATCTCCCGAAGATGGTGAGAACAGGACTTGCAAGCAAAAAACCGAGATTTTATATTTTCTGAGTCGCGCAGATAACAGATGCGACTTTAGATTTTATAGGTTTTATAAGACCTCTCTCCCTATCTCCCCTTCAGGGTGAATCCCCTCAGGGTGAACCCCTCTCCACTATGTGGAGAGGGGGACAGGGGGTGAGGTAAAAGATAGATCAGATGTAGTTGTCTGATTCATCGCGCTCTGCTGAAAAGAGCAACATTTCTGGTTCGGGGTGAGGGCACCCCGAACCAACCTTAATTGATCTAATAAACAAGGATTTTAAAATTGAAAAAACGTGAATTTCTCTCAGTCGTTTTCCTTCTTTGCTTTGCTTGCACCTCCTACGGTGTAAAGAAAAACACTGGTCAGGAGCAATTTGCTTCACGAGATTTGCTAAAAGGTCTTAAACTGGTGAGGATCATCGGAGAGGGCAAGTTGGGCTCCTCCTCTCTATATCTTCCCACCGGGATCACCATCGATCTTTTGGGAAATATATTTATTACCGACACTGGCAATGATCGAGTGGTCAAGTGCAACAAGGAGGGGAGATTCCTTAAGGAAACAGGGGGCTTTGGATGGGAAGCGGGAGAGTTCAATCGGCCCACCTATATTGCCACAGATAATGGGCTGAACGTATACGTGGTGGACGCCCAGAACAAGCGGATACAGAGATTCGATCACAACCTTAACTTTGTCTTTACCATCGAAATCAAAGAGGAGGACGATTTTTCAGGATTCGGCTTGCCGGAGGGAATAGCAATTACCTCCTCCGGTGAAATCCTTGTATCCGATATGGAAGGAGACTTTCTCATCAAATTGAACAGCTTCTTCGAATATGAGAGAGCCTTTGGAGGTTTCGAAAGTATAGAAGGGGGCTTGCGTGATCCGGTGGGGGTTTTCGTAAGCCAGAATGGAAATGTTTATGCGGCAGACTCACAGAATGATCGGGTAGTGGTTTTTGATCCCTTTGGAAATTTTATAAAAAGTTTTGGAGAGAAAATCTTAGAGAACCCCCGGGGAGTAGCAGTTGGTCAGGACCAGCTTGTTTATGTAGCTAACACAGGTAAAAACAGCCTGGTTATCTTCGATCCAGATGGAAATTTGGTATTAGAATATGGAAACTCAGTTTCGGGGATGGTGAATTTGTCCAGACCCACTGATCTTAAGTTAGGGAAAGAAAATAAACTTTTCGTTGTAGATTCTGGAAACAATCGAATTTTGGTTTTCGAGCTTTTTAAATAAGAGTTTTAGAATTTTCCCAAATAGTTATTTGAGCATTATCTTATGATGTGGAAATTAATACAAGGGCATTGGGGAAAATCAGAACTGTGGCGATCTTCTACCTTACCCCCTTTATCCCCCGCTCCATTTTCCACAGGATCCGTAGGACCTGGAGAGGGGGAAGGATGTGAGGTTGCCAGACTGTTCGGGTGGTTAGTACCAACTTTGTTAATTTTTCTCTTTTTTATATCTTTCACAAATGTCTGTCTTGCCCAGGTTACCGAAGAGTCAAATCTCACCACTGAAGTGGTAACTTACCTTGTGGGTAATGGGACCCCTGGTCCCTATCGACTCAAGGATTGCTTTATTCTGGAAGAGACAGAGAAAATTAAGAAAAATGGTCTTTTGCTTAGCAGGAATCACGATTATTCACTTGACTATAATCATGGTCAGATCACGTTTTCTCTTCCCATTTATCCTGTTGATACCCTTCAGATTAACTACGAAAAGCTCAACTTCAACTTGAGGAGAAAATATTTTCACCGGGAGCTGGTATATCAGGGTGATCTGTATCAAAAAGTTGAATTTAGCTCATCGGGAGGAAAAGGCGCAACCGGATTGAAAAACAAAAGGTGGAGTTTTCTTTCCAGGAAAAGCTCTTCAGATTTGATTTTCTCCGGAAGCAAAACCTTTTCACTTGAAGTTGGATCTCTTAAGGATCTTTCGCTGAAACAGGGCTTGTGGCTTTCGGCAAAAGGAAAAGCCACTAAGAATCTGGAGATTTCGCTTCAACTTTCAGATCAGAATATGCCGGCTATCCCGGAGGGGACCACCAAAAGGTTGGAGGAGTTAGATAAAGTTCAGATATTGGTCAAATCTCCCAACTTCTCCGGCACATTGGGAGATTATTACCTTCAACCTTCAGTATCTGAGTTCTCCTTCTATGAAAAGAAACTTAAAGGGATCATGGCAGAAGCCACAGCCGGGAACAACTCTTTTTCTTTTGCCTTAGCCTCATCTGGGGGGGAGTATTTTACCAATAAGTTTTTGGGGGAGGAGAATAAACAGGGTCCTTATCAGCTAAAGGGCAAGAACGGAGAGACGGACATAATAATTCTCCCCGGAACTGAACGAGTGTGGGTGGACGGAGAGAAGATGCAACGTGGATCTAATAACGATTATACCGTTGATTACAGCCGGGGAACCATTCAGTTTACCCCCAAAAGGTTGGTCACCTCAGATTCACGCATAACCGTGGATTTTGAATACTCGATACAGAATTATAAAAGAGATTTTTACAGTGGTAATTTAGTTACCAACTTTCTTAACGGAAAGGCAGAACTCAAAGCTTCGGGAATATTTGAGAAAGATAACCGAAACCATCCCTCCTCTTTTTCCTTATCCTCGGAAGACAAATATATCCTGAGCCAGGCAGGTAATGATAGACTTTTGGCTTCAAAGGAGGGCGCAACCCTTGTGGGAAAAGGAGAAGGAGACTACGATTTGGCTTATGATTCCTCAGGAAGTCCATATTATCAATATGCAGGAAGCGACTCAGGTTCCTATGAAGTTTCATTTTCCTGGGTGGGGGAGAAAAAGGGGAGTTACGAGTACAAAGGCGGAGGGGTGTACCAATATGTTCACCCGGGCAATGGAGACTTTTTGCCCATAGTGCTTTTGCCTCTGCCTGAAAGCCATTCTCTTTTTGATTTGAGTTTATCTTTCTTTCCCGCTGATGCCTTGAAAACCCAGATAGAATGGGCAAAAAGCAAAATGGACAAAAATACCTTCTCTTTTAAGGATGACGAACATATTTGGGGTGATGCGATTTGTTTTAAATCGGCTTACCAGAATTTGAACTTTCAATTCTTAAAATCAAATTTTCACAAACTAAAACTCAAAGGCGAATACAGATTGCTCAAGAAGGATTTTGCCCCTTTTGGCCGGGTGGATCTGGTGGAAAAGGAGAGAAGATGGGGTATTCCACCACAATCTATTTCCTCAGATGAAAGAACTTACCAATTCAGCGGACTTGTGGCTCCTTGGGAATCATTCCTTTTAGATTTCGATTATGGAAGACTAAGGACAGAAGGTGACTTTACCTCTTACAGGAGAAGTCTGGGAGCAGAGATTTCTCCAGGCGGATGGATTTCCGCAAAGGGAAAGAGTGAAATAATAAAAAGCCATGAGATTATCACAGAGAATCAAAAATTAGACGGCGTGTGGACAAGAAATCTGGTAGTTTTAAATAACAAACTTAAGAAGCTTTCCACCACCCTGTCTTGGGAACAGGAGAGGAGAAGCTCTTCTCTCTCTGGTTCAACAACCCAAAAGGACAATTTCGATCAACTCAGTGGCAGGATAAGTTTAGGATTGTCCAGGGTGATAAAGACCAGCACCCAGCTATCTTATCGAGAGGATGATGGATTCAGTAATGGAAAGATAGATAAGTCCTTTTCTTATACCTGGCGAAATCGACTCTCCTTGCGAGAGTTAAAAGGTATGCTTTCATCTGATTTAGAGTTTACTCGAAGGATCAAAAAATTCAAACATTCTTCGGGTGAGGACAACAAACAAGATCTGCTGGTTAGCCGCATAGATTTTTATCCCCCCAGCCAGCTTTTAAATCTTAAATTTTATCATTCTCAAAACCAGATTCACTCCGCCCGGAGGATGGATACCTATCTGGAAGTGGAAGAGGGGAGGGGGAATTACGTTTTCGAAGACGGGGAATATGTTTCGCACCCAGAGGGAAACTTTATCCGGCTATCGGAATGGGTGGGGGGAACGCAATCCTCTTTGGATTTAAATAAAAGCATTAGATTGATCTTTTCCCCTCATAAGGTTTCACCACGAAAAGATAAGAAATCCTTCTTCTCACGGGTGGGAAAGATGTTTTCCACCGATTCTTTCATCAATCTTCGAGGCAGATTTGTAGATGAAAAGGCATTAGGTTTTTATTTTCTCTATCCTTTGATCCAGCTATCCGATGAAAGCATCCTCTCTCAGAAGATCACCATCCGACATGATCTTTATCTTCTCCCCGCCTCCAGACTGCTTAATTTCAGGTTCAGATGGGAAAAAACCAAAGATGAGGATAACCTTTCCTTTGGTGAAGGAAGGCGGGAAAGAGGGCTCAAACAGGAGCTTCTTTTGAAGTCCCGTGTTTCTACCAAACATTTTTTTGAGTCACGGATAGGAAAGGAAGAAATCAAAAGTGAGTGGGGAGATGAACCCAGAAATCTCATTAAGGGCAGAAACGTGGCAGTTGGGTTTACCAGAAGGCAAGCAGGGGCGCTGGAACTTAAAGTCTCCACGGAATACAAAAAGAGGGAGGAGCAAATTCAGAGCATGAGTGCGGAGTTTTTCTCTTTGTCCCCTGAGCTTTTATGGGCGCTTCTGTCACAAGGAAGGTTAAAAGCCCAATTTCAATGGACTCATCTTCGATCCTTTCCGGAGATGAAGAGTCTTCCCTATGTTTTGAGCGAAGGCAAAAGAAGAGGAGAAAATTATGAGTGGCGATTCTTCTTTGACTATAGATTGAGTCGATATCTTACCACTTCCGTGATCTATTCAGGGGAATCGGTGCCAGATAAAAAAAGCAAACACACAGCAAGGATGGAGTTGAGAGCCTTCTTTTAGAACACAGCTAAAAATCAGGAGGGCAAGTGGCAGTGGTCGCCTAATTTATTGGGCTAAAGGATTTGTTTTTTTGAAACGGACACAAAAGTGAGAAAAAGTTCAAAAAAGAAGAAAGTATTGTTTTTATGAAACTTCAAAAATCTAATTTGCTGGTTTTATTTGTTTTTCTTCTCTGGCTTTTTAGCTTTCCTTGTTTAGCAGGAGTATATCTTCACAGGGATGATCAGATTTGTATTTCGGATAATATCCAGATACGTGGAAATCAGTTTTTCGATACAGAAAAGCTTCTATCGGAAATCAATCTAAAACTTAACTCTTCGGCCAGCGTAGATTTACTGGAGAGAAGTATAGATAAAATTTTGACTTTATATGAGGAGAATGGATTTCCCTACTGTCAGATTTCGCCTTCCCATTTCAAGATTTCGCAAAAAGGAGGACTTTCCTTTTCCTTTGTGGTGGAGGAAGGTCCTCGGGTGAAGATAAAGGAAGTCCAGCTTGTGGGTTTGAAAACCACCAGAAAGAAGGTGGTCTCGAGGGAGTTGGGAACAAGTCTTTTTGGTTTTTTTTCACAGAGCCGCCTGAACGCAAGTCTGAAGAGATTAAAGCGACTTTCATATATAAAACAGATAGAGGAGACACAGCTTTTGGCAAAAGAGAATCCGGAGGAGGGCATATTGAAAATCACCCTGATAGAAAGGAGGAATAACACCTTCAGTGGGATACTGGGTTATGCGCCAGCGGCGGGTAATCGAGGAGGCAATCTTTTTGGCAGAATGGATTTGGTTTTTGACAACATATTTGGCACGGGAAGAAGGACAGAGTGGAGTTGGTCTAAAAAAGATCCCTACTCCTCTTCGTTTTTCTTTCTTTATCGAGAGCCTTGGGTGTTTGGCTTTCCCCCCACTCTGGAGTTGGAACTGAGTCAACTGGATTATGACTCCACTTACCTTCAACTCTCTTTCTCTACCAAGCTCTTGTTTAATTCAGCCAGCAGAATATCCTGGGGACTGGAAGGAGGGTGGGAGAAGGTGGTGCCCGGCTCGGCAGGAAAGACCTATCTCCCGTATAGCAGAAAATACAGGATGGGGATTATCTTTTCCGTTGACCTTTTGGATCAACCGGATAATTCCAGAGGTGGTCTTCTCTATCAGACAGAGATAAGTTATGCTCAAAAGAAAAATTATCCCACATCTTCTTTTATTCCAGAAAAACAAAAGGCATCCTTACTTAAGTTTTCCCTGGATTTCAATCATTTCCTCCCCACTTTAAAGAGACAGACATTTTTTGTAGGGTTGCATTTTAAGGGTTTGAACTCAGATGAGGATCAGGTTCCGGTCTCGGACCAATTTAAATTGGGAGGTATAAATAGCATCAGAGGTTACCTGGAGGAGGAGTTTTTCGGAACTCAAATAGCATGGACCAACTTCGAATATCGATTTCTTTTGGATCAGAGTTCGAGGTTTTTCCTCTTCTGTGACTATGGTCACTTCCAGCGAAAAGTTCTATCCGGAACAGACAAAGCTTTAAAGAAAATCTCCGGTGAAAAAATAGGTTATGGCTTCGGTTTGCGGATAACTTCAAAAGCAGGACTGTTGGGAATCGATTATGGCTTGGGAGAGGGTGATAGCTTCAGCCAGGGTAAGATCCATTTTG
Organism: uncultured Ignavibacteria bacterium; assembly: GCA_964403165.1. Lineage (GTDB taxonomy): Bacteria > Zixibacteria > MSB-5A5 > MSB-5A5 > SM1-73 > SM23-73-3. The sequence continues at coordinate 20,015 of CAYOFL010000005.1, forward strand.
GAGTGTTGAACAGATTCTAACAAAAGTCGCGGCAAAACATAAGTGTCTCTTATCTTAGATTCATTTTCTAATGTATAAACCGAAGTGGGAGACACTTTCATGGATGAATGCTTTAATGAAAGTGATCCCGCATCCCATCTGACTTCAATACACTGAGATAAAAAAAGAGGTAAATAGGTGAAAAAATTTCTCAGCTATTTGAAGCTTACCCGTCCTCAAAACAACCTTATTACCGCCATGTCGGTTTTAGTTGGAGCCGCAATATCGGGAGATATAGAATCGTGGGGAGGAGTCTTTTTCGCTTGCCTTTCTGCTTTTTTCATCTCTGCTGGTGGGAACTCAATTAACGACTTCTTTGATTTAGAGATTGATCGAATCAATAAACCTTATCGTCCTCTTCCTAAAGGCGAAATTTCACCTTTTTCTGCCCTTCGATTTTCAATTTCCCTTTTCCTGCTTGGAATCATTTTGAGTTTCTGGGTTAAACCTCTGAGCATTCTCGTAGCTTTGGTAGCCTGTGGGCTTTTGATAATCTACAGTCCGCTTCTTAAAAAAAGATTTCTTTGGGGAAACCTTACGGTGAGCTTGGTCTCTGCCTTGGCTTTTTTCTACGGAGGCATAGCTACTGACGATTTCAGGCTCTCTCTGATCCCGGCCGCCTTTGCCTTATTGTTCCATCTGGGTCGGGAGATTCTAAAGGATGTAGAGGATTTAAAGGGAGATTCCTCCTCTGGCGCCTCCACCTTGCCTATTACATTGGGAGTGGATTTTTCATTAATCATTTGCACTCTGGTTTTCTTAAGTTTGATAGTTCTAACCGTTTTCCCCTACATTTTTCACATCTTCTCTTTTCTATATCTGCTTCTGGTTATCTTAGGGGTGGATATGGTCTTAGGATATGTTATCTGGTCCATGTGGCATAATCCTTCCTTTTCAAATCTGCACCGTCTGAGCAATCTTCTCAAGATGGATATGCTATTAGGTCTTGTGGCCATCTATGTAGGCAAATTCTGACAGAAGACCTAATATTCTTGAATTTTCTCAGAAGAGATTTTGGGAGTGCGGGTTTTGTCCAGAGGCTACGCTGTTGGAGACTTTTTCTTTCTATCTATTAGAAAATAAGTAAGTTATACGTAAATTTCCTTATTTTTGTTTAACATTTGTCATAATTTTCTACAAGCTATGCACAATTTTGCAGAAATCTCTTGACAGGAAAGATTTGGGTCATCATATTTGATCACGAGGGAGGAGGTGTGTCTATCTTCAAGACGAATCGTAGTTTTAACCTCCCCTTGCCACCGCTGATCTGAAGAAGCCATGCGGGTTTTTGTATGCGTGTATCTGGACAATTAAAGAAGAGTTTTTATACTTTTTAGAAACAAAGGAGGTGAGACACATGGAACTGAAGGAATTAGTGCTGGAAGTTGAGGTTCTGGAGGAGAAGATTGCTCCAGTCGGCGTCTCAGGTGGTCGTCCGTAACCAGTTACGCTTAGGAGCTTAAACACCAGTACCTCCTTTCGAAAGGCTATCCAGTTCTGGCACGATGTCAGGGGACGGTCTCTGAGGGGCGTTCCAAGATTTAGCCTGTTGGATAGCCTTTCCCTTTTTTGGGGTAAAAAGCGGGGGATGCAACAATTCATCGTGGCAAATTTGCCAAATGGGGTTTTTATACTGCTGATCTTCCTAAGCGAGTTTGGTTTCGCCTATTAACTTTTTTGCCACTTCCTTCAGATCGGAAAGCAATTCCTTTTTCTTTGGATCATCCAAATAGCTTTGCTTCAATTCCGTGTCTTTGATGGTTTCGCTTAGCGTTTTCAAAATGGTTGCCGCCCTTTTCAGTTCCAGATAAGCTCTTTCAATATCGCGGGCGAATAGGAACAGCTTGCCCAGATGGTGATGAATCCGCCACAAGATCTCCAGATGTTTTAGCTTTTCTGCCAACTTGGTGGCCGTTTCAAAGTCTTTTTGTGCCAATTTCAAATTTCCGCTCATCTGTTCTATTCTTCCAGAAAGTAGATAAAAGGCAGGCTGGAACAATACATATCGTGTCAGTCCGGAATCTCTGACCCGATTAAGGTACCCCCGAGATTTTTGAATATCTCCTCGATCCAGATGAAGCTGACTGTATTCTAAGCTTAATGAAAAAATCTCCTCTCCCGCATTTAGTTTTTTTGCCAAAGCGAAAGCGTTATCCAGGAGTTTCAAGGCCTCTTCAAATTTTCCTTTTCTTTTCTTAAGCCAGCTTCTGAACCGATAAACACTGATCAAAGACCTTTCATCGTTGATGTTATTTATGATTGTTGTAGCTTCTTCTAACAACTGCTCAACCTTGAGGGGATTATTTAGAAGGAGATGAAATTTGGATAAACTCAGCCAGACTGAAATCTGTAATTCCTTACCGTCTATCTTTCCAGCAGTCTTTTGAGCTTCCTCAAGATAAGCGAAAGCCTCATGGTAATTGCCCAGGTCAAAGAGGATCATACCCATGTTTTTTAGTATATATCCCACTCTCTGAGTGAGACCAACCTTCCGGGCCAAACTCAAACCCTTCTCACTATACTTTATAGCGTTCTCGTAGTCGCCCATTTTTTGAAATATCTCCCCCAAGTTTCCCAGATTAAGGGCGTTCTCTTTTTCGTTTTTGATCTTTTCATTGAGCTTTAAAGACTCCTGGAAATAATTAACGCACTTAAAATACTCACCCAATTCAAAAAGTGTTGCCCCGATATTATTTAAGCTGCGTGCGATCCATTCCTTATTATCCAAATCTCTATAAAGTAACAAAGAATCTGTAAAATATTTCCATGCCCGGGAGTATTGATGCCGGGACCAAAAGATCAATCCCATATTATTTAAAGTGGATGCCATTGAGGACTTGTTTCCTAAATTTCGGTCGATCTTAAGTGCCTTGTGGAAAGAGTCAAGCGCTTCTTTGTATTGGCTGTCTATCCAGTAAAGAAGCCCCATGTAACTTAGAGTATCCGCCAGCTGGTGAGGATCGTCTAACTTTTGGTGGATGTGCATGGCTTTCTTAAGGCAAGAGATACCCTTTTTGTAATCGTGCTTCAGCCGATAGGTCTCACCCAAACCATTATAAGTCTTAGCCAGTATTTTAAGATCGGAAAAGCTTTTGCTCAGTTTCAAGATAATTAGGTAATCGGTCTCCGCCCGATTAAGCTCACCCACCCCTTTGCAGAAATTAGCTCTCTTCATCAGAGCCGCGACCTGTTTTTTTACAGCTTCTTTTTTGTCTGAAAATTTAGAGGCGACTTCTGTGGCGTTTTCCAGATACTTCAATACCTCATCATTGGCAAATCTCTGCTCCATCTTTTCAGCAGACAAAAGCGCATATTGATAAGCTTTATCAAACTTTTTCCCTTCAAGATAGTGGTGGGCTATCTCGAAGACACACTCTTCCTCTTCCTTGGAGCTGATCTTCTCCAGAAGCTCTGCCACCTTTTTGTGCCAATTGATCCGTTTCGCCTTATCTAATCTCTGATAAAGAAGAGCTTGAAGACTTTGATTGGCAAACTCATAATATATCTTAACCCTAACGGATTCTTCTTTTCTGATAAGCAGTTGATCGTGAGCCAAAAACGACAAAGTGTCCGATAATGTTTTTTCATCAAACAGATTTAGCTCCCTTATCAGATGGAGGGTAAACTTTTTTCCTATCACCGCCATCATATTCAAAAACTCAAGTGTTTTTTCATCGTATCTTTCCAGGTTCTTGAGCAGAACTGCCTCAATTGAATCCGGAACCGCTGATTCTTTCAACCTTTCTATATCCGTCGCCCAAATAGAATCCCTCAAGAAGATAATATCCTTCTCCAGCAAGTATTTTAAAACTTCGATGAGGAAAAATGGATTGCCCGAGGTTCTTTGGTGAATGTAAGTAAAAAGCATGGGGGACAGTCTGTGTTTGATGAATTTGGAGGAAATCAAACTTTTGGTTCGGGAAAGATCAAATCGAGTCAACTTTAGATACTCAGTATTTTTTTCCTTTAGACAGCGGTTAATCAAACTCTTTAGCGAAATGTTTTGTTTTAACTTTTCTTCACGCAAGGAGCAACACAAAAGAATCTTGCCCTTATCTTTCTGTTTTTGGAAATGTTCTAAAAACTGAAGGGTAGTAATGTCCGCCCATTGCAGATTTTCGATAGCCATTACGAAAGGAAAGAACAAAGATATTTCCACCAGAAGATCGGCGATCCTTTGATGAAATGAGGTCTGATCTTGAGGAGATGCCGAAGGATCTTTTCCTGACCACTTAAAGACCTCTCTAAGAGTGACGAGGGTGTGATCAGCACACTGATTCTCAACATACGGTTTTAATCTATACAAGATCTCTATTAGAGGTTGATAAGCTATGGTTTGGTTTTCCAAACAGTTCGAGTCCACAAAGATGATCCCTTGAAGCTGACACTTTGTCTTAAGCTGTTTGAGAAGAAAGGTCTTACCCACCCCCTGCTCCCCTGAAAGGAAAAGACAGCTTCCCCGGGAGGAAACCGCCCGTTTCACCTCATCTTCAAGCTGGCTTAATTCCGTGTCCCTTCCTGTCAAAGGACCGCTATAAATATGAGCCAGATGAGTCTTCTTTTGCGAAAAATCTGGTTTGTGGGCTTTTTTTAAATCGTCTCGAAGCTCTGCTTGAATCATTTCCTTCACCCGGGTGGCGTTGTCCGGACGATGGGCAGGAGACTTCTCAAGCAGTCTCATGATTAACTGGTTTAAAGAGTAAGGGATATTCTGATTTAGCTCCGATGGCGGAGTTGGCTTCTGTTGGAGGTGAGCGGAGACGATTTTAACCGGGTCATCAAAAGAGAAGGGAAGCCTGGAGGTGACCAGCTCATAAAGAATAACCCCCAGAGAATAAAGATCGGTTCTTTCGTCTAAAGGTTCTTTCTTGAACATCTCCGGAGCCATATAGGGTAAAGTCCCCTTTGCTTCTCTGCCCCTCTTTGAGCCGATCTTTTCAGCTAATCCAAAATCCAAAATTTTAAGACGGAAGGTTCTATCTATTACTTTCAGGTTGTCTGGCTTAAGATCGCAATGCACCATTCCCCGGAGATGAAGAAATTCCAGAATATCACAGATTTGCCAGATCAGATAGTTGAGTTTTTTAAACTCAGCCGGCGCCTGTTGAGGATCAAGAAAATCCGCAAAGGCTCCCCTTAAGCTTTTGCCCTCCACGAATTCCATGGTAAAATAGGGAGACAACTTCCCTGGTTGTGCGGCATTCTCCGCATATCCAAAATCTAAGACCTCCACCACATCTGAGTGTTTGAGTTGGGAAAGAAGCGAAAACTCTTTTTTAAAGTCCTGCAAAAGAGAAGGATTCTTTATATCGGTGGTCAGGACTTTAAGGGCAACCTCTTTTCCGATCCACCGATCGTAAGCTCTGTATACCTTTCCTATTCCACCTTCTCCCAGGTATTGTAATATTTCATAGCGATGGGAAAAAATCTGTGAGGTTTCCTTTTCGGACATTTCAACTGATATTGGGGGAAAGATCTTATGGTGAGGAGAATCGGTAAAGTTTTAAGCTATAAGGACAAAAGATTATCCTCTTTTTGCCTCAACTGTTTCCTGCTTTTCAACTGGAAGGTTGATGGTAAATGTAGTCCGCCCGGGTGAGCTTTCCACAAAGATCTCACCTTTATGATTCTTGATGATTCTTTCACACGTGACCAGTCCCAAGCCATGTCCACCCTTCTTGGTGGTGAAATGAGGTTCAAATATCTTGGGCAAGGACTCCGGAGATATACCGGGACCGGTGTCGGAGATTTTGACCTCAGCCATATTTTCTCTTTTGACATAAGAGGTAGTGACGGTGATGGTTCCCTGTGGCTCCGGAAGCGTATTTATGGCATCAGCCGCATTGTTGAATACATTCAGAAAAACCTGTTGAATCTGACCCACATCCATATGTAATACTGGAAGCTCTTGGTCGAAGAAGGTCTCAAATTTTATTTGCGAGAATTGCTTCTGAGGTTTTAGGGAAAAAATCAGATCCTCAATTATTGTGCGCAGATTGTACTCAGTTATCTTGGTTTGTAGTTTGGAGAAATCCATGAGTCCATCGGTGAACCTTTTCATGGTCTCCACGCTGTTTTGGATTGCTTTGGTGCTCTTTTCCACCTGATCAGTATTCTCCTTTTTCAGGTTCAGTGACATAAGCTCGGCATTGTTCAAGATGATAGTTAAATAGTTATTAAGCTCATGGGCGATGGAGGCTGCCATTTCACCCTTAGCCACCAGATTCTGCGAATAGATAAGATATTTTTCTGCAATCACCTTCTCGGTTATATCCTCGATTACCAAAATCAGTCCCAGGATACGGTGATCATGACTGTTCAAAGGGCTTACCTTTAAAGATAAAGCCACCTCCTCCGATCCGAACCGGTGATAGGATCTGGCTTCCTCAAAGGGCGTGCCAGTATAAAGAACCTGATAACAGATCTTCTTCCATCTGGTTTTATCCTCTGGAGGAACTAAGTCCAGAAAGGAAAGATTCTTCAGAGTATGATAGTTGGAGTTTTCTTTCCAGCCTGTTTTTCTGAAAATCTCTTGGGTGGCTTTGTTGGCGATGGTTATCTTAAGATTATTATCTACCACCACTAACCCCACCGGCGTCTTATTTACCACGTTTTCATTGTAGATTTTCATTGCCAGAAGATTCTCGTAAAGCTTGGCATTCTCTATGGCTATGGCGGCTTGTCCGGCAAAAAGCTCAAAAAGATAAAGGTCGCTTTGAAGAAAAATGTTGCTTTTGGAGCTATTATCCAGATACAAAATCCCCACTATCTTCTCCTTGCTTTTCAACGGAACGCACATAATGGATTTCAAGTTCAGTTCCAGAATGCTTTTCTGCTTGGAATATCTTTCGTCGTGTTGGGCGTCGGAAGTGTATACGGATTTGCCGGTTTCAGCCACATTGGTAGCAATGGACATGGAGATACGGAAATCCTCCTTGGAGAGGGATTCTTTGCAGATATTATGTGCAGTCTTGAACTGTAGGTTGCCTTCCTCATCTAAAAGCATCAGAAATCCACGTTCGGCGCGCAAAAGCTTTATCGCCCGTCGCATAACCATCTGGAGGATGTCATCTAAGATAAGGGTGGAGTTGATGGCTTTGCTTATATCTAACAAAGCCTCCAGATCGTCTCTTCTCACCTGCGGAGATTCTGAAGAACCAGATTTCTCCTTCTCCGTCTCCAACCTGGGCTGGGCTGAGTTCACCTGCTCAAAGATCGCCTCCATCTGGACTAACGTGTCATCTAAGTCAATCTCTCCCTTATTTTTTACATCTTTCTTTTTGTCGAATTTTTCAAAAGTCCTGGTCTCTCCGATGAGTATCTTTTTCTCAGCTTCAGGCGTTTTCTGTGAGTTTGGAGTTGACATACTTTTCCCCTTTCCAACTCGGACTTCTTTTTAATTTAAGTTCTTTTATATTATCGGTTAAGAAAAACAACAGCTTAACTTAAAAAAATGGTTTTATAGAAGAATTTTTCGACGAAAAGCTCCGATTCAATAAAGGAGTAAAGAAATAGATTTTGCGGTGAAATCAAGACGAATCTGGTATATGGAAAAGCATTAAACAGTTTTCTCACAAAGGCTTTTGAGAAAAGGGAAGAGAGGGGGGTAGCCGCAGGCTTATGGTCACCAACTATTTAGTTTAACAAATTCGCTTTGGAGTGCGGAAGCGAAGCTTCCGCAGCGCCCCGCCAAAGGCGGGGCGCACTCCTTTTCTTACTCTTTTCCGAATCGCTAAGATAATTAGTTGATAACCATTAGCCTGCGGGGTGAAGCGGGGAGTCATCCAGCTTTTTAAGTTGACAAAATAGCAATTTTAGATATATTGTAATTGCAGAGGTGGCTGTATTTATGTTTCTTAGCCGAGGTGAATGTTGGGACTTCTTCTTCTCATTACTTCATAAAAAAGGAGTTATTATGCGAATCAAAACTCTCTTATTTTTGGGATTTATTTTTCTTTTTGGGCTAAGCCAGACACAGTCAGCGGAACTTTCCCAGGTGGTGAAATTTTCCTCCGAGGATTTGATTTTCTCCACCTCAGATGGTTTTGACATACTCTACCTGAAAGACTGTGATATTACCAACAAAGTTGGGGAGCCTCAGCTTCCGGTTAAACTGGTTCAAGTGATTTTGCCTTCCGGCTCCAGGGTGGAGGAGGTGGTGGTGACCACAACAGAGTGGGAATTCCTTCCCGATCAGTATCAGATCTTCCCGGCTCAACCTCCTCGAATCCTTTCTCTTATGCAACAGCCCGTTCCCTTTGTTCAACCTGAGCCCAGGGTTTACCAGCAAAGCGGGGAATATCCGGGCAAACCGGTGGAATGCACCGGCACCGGCTTTTTAGGTGGATATCAACTGGCAAATATCCTGATCTATCCGGTTCAATACGTTCCCGCAGACAAGAAGATTAAGTTCTATTCCCACATAGAATTTAAGATTCGTTACGATCCGGGAAGAGAAGAGCCCCTTCCCATAAAGAGAAGATCGCGGATTGTTAAACAGGTCTATGAAAGAATACTGAAAGAAGCCACTTTGAATCCCCACCGGGCTAAGTTGAACCTCAGACCCGAAAAGATCACAAAATCCTTACTCCCCCCCGGAGATTACGAATACGTGATTATCACCGATGCCAGCTTCGTTACCACCTTTCAACCTTTGGCAGATTGGAAAACCCAAAAGGGTGTCCCTGCGGAAATCGTCACCACCTCTTGGATTTATGCCACCTATTCAGGTTATGATAATGCTGAGAAGATCAGAAATTTCATCAAGGATGCGTATCAGAACTGGGGAACCCTCTGGGTTCTTTTAGGCGGAGATACAGACGTGGTTCCCGATAGGATAGCCTGGGCTATGGATTGCGAGGCTGGATTCTACCCGGACGAGAATTATATAAGATGCGATCTTTATTTCTCCGATCTGGATGGATCCTGGGACGCTAATGGAAACCACTTATATGGAGAGGTAGGAGACTCCATTGACATGTATCCCGACGTTTTCGTAGCAAGGGCTTCCTGCAGTAATGTCAGCAAGGCAGAAGCGCTGGTGAACAAGCTTTTGACCTATGAGAAGAACCCTCCTGTTGACTATCCAACCAAGATGCTTTTCTTGGCTGAGATATTATGGTCAAATCCTTATACTAACTCAGGGCTCAGCAAGGATTTGATTGACGAAAAGTATGTCCCCCCGCAGTTTGATCCTATCACCAAGCTGTATCAGGATTTAGGGAACGAGAGTTGGAGCACAGCAATGGCCGCCTTGAATAATGGGCAAAATATCATCAACCACGATGGGCATGCTAACTACACTGTGATGGGAGTGGGAACTGGTTATCTGGACCGTTGGGATATGGATGCTTTGCATAATGGTCCACGAAACTCCATTTTTCTCTCCATCGGCTGTTGGCCTGCCGCTATTGATTATGATTGCATAGCAGAGCATTTTATCAACAATGCTAATGGGGGAGGGGTGGCTTTCATCGGCAATTCCAGATATGGCTGGGGATCGCCCGGAAATCCGAAATATGGTTACTCAGACAGGTTCGATCAGCAGTTTTACGTCTCTTTGTTCGCCAGCGACATCCATCACATAGGAGCCACGGTGGCTGACATGAAGTCTTTTTATGTCCCATTCTCCCAACAGGAGAACGTGTATCGCTGGTGTCAGTATCAGATCAATCTTTTGGGTGAGCCGGAGATGCCCATCTGGACAAATACTCCCCAAACCCTGGCGATGGAGCATCCAGACACCATTATCATGGGCAGCAGTCAATTTCCGGTTACCGTGGTGAGTGCATCCGGCGGGATGGATCCTGTGCCAGAGGCTTTAGTGTGCCTTATGAAAGGAGATGAGGTCTACCAGCGGGGACTGACCGACCAGCAGGGACAGGTTCTTTTTGATATTGTACCCTCATCTGCCGGGGAAATGTATGCTACCGTAACTGCTCACAACTTCCTTTATCACACCGATACCGTGATGGTGCTCTCCACCGGAAGTTGTGTGTTGTATGATGAGCACAGTATAGATGACGTTTCAGGTGGCAATGGAGATGGCCTGCCAACTCCCGGGGACTCCATTGAAATGTCCGTCACCTTAAAAAACTGGGGAACCGAGGTAGAATACAACGTATATGCCATCTTGCACTCTACTGGTGACCCATACGTCACCTTAATCGATAGTCTGCAGAATTTCGGAACCATCAACCCAGGCCAGACAGCGGTCAACTTCGCACCGTATGGTTTTACCATAGACTCAAATTGTCCCAACAATCACGTTATCTATTTTAACCTGGTAATAAACGAGGGTTATGAAATCTCCTGGAGCAGTATGATACCCATCACCGTGGTCACGCCCGATTTGATTCACTACAGCTATTCGGTGGATGATGCACCTGCAGGTAACGGCAATGGCAAGCCAGAGCCGGGGGAGACTTTCGATCTTATTGTTTCTGTGAAGAATCTGGGGGCGGAGTTGGCCAGAGGCGTGACTGGCTATCTTTCCAGTGCCAGTTCTTACGTTTATATCGCCGACAGCATAGCCAGCTTTGGTGATATTGGCTCGGACGAGATATGGAATGGTGTCTTTCATGAGGTGTATCTGCTTCCCAGTTGTCCCTCCATCTCTTTCCCTACTTTGCGTCTTCGCACCCAAACCAACGATGGATATGTTTTTCTAGATAGTTTCATCTTGAATGTTGGCGAGCCCGGACTTGAGGATGACATGGAGTCGGGCTCAAGCCTCTGGACTCATGGTGGAACCGGGGATTTGTGGCATCTTACCAGCCACAGAAAACATTCCGGCGATTCGAGCTGGTATAATGGGATAGAAGGCTCTTGGTATTTCAACAATAATATGCAGTCATGGCTTAAAAGCTCTTCTTTCGTTCTGGGTCCCCAATCTTATCTTACCTTCTGGCTGTGGTATGATGTGACCAACTATGGCGTGGACGGGATACATGTGGAGATAGTGAATGCCTTAAGCGGAGTGCCGGATACGCTTGATTTTATCGGAACCGGCGGAGCGTTAGATTCGCTTTTGAATACTGGCAACGATTGGCTCCAGTACAGTTATGATCTTTCCCACATTCCCCCCGGCACAAGTGTGCGTGTCAGGTTCTCCTTTGCAAGCGATAATGAGTATACATTCGATGGAGAAGGTTTCTACATAGATGACGTGAGAGTGGGACCAAAGACCTTAGTCTGGTTGGCTGGAGACGTCACCGGGGATCAGGTGGTGGATCTTGCTGATGTCATCTTTTTGATTAATTATCTCTACAGATTTGGACCTGCGCCTGACCCGCCCGAAAGGGGAGATGTAACTCAGGATGGCGAGTTGACCATAGCGGATGTTATTTACCTGATCAATTATCTGTATAAGGGAGGACCTGCGCCACAGTAAATTAAATTGAGTTTGAAAACTATCAAACGTAACGTGAAGAGCCCTTTTCTTCAAGAGGAGGGCTTTTTTTTATTGGTAGCGGACGCCTCGTCCGTTACGATCTTATAGTTGCGTCAGGAGTCTCTCTCTTGATCTTTGATAAGAAAAGCAAACGGAGGCTTTTTACCTCTCCCCCTATCTCCCCCTCTCCATTTTATGGAGAGGGGGACTAAGGGGGTGAGGTTTGTGGTTGGGCCAGGAACTTCACTCTTAGCGCCTCAGCAAGTATCAGGACTGAGGTCCTGACACAACACGAAAAAAACCCTCCCGTCAAGAGAGGGGAAATACGTAGGCGGGGCTTTCCTCCGCCAGAGGCGGGGAATCTGCCTATGGTATGAACAGCCTCGCATAAATTGGGCGGGCAAGGATGCCCGCCCTACCATTTCTGCCAGGTTAGGGAGGTCGGACGTAAAATTTGGGATGTATTCTGATGAAAAATGTCTCTCTGTTGGGGCGGGGGTTGCACCCTTCAGGGCGAGCCTTCAGGACGAGCCCCCGCCCCTTTTCTACGGACAGGGGTACAACCCTTCACAGCCAATCGTTCAGGGCAAGCCCCTGTCCGATCTGGTAATTTGTACTTTGGCAGCGTCATTTACTCTTTTAGCTTCACTATGGTGACGCCGGAGCCGCCTTCGTTCCATTCTCCCAGTCTTATGTTTTCTACGCGGTGATGATGAGACAAAAACTCGCCAATCTTTTTACGAAGGGCACCGGTACCTTTGCCGTGGATGATGGAGACTGTGGTAAGTCCAGCCAGAAAGGCATCATCTAAATACTTATCCACAATATCAAAGGCTTCCTCTGCCAAAAGCCCCCTTAGGTCGATCTCCGGCGATACCTGGGGAACGGAATAAGATGTCCCCACATATTCCGGCTCAGTTTCTACTTTTTCTGCATCCTCGATTCTGGTCAGCTTCTCCTCTTCCACATCATAAGTCACGCTTCCCACCAGAACCTTGAATTTCTTTGACTGCTCATCTTTGGATATAACCTCACCCTTGATGGCTAATGGTTCGATCCAGACAGAGTCACCCGGCTGGATGATGCCCAACTTTTTGGTTACCTTCTGTTCAAACTTCTTTAGCTCCTCGGTCAAGGAAGCCTTCTTCTCTTCCACCACTCGATGAGCTTCTTTCACCGCCTCTTTTTGAGCTTGTGTTTTTCTGATCTGCGCCACCAACTTCTCCAGCTCTGCTCTGGTGCCCTCCACCATCAGCTTTGATTCTCTCAAGGCTTTGATCTTTAATTCCTTTTCTTTCTCATCCAGCTTTTTCACCCTATCCTGGTACAAATTCATCAGTTCCTGGGTGACCTTTTTCTGCTCGTCTATTGCCTCTCGATTTTCCCTCACCTTTTTTAAATCCTTTTCCAAGCTCTCCAGGAGTGCTCCCAAGTCTCTCTCCTCGCTTCCCAGAACTTCTTGAGCCTTCTGGATTATCCCCTCTGGCATTCCCAATCTTTGAGCGATCTGTATGGCATAACTTGAGCCGGGATATCCCATCTGAAATCGGTAGGTGGGGGTTAAGGTCTCTTTATCGAATTCCATGGATGCATTTCTTACCTGCGGATACTCTTGAGTTAATATCTTCAGTGCTCCGTGGTGGGTAGTGATGATAACTTTAGTCTCTTTTTTTATCAGGTCATCTATTATGGCCTCACCTAAAGCCACCCCCTCCTTGGGATCGGTGCCTCCGCCTAACTCATCTAAAAGAATCAGGCTCTGTGGATCAGCATTTTCCACCGCCTCTTTGATGTGGAGCATGTGGGAGGAGAAGGTGGATAAGGACATCTCAATGGACTGTTCGTCTCCAATGTCGGCATACACCCTGGAAAACACAGGTATCTCCGAGTAGGGTTTGGCAGGTATGTGCAATCCTGCCAGAGCCATCAAAGTGAGAAGCCCCACGGTCTTCAGCGTAACGGTCTTACCGCCAGCATTGGGTCCGGTTATGATCAAAGTGGAATAATCCTTCCCTAAAGTTAAAGAAAGCGGAACCACATCCCTCACCTTTGGTGGAATCTCCGATTTTTTTTCTTGGGGAAGATGAAGCAGAGGATGACAGGCTTCGATTAAGTTTATATATCCCTGTTCATTCAGCAGGGGAGGATTACCGTCGTAGTCGAAGGAGAGTTGGGCTTTAGCATGGATGAAATCCAACTCCTGCAGAATCCGCACAGTAACGTCTAAATCTCTAAGCTCCAGCCTGATCATATTGGTGATTTCCCTTAAGATTCTTTCGATCTCAGCTTCCTCCTCCAAAGAGAACTCTTTTAACTGATTGTTCATCCTTACCACCACCAAAGGCTCCACGAAAACGGTGGCGCCGCTTCTGGAGCGATCATGGATTATTCCTCTGCTTTGAAAAAAGTCAGATTCGTCCATGGGAATGACGTATCGTCCATCCCGGAGGGTGATGATGTCATCCTGGCGGGGTCCTTTAGCCTTGCGGGCGCCGATCATCTTTTCCAGTTTGTCCAAGATCCGATTTCGCAAGGTTTTTTCCTGATGACGTATGTCGGATAATCTTCCCGAGGCTGAATCTTTTATCTCGCCGGAGGGATCGACCGCTGAATTTATGGCAGAAAGGATTTTGTCAAAACTTCTCAACTCCGAGATCAGCACGCTTATGTTGGGATATTTTTCTTTTTTATTCTTGAAGAATTTGATTAAGGATCTGGAGATGCCCAGAATCTGGGAGATGTTTAAAAGCTCTTTGGGGTCAAGATATGAACCTTCTGCCTCTGTTTTTTTCAATGAATTCCGAATGTCCTTCATGGATGAGAGGGGAAACGTCTCCTCGTATAAGAGTATCTCCTTCAGCTCAGTGGTTTGTCTTATCTCCTTTTCCGCTATCCCTCTGTCTTTGGTTGGAAAAATGGAGGTTGCCAGTTCTCTTCCCATCTCAGAGAGGCAGTGCTTTGATAGCATCTGCCTTATCTTATCAAACTCCAGAACTTTCAGCGTATGCTCATCCATCAGGTCAACTCAAGCTTTCTTTATTTGACTGAAGAAACGAAATCCCAACAGAAACGTTTTTCAAACCAGGTCAAATCCAAATTCTCCGTTGGGAATAAATCTTGCTTTATATTAGCAAGGATGAATCTACGTTCCGAAATAGTCCTCCATAGTACGAATGATTCTGGAGACTGAGGGACCTTCGGCAGAGAATCCCCCCCAGTCTCTAGATGATTTGCCCGGCTCGGTCCTTAAAGCCGTTTTCATCTTTTTTACCAGACTGGGGTTTTCCGGATGCAGGAATGTGGTCTCATCATAGATCATGGGAACCACTCCCCTCATCCCCGGAGCAAAAAAGGAGCTATCCAGTTTGGACACAAAAGAGTCAGGCAGGGGAAGAAATATGAGCAGAAAAAGTATCACTCCCAAGACAATCCAGCCCTGAAAAATTCCCATAATTGCTCCCCCCACTTTGTCTAAGTTCCCCAAAGGATTAAGCGAGGCGAACTTGTAAAAGAGATAACCCAGAAATTTGATTCCCACATAGACTATCACAAACACCACAATAAATCCCATGAAAACTACCATCACCGTGGAGACTTTCATGTGCGAAAGGAACTTGGCAGAAATCTGATCCACATAGTTGATGGAAAAGATCACCCCACTCACCAGTCCCAGCATTCCTATCAGTCCACTAAAAAGCCCCCTTCTGGAGCCGATAATAATCGCCACCAAAAGCAGTCCTACCAACACGAAATCTATCCAGTTCATCTATCCCCTCGCTTTCTTGCCGTCTTTTTCATTGAACCTAATTTCACAACAGATCGGGCATAAAAAGACGACACGTCAACTCGAATTTCATTCGAGCAACGTGCCGTGTTTTGGATAAATTTTCCTTGATATTCATTTTGCACCATAAGAAATTGTGCAAAATTCGTACGAACATTTCGTATCTGTTTGCTTGAAGCTACATATTCCTGCTCTCTTTTTTGAGCAAACATTTCATTTAAGAGTCTGAGATCGATTGAAGCTGAGAAGCGACCATCTGGTTAACTTTTTTCCCATCCGCTCTTCCCAGAACTTTTGGCATGACCTGCTTCATAACCTTGCCCAGATCGGAGGGACCTGTGGCGTTTGTCTCTTCTATCGTCTGGCTGATAATCTGGGAGAGCTCTTCTTCTGTTAGCTGTTCTGGCAAATACTTTAAGACCAACTCCAACTCAGCCTTCTCCCTGGAAGCTAAATCGTCTCTTCCTCCTTTTTCGAATTGCTGAATCGAATCTTTTCGTTTTTTGATCGACGATGATAGAACCGAAATAACCTCGTCATCGGAAAGCTCTGAGCTTTTATCTATCTCTTTGTATTTGATCTCAGATTTGAGCATGCGGAGCACACTTAACCTCAAAGAATCTTTACTCTTCAAAGCTTCCTTCGTGTCCTGGTCGATTCTTTGCTTAAGTGAGGTGCCACCCGTTGGCTTTCCTTGATCCGTCATGAGTTAATATTCCTCTCTTCGTCGATTTTTTCTTCTTGCCGCAGCCAACTTTCGTTTGCGTCGTTCGGATGGCTTTTCAAAATGCTGATGCTTCTTGATGTCTGCTATGATGCCAGACTTCTCGCAGGATTTGTTGAATCTGCGCAAGGCTTTCTCGAAAGTCTCGTTATCCCGAATTATCACATTGGTCATCTCATCTCAAACCCCCTTTCTCTGTCATAAATTCATCAACTCCTTTCTAAATTTAGTATACGATACAAACCCCAGCTTGTCAAGAGAGATTTACATCTATCTGAAATTTTTGTAATTGTTGGTCCCCTTGGGTGCTTTTAGCTAATTGACTGTTAATCATAGACTTAACTCCACAGATAGACCATGGGAGATGTTTAAAAGCTCTTTGGAAAAAATGCTTAAAGACAAGAATTTGGAGTATCCCGCCTTTGGAGCGAACCATACGGGCGTGTTGAAAAAGTAGTTTTGGAGTGCAGAAGCTTGCTTCTGCGGTTCTAAAGCTTAAAACCAACTTCGCACCCCGCCTTTGGCGGGATGCACTCCGGTTTGGGTTTTTAAACAGTCCCATACGGTTCAACCCTTTGGCGGGACCAGGGTAAAGCTTTTGTCATTTCACACAAAGCAGCATCTTGCGACAAAAGCTTTAAGTCAAGCTAAAGGGACTAATGAAAATGAATCTCACAGATCAGATTCCTAGTTTACGGAACGGTGTTGGGACAAGGGTTGAAAAAACAAACAAGGGGGAGCTTGAGGGCTTGAGGTAAAAGCAAAGCATTTTGTAATCAAATATCTATAGCCATTCCGTCATAGGCCACCACAAGTTTTTCAAAACCCATCTTTTGAGCCCCCTCCAAAATTTCTTTTTCTTTTCCTTCCAACTCTGGAGGGATATGGGTGAGAACTGCGGACTTGACCCTCTTTTCTACCATGAGGGGAATCAGGTTCTCCAGCCGGGGATGAAAGCATTCGGTGATGAGGATGTCTGCATCCTGAATGATGTCAGATAGATCTTCCGAAGATTCTATGTCGCCCGAATAGATTATTTTCTTATTAAGGAGAGTCAAAACAAAACAGAAGCTTTGCATCTTATTGGGAGATTTTAACTCATTGATCACTTCCTGATTGCCCATAAGATGACGATTGGGATGTGCCTTAATGGTGATTCCTTCATCTTGGAATGTAAAGCTGGATGTTACTGGGTAAAGGCTCAGTTTCGGTGTGATCTTCTCCGGGAAAAGATAACAGGTGTTGAGAAAATTCCTTATCCCAGGGATAGCTTCCTCCGGAAGATAAACATTCAAGGGTGTTCTTCTTTGTAGAAGATGCATCATCTGAACCAAAAGAAAAAGACCGCCCAGATGGTCAATATGTGTGTGGGATATGAAGATTGAGTCTATCAATTCCGGGTCAATTCTGTTTCTAAGCAAGGAAAAACTGACTCCTTCTCCGCAATCTAGGAGGAAGTTTAACTTCTCTGTCTGAAAGAAGAAGGAGGAACAGAAGCGAGTTGGGGAGGGCATGCCAGAGGATGAACCTAATACTGTTATCCGATATCTGCTCATCTGATCTAACCTCCCGGTCTTTGAGATTTTTTTCGTAGTTTTTTAATTAAGATATGACTTCGGGCGAGTCTAAAGGGAGTGGTGAAAAACTATCTTACATATTTCAGTCGGTGAGAAGAGATTGTCGTAGGGACAGCCCTCGTGGCTGTCCTCCTTAGAGTTAGGACAGGGATTCATCCTGAAGGATTCATCCTGAAGGACAAGCCCTGTCCCTACGTAAAAACTTCTCCACAAAATGGCTTTTTCAACAAGCCCTAAAAGCTCGTCCCTGCACATTTTTTCGTTCCTTGAAAGAATTCCACTATTTTGGCTAATCCTTCATCTAAGCTATATCTTGGTTTCCATCCAAGAAGCCTTCCCGCTTTGGAACAGTCCAGCACGCTTCTTTGCTGTTCTCCCGGTTTTGGCGGAGCATGAATCTCTTTTTGTCTGGAACCGGTCTTTTCTTTTAGTATTCTAAAGATGAAATTCATGTCCGTCTCTTTGCCGGTTCCGATGTTGAAGATATCGCTTTTCGGATAATTTAAAGCAAGGAGATTCGACTCCACCACATCATCAACAAAAGTGAAATCACGGGTTTGTGTTCCATCCCCATTTATGATAGCCTCTGTATCTGCCAGAAGTCTCTCAGTAAAGATTGCCACCACCCCTGCCTCTCCAAAGGGATTCTGTCTGGGACCGTAGACATTAGCATAACGGAGGGAGACAAAGTTTATCCCGTAAGTCTCCCGGTAAAAGTGAAGATACTTTTCTATGGTCAGCTTGGCAACGCCATAGGGGGAAAGGGGATTGGCTGGGTGATTTTCATCAGCTGGGAAATAATCCTGCTCTCCATAGATAGCCCCGCCGGTGGAGGCTAAGATCACCTTTTTCACTTTGTGTTTAACGCATGCGTTAAACAGATTCAAAGTCCCGAGGATATTTATATCCGCATCGAAAATCGGGTCGGCGGCTGACTTTCTGACATCTATCTGAGCGGCATGATGGCACAAAACGTCCGGTTTTGTTTTTTCAAAGATTTTGTCTACTACCGCGCTTCTAATGTCCACCTTATAAAATTTCGCCTTTTTGTTAACGTTAGATTCCACGCCGGTAGATAGATTATCAATTATCGAGACCTTATGATCTTCCTGGATGAATCTATCCGCTACATTGGATCCGATGAAACCGGCTCCACCGGTTACCAAAATTCTCACTGTTTTCCTCCTTTAGGCAAGAGGCAAGCCTTAATTTGTGCCTATATTTTTAATGGACAATTATACTTGTCTTTCCTCTCAAAGTCAATACAAACCTTTTCGTTTTTCGGTCGTCTTGGTTTGGGGAATTGATCAATACAAACACACTAAATGTTCTTACAATGTTGTTGCGAGCCCGAGTGGTGTGGTCTGTTAAGGGAGGGACCTCGTTTCACTCGCAATGACGTTTTGCCTAACGCATTTGTATTGAACTGAAGATAAATCTGCTCTAACAGAGGAGCTTTTGGGGTCCGAGGAGCCCCGCGAGGATGCGGGGCTCCTGGAAGGGGCTGTTTTACTTGAAAGAAGGAAAGAAATGCATTCTCTTGTATTAGCAAAAATAATACCAAATTTTGCAAAAGGACGACAAAATCGCTTGTTTCGTGTTTAACCTATTGTCACAAAAGGTGTTACGGTAGACGATTGTCTCAGTTAGACGCGACTTCCAATTTTCAAAAAGTGCTGAAAATTCGTAAATTTTTACGACTCCCCCCGAAATTTTTCGAATAACGAAACAGAATTGGCAGGAAGCAAGTTCTTTCCCTACAGATGTTTGCCCCCATTACAGCCTCACCGGTAACAATACCCAGATATTCCTTTATTACCTTGCCCTGAATGAGTGGGGTAGTGGTGACGATAATAAAATCCCTCTTTTCTTAACTATTATGATGTTTTCCACTTTAATTCGCCCGATAAATCGGGCAACTACTAAACTTAACCCTTGCCCCTCAGGATCATGGTTCAAGGGTCAAGAGTCAAGAGGGATAGCTTCGTATCAGAAAAACTGCGTTTTTATTAGATTCGTATCTCATAGATTCTATACTTTTTGTGAAGCCTGGCGCCCAGAAGCTTAAGCACTCGATTCATCAAAGTGTTGTCCTCCAATATCCAGGACATCTCCGCCCAGGTGTATCCTCTTTTTACTCCCACGTTATAACTCTCTACATAAAAGACCGTATCAATTCCTCTTTTTTGAAATTCGGGCACAACTCCCATGGTGATGATGCGAACGCCGTCGATTTTGTTTTTGATTTTGGTATGCCACAAAAGCTTGAAGATTCCTAAAGGGAAAAGTCTTCCGTTCAATCTGGCAAGCACCTGATTGAAATCGGGCAAAGCCAGAGAAAAACCTGCTGGCTTTCCGTCTACCTCTGCGATGAAGACCATGTGGGGATCCACGATCTGCTTTAAATTCTTTGCCAGGTGATCAAATTCTTCGTCGGTCATGGGGATAAATCCCCAGTTTTTGCTCCAGGCAGAGTTGTAAATTTGCTTTATTCTTTCCACCTCACCTTTAAACTCTTTCATGTTGATATTTCTGATTTTCACCTTTTTTTTAATATTTTCCGCCATCCTCACCACCCTGTCCGGCGTAGGCAAACTCTTATCTATAAAGTAAGCATACAGATCTTTAGCTTTGACCATGCCATAACTTTCCATAAAATCCAGATAGTAAGGGGGATTATATCCCATCATGATCACCGGACGCGAGTCGAACCCCTCCACTAAAAAACCCCACTCCTCGTTGGAGGAGAAATTCGCCGGACCCCGCATGATCTTCATTCCTTTGGATTTCAACCAATCCTGAACTGTGTTCAACAGAGCTTTGGCAACTTCATAATCCTTAACGCATTCAAAAAGTCCAAAGAATCCTGCCTGTTCTTGGTGGAATTTTATGTGATTATGATTGACTATCCCGGCAATCCTGCCCACGGTTTGCCCGTTTCTCTTTGCCAGATAGAACACAACGTCCGCATGCTTGAAAAAAGGATTCTTTCTTCTGTCCAGAAATTCTTTTCTCTCCATAATCAAAGGAGGAACCCAATAAGGATCACTCTTGTAGATCTGCCAAGGGAATTTGATGAATTCCGTCAAATCCCTTTTTGTTTCCACTGGTCTAACGTTCACCTTTTTACCCTACATTTACATTCTGGGGATTATTAAACGGGGTGGTTTTCTTCACCTTCCGTCCATTCCATGTTGGCGAAGAACGCTAACGGGAAGCGATTGTGTTTTTTATTGGAATTGCAGGTTGCGATTTTATTCAAGGAGGCTGCGATATTTCCTTTAAAGCGAATACACCGGCATACAGATTTCTTTTTTTGCCGTTCTTCGTCCCCGAATGGTCGCCTCGATGATTTTGAGGACATTCGCTGCAAAATAACGGGTTCCACAGTCTTTGCACACCCCTACAGGGACGTTTTTGATGAGGACGTACCCCTTGCCAACCTTTCGCGGCAAATCAACCGTTTTCTCAATAATAGGTCCATCACAGTATTCACAATGTTCCCCGCTCCAAAATCCTACCTTAGTTTTTGTTCTCATTTTTTTGGTTTATCCTCATAGACTATTACGTTGGTTCGGGAATTGGAATTCCCGAACCACAAGTATCCCCATAATCTCGTGCGGGAAATCCAATTCCCGCACGAACAAGAAAATACTTCTTCTAAATCACCCCCATCTTTTTCCCCACTTTTTCAAAGACATCTAAAACTCTATCCAGTTGTTCGTCGGTATGGGTGGCGGTGTAGCTGGTGCGGAGGAGTTGGGAGCCAGGAGCAACGGCGGGGCTGATTATGGGGTTGACAAAAATGCCTTCATCGGAGAGCATTTTCCAGAATTGGAACGTCTTCATATCATCGCCGATGTAGATGGGAATGATGGGAGTCTGAGTAGGTCCGATATCAAAGCCCAAAGACTCAAACTCCTTATGCATTCTTCGGGTGATCTCCCACAGTCTTTCTCTTCTTTCCGGCTCGCTTTCGATAATGTCTAAAGCCGCCAGGCAGGCTGCCGCCGCGGCTGGAGGAGGACTGGCCGAAAAGATCAGAGGGCGGGAGAAATGCTTGATGTAATTAATCACCCTTTCGGTGCCAACGATGAAGCCACCCAGCGAGGCGAACGATTTGGAGAAAGTACCCATCACCATGTCCACCTCATCATTTAAGCCGAAATGTTCAGCGGTGCCTCGACCATGCTTCCCCAATACCCCGATGGAATGAGCATCATCCACCATCACCCGGGCATTGTGTTTTTTCGCCAATTTTACAATTTGAGGCAGATCAGCTATGTCCCCCTCCATGCTGAATACCCCATCCACCGCGATCAGCTTTCCTGCATCGTTGCCGCAATTGCTTAAGACGCGCCCCAAATCCGTCATATCATTGTGCTTGAATTTTACCACGGTCCCATAGGAAAGTTTACAAGCGTCCACTATACTGGCGTGAACAGATCTGTCGATGATCACGTAGTCTTTACGATTTACCAGGGTGGAGATGGTTCCCAGATTGGTCTGGAAGCCGGTGGAGAAGACTAAGGCGACTTCTTTTTTCATGAACTTGGCTAATCTCTCCTCCAACTCCTCATGAAGCTCCAGGGTCCCATTTAAAAATCTGGACCCGGTACAGCCGGAGCCAAACTTTTTCACGGCTTCCATGGCGGCTTCTTTCACCTTGGGATGTGAAGTCAAGCCCAGATAGTTATTGGAGCCGATCATGATCATCTTCTTCCCGTCTATCATCACCTCGGTATCCTGACCGGAGGAGATAGCGCGGAAATAGGGATAGACCCCTAACTTTTTCACCTCATCGGCTTCTGTGAAGTTTCTGCATTTTTCAAATAGGTCCATTTTGCCTCGGGATTGTGCTCTTCTGGCTTTTTTAAAGACTTACCCCTTGTTTTTTGCCAGAGTCAAAATGTATCGTTGGCAGTATTCTGGCATTCTATCTTAAAAAAATACCTCGCAATTGTCAAGGGAAAAAAGGGGATAGATTTCACAGATCAAGATATATGCTTCCCATAATTTCTCAAGTCATCGATTGCGTAAGCTATTCCTCTTTCTTGTGAATAGTGAAGAGATCCACCCTGAAATCATCCAAAAATTGTGAGATGTTTTCAGCCTGCCTGTCCTGGTAACGTTTCTGGAAAAGTTTGGCAAAAAAAGTAGCACTGGAAGGGATTTCCTTTTCCGAGATACCGCAATACGTGCCGTTGGAAATGTGGGCAATCTTCATTCCCAACTTGCTTCCGCCAAAAAGCCCCCCACTCTTGGTTTTCCCGTGGGCAGGATTTATCACCAGGATGGGAATCTTTTCTCTTCTAAAATCTTTAGAAATCTTCAGTGTCTCCTGGTAGGCAGGTTCTTTCAATAGATCGGCATACTTATGAGTTAGTGGCTCAGGGAAACAGTCGCTGATGAGAACGGCAAAGGGTATGAAGTTAGGTGATCTTCTTTTTTCCTGTTTAAACACTTCTAAAGCTTTTTTGAGCCCATCTGCCAGCGGTGTGAAACCCGAAGGGGAAAGACGGGTTAAGTTCCCCAAAGTTACTCTCAGATTGTTGGTAGGATGATTCATAATCCGGGCAGAATTCTTTTGAAAAGCAATCAAACCTAAACGATCCCTATTTCTATAAGCATCGCGGTACACGATGGAAAGGGCTTTGGAGATGGCGGGAAGGAAATGAAAGGTGGAATAACTGGCGTCGGTGATCAGAACCAGAGTAACCGAGCTTCTTCCATGCCTGACCCAGATTCGAAGGTCGGAAGGCCCCAATTTGACTTTGGGCTTTTTTTCGTCTTTTCCGCGACTTGCCAAAGCCGCAATTATGCTGGGAACAAGGGCGACATTCTCTTGGGGTAAGGTCTTTGGTTTCTGATAGCCGGTGGGTCGTCCCCGGGTGGAGGTGGTAAGGCTTGCCGCACGCTTGCCCACAAACTGTCGTATTTTTCGAGGCGGAGCCTTCTTGGAAAGCTTAATCTTCCATCGGTCAAAATAGGAGGTCAGCTTATGCAGTACCTGTTTGGGATTAATTAACGGGACCCGGGCAATAAACTGTTTTAAAGAGGGCTTTGGAGGAGATTCTTCACTCGATGGGGTTACGATTTTTTTTTACTTTGGTCTCTTTACCAGGTTCAGTGATACCTTCACCCTTGGGTATGGAGACTTGAGCACCGACTTTTTCCTTCCACATAGTTCCCCATTTTCGGGAACTTTCCTCAAAGGCATCTTCAATCTCCTTTTCGGTGGAGGGAGGTTCGAGGCCCCCTTCGCGCGTGCGGTGGGAAAGGGCCAAAAACGAAGACTTCAAAAGGTCTCCTTCTTTGACTGAGGTTCTGTTGTCCAAAGCGGCTGCCGCACAGGCGGTCTTGGTAATCACGATGTCAGGGCGTTGTCCGTCCACCTTTAGTTTAGCGCAAATGGAAGCCGCAATATGGTAAATCTCCTCCCGAACTTCAACTTCAGGCAGAAGAGTTTGGGCGTTTTCTACTTTCTTTTTTAGCTTTTCCGACGCTTCTTTAAACCGGTTTCTGAAATCTATCGGGTCTTTTTCAAAAAGAAGGTTGTTTTTGATTATCTGGACTCTGGCCTCCTCGTCGTTGACCGTCTTAATCAGACTGGAGAGAGGGAATTGATCCAGAATCTGCGGCCGAAGTTCCCCTTCTTCGGGATTCATACTTCCCACAAATACAAAGCGGGTTGGATGGGTGATGGAGAATCCCTCCCGTTCAATGGTATTCCATCCCAGGGCAGTGACATCCAGAAGATCGTCGGTTATGTGATCGGGAAGCAGATTGATCTCGTCTACGTATAAGATATTTTGATTGGCTTGAGCTAACAATCCGGGCTGGAGCGCTTTCTCGCCATCTTTTAAGATTCTCTGCACATCAATGGAGCCGATCAATCTGTCCTCAGTAATGCTTAAAGGAAGGCTGATCACTTCCATTTTTGATTCCTTTTTGGGAACGTCCTCTGCTTTTTCAAACCTTGATCTGCACGATTCGCACCTGTTGGCCGGGTCATCAAAGGAGCATCTGAAAGGGCAGTCGGCAACCACCTCCACCGGTGGCAGGACGTCAGCCAGGGCATAAACTGCGGTACTTTTGCCTGTACCTTTGGCACCTCTGATCAAAAGTCCCCCGATTCGCGGATTCACCACGTTCAGGAGCAGACCCAATTTAAGATTATCTTGACCGACGATGGCGCCGAAAGGTAATGTGAAACTTCCCCGTTTTGACACGTTTTTTTCCTCTTAGCGAATTCGGTGCATAGTAACACCTTAAGATAAGTTTACAACTTGCGTGAATGAAAGTCAACAAAAATTCGACAGGTATCTGCATCTGCTGATGTGGAGCGATTAATTACTGCAAGATTCATCCCCCATTTTTCAAATCATGACGCCACCTGCCGTCTCGTGGATCTGTTATCATAATATCTGATCTTGTATGCGTTTTTTTGTTACTTCATACAGCAGAATCCCACCAGCCACAGCCACATTGAAAGATTCAGCCTTACCGTAAGTTGGAATATGAATGATCTCGTCGGCAAGCTTAATCAGCTTCCTGTTCAGTCCCTCTGCCTCGTTTCCGATCAAAAGGCAAATCTTGCCCAAAGGGTTTATTTTGTCAAGGCTTTTGCCCTCTTTAACATGAGTGCCAAAGATTTTGAATTTTTGTTTTTTCAACTTCAGGATAGTCTCCTTTAAATCAGTCTCTTCAAAAATCATCAAATGAAAAATTGATCCCATGCTGGAGCGCACCACCTTAGGATTATACAGCTCCACCGTGTTATCTGACAGCAACACCGCATCTGTTCCGAAGGCGTCCGCGGTTCTTATCAAAGTTCCTACATTTCCCGGATCGCTGATGCCATCCAAAGCCACGATCACTTTTATATTTTTCCTCCACAAATCCTTTACAGGAACTCTCTTTGCTTTTGCCACACAAATTATTCCCTGAGCGGTCACGGTATCGGAAAGCTTTGCTAAAATCTGGCTTTTCACCGGGATTAAGTCAGCATTTAACTTCTGCATTTTTTTCAGAAGTTCTCTCCCTTTAGTTTTCCGTTCAAAAGATATGGTGAATAAAACTGACTGGATTGACCAAAGAGATTCAGCCGCCTCCTCGCAAAGGCGCAGGCCTTCGATAAAGAACTTCCCCTGTTTTTTGCGCCCCTTCTTGGTGGTAAGTCGTAAAAGCTCTTTGAGTTTTTCTTTTGAAAGCATGAAATATCCGGATTTGTCGATGACAGTTTATCTAATTTGAGAATCTTCTTATCTTTTTGCTTGCTTTCTCAATGGGATGTTGTGCAACCTGTTTTTTCAGTTTAAGGTAATTTTTCATCCCGCTTTCATATTCTTTTGTCCATCTTTTCATAAATGTGCCCTCCTCGATCTCTTTTAAGATTTTCTCCATCTGCCTTTTTGTCTGTTTGGTGATAACTCGTCTCCCTGAAAGATAGGATCCAAATTCCGCAGTTT
This sequence comes from uncultured Ignavibacteria bacterium, assembly GCA_964403165.1. Classification (GTDB taxonomy): domain Bacteria; phylum Zixibacteria; class MSB-5A5; order MSB-5A5; family SM1-73; genus SM23-73-3. Next base: position 46,002 of record CAYOFL010000005.1, read on the forward strand.
TGCTGATCCGGTCAAACATACCAGCTATCCCATAGGATTTGATGGTGTTCACGATATAGTCCAGTTGATGGACACATTCCAGATAAGCATTTTCCGGAGGAAGTCCGCCTTCCACCAAGACATCAAAGCCGGCTTTTAAAAGCTCGGTCAATCCACCGCACAAAACAGCCTGTTCTCCAAAAAGATCACCGATGGCTTCATATTCAAAGGTGGTCTCAAACACCCCCGCTTTTGTGCATCCGATAGCTTTAGCATAAGCTAAAGCCTTCTTTCTGGCGTTTCTGCTATAATCCTGTTCCACCGCAATAAAACAGGGAACACCCTTCCCTTCCAAAAAGAGGTTTCTCATTACCTCTCCCGGAGCATGCGGTGCCACCATGATCACATCCACAAAATCGGGCGGGAGGATTAGCTGGAAATGAATGGAAAAGCCACAGGCAAAAAGCAAGGTCTTGCCAGGGATGAGATTTGGTTCAATCTGCTGGTGGTAGATTTTCTGGTGAAGATGATCAGGAACCAAAATGGAGATTAGATTCCCCAACTGGCTAGCTTTTTCGGTCGAATAGACCTCAAAACCATCCTGGCGAGCAAGCCTTTTACTTTTACTACCCTTAGGCAGGCCGATTATGACATCAAGTCCAGAGTCCCTGAGATTTTTTGCTTGTGTTCTTCCCTGCTTGCCATAACCAATCACAGCTATTATTCTATCTTTAAGGTATCTTAAATTAGCATGCTTGTCCGTGTATATTGTGAAGGCGGTCTTTTTTCTCATTAGTCTCCTCTGTTTCTTCCTTTTTAAGAATATAGTCGGAGTGGTGTCGTTTGTCAAAAGTAAAAGAGAAAAAACTCAGGACGCCTGATGCGTTGTTCTTCAAAATTGGATTAAGAAGTGAGGATAACAAGAAAGAGGAGGGCCGAGATTATGATTGCTAAAGGAAGAAGTATTCTGAATACAATGAATCTAATGATCACGAAGAGCTGGTAAAGCACCCAGAATGCGAGAAGAACCACAAAAAGGTATAACCCCAGTTGTCCCCAAATGCCTAAATGGACACCTGCCTGCTGGGTGAGGTGAGAAAACCAGTCTAAAAATAACTTAAGGAAAGAGAGAGCCGTTTGAAAGATGTGATCCCAGGGAATATTCATATGCAGGGACACCGGCTGAACTCCTTTCTTTGTTGCGGACAACAGACCGTATGCTCATCCCCCCACAGGCGAGCAATTCTTATTCAGCCTTAATTAAATAACTTTTAAGGGGTTTGTCAAGAGTATTTGCTAACTCTCTTTTCAGGATTTTCTCAAGAACGTTATTGGTACTCAGAATATCAAGTCAGATACGAGGCTTGCACTTACAGCCCATTTACAAAAATTGGTTGCATGTTAAAAAAATAAGGTTAAATTGGTTTTCGACCTTGGATTCTCTTAGAAGGTTAATTTTATGATTGATTTACATACCCACACAATCTTAAGCGACGGAGCGGTGCTTCCTTCAGAGTTGGTAAGATACGCGGAGATTACAGGATACGAAGCCATCGCCCTTACCGATCATGTTGATTCGGGGAATATGGAGACGATCCTAAAACAACTGATTAAGGTGGCGCAGGATTTGAACCGGCTGGAGAGGATCAAAGTTTTGCCCGGGGTCGAGATAACTCACATGCCACCTTCTTTGATTCCGGACATGGCAAAGGAGGCAAGGAAGCTGGGAGCAAAAATCGTGGTGGTGCATGGCGAATCGCCAGTTGAACCGGTCTGCCCGGAGACAAATCTTTTTGCCCTTCAAAGTGATATCGATATACTGGCTCATCCGGGAATGATAAAAGAGGAGGAGGTGCGGCTGGCAAAAAAAGAGGGGATTTATCTGGAGCTGTCGGCTCGCAAAGGACACTGTTTGACCAATGGGCGCCTGGTTGGACTGGCAAGAAAATGTAAAGCCAGACTGATGATCAATACAGATGCACATAGTCCCAGAGAGCTTTTTTCAGAAGATATGATAAGAAAGGTTGGTCTGGGTGCGGGACTGACCCCGGAAGAATTTAAACAGGTGCTTGGCAATTCTGCGGAACTGGTGGAGAAAAGATTCTAACACGTCTCGACTTTTGGTAACACCATATTGGACGAACCTGAAAAGCTTGTTGAATAGGCCACACTTATTGGCGGGATATGCGTATGCATTCATACGAAAATTCCCGCCAATATGGGGAGGGACGACTTATCATCTATCAGGTTAAGTGGAAGGAGAAGGATTCATCTTGAAGGGCGTTCAACCCTGCCAATTGGGTTTTTCACCATCCCCCGAAGATTCGCACTCCAAAACTTTCAAATTTGAAAGAAGAGATGAAGATCAAATTTACCAAAATGCAGGCTCTGGGCAATGATTACATCTATGTTGACTGCTTCAAACAAAAATTAGCCAAGCCGATTCTGTTTGATCTGGCAAAAAAGATGTGTGATAGACATTTTGGAGTTGGCGCAGATGGCTTGATTCTGGTGACACCGGGCAGAGCACATAAATTCAGAATGATCTTCCATAATCCCGACGGGACAGAGGCAGAGATGTGTGGCAACGGAATTCGATGCTTTGCCCGCTTTCTTTATGATCGGTGTTTGTCCAAAAAGAGAGTTCAAAATATCGAAACCAAAGCCGGGATAATCCATACCGAGATAATCAGCACAGGAGCGGATTTTCTAATTCGGGCGAATATAGGGGTGCCTATCCTGGAGAGGAAGAAGATACCGGTAAGGGGAAGAGGAAGATTTTGCATAAATGAAACATTGAAACTAAATGGGCGTAAAGTAAAAATCACCTCAGTCTCTTTAGGAAATCCTCACACCTTGATATTTGTAAAGGAGTTCAGTCCCCAGTGGCAGAAGATCGGAGAGATGGTGGAGAATCACCCTACCTTTCCTCGAAGAACTAACGTGGAGTTTGTGAAGATTCTGAGCCCGAAAAAAATCAGGTTGAAGATATGGGAAAGAGGAGCAGGAGAGACCTTAGCCTCGGGAACCGGAGCTTCAGCGGCAACCGTAGCCGGTGTACTTACTGAAAGGCTGAATCGCAAGGTAACAGCATTGTTTGATGAAGGCAAACTTATTATAGAGTGGAACGAAAAGGATGGTCACCTGTATATGACCGGTCCAGCTACCTCGGTTTTCTCCGGGGTGTATGATTATACACAAAGATAAGCATCTGCAGCTCTTAAGCAGAACATAGGAGCACCAGAACCTAACTTATGGTCACCAACTATTTAATTTGACAAATTCGCCTTGGAGTGCGGAAGCGAAGCTTCCGCAGCGCCCCGCCAAAGGCGGGGCGCACTCCTTTTCTTACTCTTTTCCAAATCGCCAAGATAATTAGTTGATAACCATAAGTTAGGTTCTGGTTGCTCCTTAAATGGTCGAGTTGGAGTATCTCGCCTTTGGCGGACCAAGTGCGAAACGAAAATCTTTGAAAGTCCGTTCAGTCAGGCTGAAGCCTGATACTCCAAAAACCTTTCCTATTTGACTTTTTGACAGTACTTTGAAGTTTAGAATACTTGATGGGGGGTGAGTTATCCTCTCTTTGCTTTTTTGATCTTGATGGGCGTTTTTTTTTCGATATAATCGTATAAACTTAAGGGTTAACCAAAAAGGTTAATACCTTTTCTGTCCTGTATGTGAAAACGGGATTCCAGAATAATGGAAGTTGTGAATGTTACAAGAAGTAGCAATCAATGAAACACATAAAAGAAGATATATCTTATAAATGAAGAAAAGATTTAAAATCCCACTATATCTTTTTTCATTTCTGTTCTTAGCCTGCCTGATCTTCTGGGGACTTTTTACCCAGACTAAATTGCTGGAGAATCAAGTCAACCGATTGTTAAAGGTCTTTGTGCAGAGCCGGTATTCGCTCAAGATACACGTAGGGGATATCAGTGGCTCCCTCTGGAAAGAGCTTGTAATAAAGAACCTGACGGTTGATTTCATGCAGGAGGACACAGAATACAGGATGGCGGAGATACCTTATCTGAAGGTGAATTATAAGCTTTCCAATCTCTGGAGGAAAAAATGGATATTAGATTCTTTAACCTTAGATCATCCCAGGCTTTCCATTACAAAGACTGAAGATGGCAAACTTCTTTTGGCACTTCCTCAGACCGAGGGGAAGGTGATCTCCAAAACCGGCTTATTTGATTTCAAGATCGGAAATTTAAAAATCAAGGATGGCATTTTTGAATATCTTTCCCCAGAGAGGAAAGCCACCATAGATAGCTTAAATCTTGAGTTCTCCTTTGGTAAGGACAGAGATGGAACCAAGATAAACATCCTTAGGGGTAATTTCACATACCCACAGAAAGATTTTCTTTTAAAGAAAATGGAGGGGTTTTTATGGCTTAAAGGGGACAGCTTATTCATTGAAGGATTAATGATTAAGACAAAAGATTCAGAGGTGGAGATTTCAGGGAATGTGGGCAATTTCCAAGAGCCGCAGTTCTACCTTTTAGTCAAAGCAAAACCGGTGAATCTGGAGGAGATAAAAAAATTAACCGGCGTGCGTCTGGAGGGCATCCTGGATGTAGAGGGAACCTGTGAGGGAAATCTTAAAAGATTTGGGGGTGGTGCAACCTTGAATGGCCTGTTTTTTGGGAGAAGATTCGAGCAGGTAAAAACCCAATATTCCTATCAGAACAAAAAGTTTACCTTCTCCTCCATCAGTGGCAAGGTTTTCGGTTCGCCTCTGAGCGGAAAGGGAACGTTTAACTTTGGAAAAAGACCGGAGGAGTATGAATTCGAGGGAAAGGTAAACCATCTTAATTTGGACAATATCGCATTTGGCAGCCTTCAGACTGAGTTTACCGGGCACGTCCACATGCGGGGAAGATCTACCTCGGAGAGAGAATTATTCATGCAGGCGGAGCTAAATCTGCAGGATGGGAGAATCGAGCAATACAGTTTTAATGCGGCTAAAGGAATCATAGACATTACCACCAACGCCGTGCTTTTTCATTCTCAGTTTCAATTGCGCTATAAGAATACCGGCGTGGTTTTAACAGGCAAGCTACAATATGAGGGAGAAGTCGATATAGATGCTTGGGTGAATTTTGGGGACTTAAAAGATTTTAAGGATCAGATATTTATAAAGGAGATGAGGGGAGAGGGGAGAGCTTTTGTAAAGATCAGTGGAAGGACTGAGGATTTTGACATCAAGGGAGAATTTGAATCAGACTCTTGCTATGTTTATCAATTGTATAGTTCAGATGCAAAAGTCAAGCTCAACCTAGCTAATTTCCTCACCAAACAAAAAGGAGAAGTTGAGGTACGCTTCTTGGATGGAGAGGCCTGGGGGGTGGACTACGACAGCCTGATCTCCAAAATAAAGATTGATGATCAGTTGTTTATGATAGACTCCGCCCGTTTGGAAAACCCATATCTGGGATTAGAAGCCTGGGGTGAGTTGGACGTTTCCCAAACTCCGCAAACTCTGTTGATTTACCGGATGCTTTTAGATTATAGGGGAAATCGTCTGGAATCCTTTTCTCCCACAGTGGTCAGTATCGACACTCATAAGGTTCAAATAAGGAAGTTTGTTCTTTCAGGGAAGACGGGTCAAATCGATCTGTCGGGTGATATTGACTACGAGGAGAAAATGGATCTTTCCTTGCGGGTATCTGAATTGGACGTTGTTCCCTGGGCGGAGCTTTTGAGTTCTGAACCAATAGAGGGGGAACTTTCTCTTGAAGCAATCTTAAAAGGAGATTTTTCAAATCCACTAATTGATATGAAAGGAGAAATCCAGCAACTTGAGTTCAAAGGTATGGAGTTGGGACATCTGAAAATGGATTTATTGTATAAAGAAAAGAAACTTAAGGTCAGAAATCTGGCGGTGACCGACACAGACTGGGAGTATAGTCTGAGCGGGTTTTTGCCTCTGGATTTATCCTTCGTTTCAGTAGGGCAAAGAATTTTGGAAAAGCCACAGAGTCTTCGCTTTTTTGCCAAAGGAAGGCGGCTTGAGCTAATCAGATTGTTTATCCCGGACATCGAATATCTGACAGGAGACTTCGAAGGCGATTTAAAGATCTCAGGAAACTTGCTTCATCCTCGATTTGACGGCAAGATGATTTTAAAGGACGGGAGCTTAAAGTTTATTCAGCTGGCTGATCCGGTGGAAGAGCTGGCGGCGGAGATGAGGATGAAGAATGAGTATCTTATCTTAGAGAAAGTAGACGGCATTATGGAACATGGCAGGACAGAGGATGTCAGTCCTTTCAAGAAGATGTGGAAAGTTTTTTCACCGAACAAAAAAATTAGAGGGAAAGTCAATGGGTTTGGAACAATAAACTTAAAGGACATACACAAAATCGAATACGATCTATACTTTTCGGGAGATGATGTCCCTATAAATTATGAGTATTTCGACCTTTCAGCCATAGCTGATTTGAGCGTGGAGATAGAAGGAAAATCTCCGCCTTTAGTCACAGCCCAGATATCCTTCTCCGAGCTTTTTTACCGGGAGCCTTTTTCCACCGCTGGCTCGCAAGCCTCCCTTCCCTCCAGCCCCAAAGAAGAGGAGCTATGGGACTGGAATCTGGACATCTCCGCCGCAAACAATTGCTGGATCATCAATGATGATGTAAACTTAGAGTTTCAAGGAGACGTTTTGGTGTTGCGGGAGGCAGGAGAAATAAAGATTTTAGGAAACTTAGAGATCATTCGAGGAAAGTATTTTCTTTACGGAACCAGGTTTAAAATTGAAGAAGGGTATTTCTTTTTTGATAAGGTAGAGAGAATTGACCCCAGAATCGACTTTTTGGTCTCCACCAGACTACGAGGAGGAACCACAGGCTCCTCTCAATCCGGCAACCTTTTGAGCACCGGGTCGACTGATGAGGTAAAGTTGGCTATCGGTGGCACCCTCTCTGAGCCGGAAGTGGAACCGGCGTCGGGTTCTCCATATTTCAAGGAAGATATCTTAGAACTTTTAGCTTTTCAACGAGGATTCGCTTCTGTGGATTCAGTAGGGATGGGGAGCTTATTTCAGGAGAGGGTGATCAATAGCCTGGGGGGCGCCTACAGTAGCAGATTCTTGGAGAGCATTGCCGGACGGACTCTGGGGGTGGAAACGTTTGAGATCGTTCCCACCTGGAGCGAAAGATTCTGGCTCACCGACGCTCAGATCACCATTGGTAAATACATCTCAGATAAAGTTTATCTTCACTATACCCGTCGCCTTTCTCAGTCCAGCGGACAGGAGACAGGGGTGGAATACAGATTGGATAAACACCTTCTGTTGGAGGCGCGAAAAGATAAGTTGGGACTCCTTCATCTGGGATTAAATCTGAACTGGGAATACTAAAGATTGTGCCATTTGATAGTCCAATAAAAACTGACAAACGAACTTTCATGTTGGGTAATGTTGTTTTTCTACTATAAAAGAGATTGCTTTTAGAACAACTACTTTAAAACTTAAGAAATCTCTATGGTCAACATCCTTAAAAATCGATCTCTTCATCTTCTTTTTATCTTTGTAGGATTTATCTTCTTCGCGACTCCCGTCCTGACACACGGTCAGAAAAAACCGATCATTGAGAAAATAGAAGTAGAGGGAAACCGCTATTTCTCGGACGGCAAAATAAAGGATCAGATGAGTCTGAAGCAGAACAAATGGTATAGTCTGTTCAAAAAAAGAAGATTCAGCCGCAAAAAAGCAGAGTTGGATCGAGCCTCCATCGATTCTTTATACCATGTGCACGGATTCTTAGAGGCTAAGTGTGAAATTGGTGCAGAGAAGAAAAAGAAAAACAGTTGCGTGGTTAAAGTTAAGATAAAGGAAGGAAATCAGACTAAGTTAGGAAACATCATCTTGCAAGGAGGATTGCCTGAGCTTGAGGAAAAGACAAAAAAAGAGATAAAATCCTTGAAGAAGGGCAAACCTTTCAACTGGTCCCAATTGGATAAAGTGGCTTTCAACATCAAGACCATCTATGCAAATAACGGTTATCCCTATGCAGACGTTCAAATTCTTGTATCGCAAACAGAAGAGATGTTCGTCTCTGACGTGACTATTAAAGTTAATGAGGATAAGAAGGTTTTCTTCGGAAAGGTTACCTATGAGGGATTGAAACTCACCAAACAGAATGTTGCTTCCCGGGAGCTGACCATAAAAGAAGGGGAGGTTTATTCCAGAAAGAAGATTATGGATAGCCAACAGAGAGTTTACTCCACCGAGCTTTTCAGCTATATCACCTTAAAGGCTAAGCATGTGGAGCAGAAACCGGATAAACCTGATTTTGTCCTAAGGGTGATAGAAAAAAAGCCAAATTATGTCGAAGCCAGGATGGAGCTGGCGCAGAATCAGCCCCAATCCGTAAATCAACAGGAGTATCTCACCGTGGATTTCACTGGAGAGTGGGGAAATAGAAATCTGGCTGGCACCTCGCGTAAGATAGGAATCTCTGCTTATTATGGCTTTAAAGTGGTGCCGGAGATAGAAAGGCTATCCAATCGGTTCACCTTAAGATACGTAGAACCCTGGTTTTTGGGAAGTCGAACCGTTTTTGATCTGGACTTATATTATGAGCCGGGAGTGAAAAGTGTGGTGCAGAAGTATCGCATTGAGTCTTATGGAGGAAACATAAATTTCAGTCGAGAGTTTTCTGAGTATACTAAGGTTTGGCTGACCCACAGCTATCAGCAAGTGCATATTTACAGCATCCCTCCGGAAGAGTTGGAGACTTATAAAAAGGAAAAAGAAATAAATGTCCGCCGCAAGATAATCCTTTCCGGAGAAAAAGATACCCGAAACAACATATTCATTCCTCTGGATGGATCCTTCACCCAACTATACACAGAGTATGTGGGAGGATTTATGAGGGGAGATAACAATTTCTTCAAGATTGGATTCTCCTGGTCCAGATATAATCATCTGGGCAAAAAAAAGATTTTGAATGTGCTGGCTACCCGGATAAAATTTGGCTATGCAGAAGAGCTTACTTGCAGAGATTATGTTCCTACACTTGACAGGTTTTACATGGGGGGGGCATCTACCATGAGAGGATACAAGGAAAACAGCATGGGTCCCACAGATGAAGGAGGAACTCCCACCGGGGGGAAGGTGATGGTATTGGGGAACATAGAATATCGGAGAGCTTTGTTCTGGAAATTTGGTTACACTATCTTAGTTGATACGGGAAATCTATGGGAGGAAGTAAAACATATAAACATAGAAGATTTCAAGCTTACCTCTGGTCTGGGGATTCAATTTTTCACTCCGGTGGGACCATTAAGACTGGATTACGGCAGGCAAATCCCTATCAGAGAAAGCCCGAAGACGGGAAGATTTCATCTGAGCATATTGTATGCGTTTTAAACATGGGTCAAGTGGCAAGGGTCAAGGGTCAAGAAAGAGATTTCTGAAGAAGTGCCGGAGAGTAGTCGGGCAAGATGCCCCCAGACGGGAGGGCAGACGCCCCCGTCTGGGCGTCCGCTCGACCTACGAGAATTCAATGGCTTACATTCCCGTAGACAGGGCTCCCGGCCCTGCAAAAGGAGTTTTTCAGAGATCTCAGAAAAATTCATACTTGAATGCTTGAACCAGGGCTTATCTTTGATCGAGATCGCTTGAATGATTTTGCTTATACCTGACCTGATCGGTCGTTCAAACATGGGAGGGGAAGAGAGTGTGTGAGTTAGAAGAAAATAATATAAGCTGAAAAATTTGCTACAAATATAAAAATGAATAAATATACCCAAACTCCCATAATCGGGATTAGCTGTTCAATGGAATATGGAGATAAAAGGAGAAAATATCCCACTGCCTACGCCTTTGACTATTTGAAAAGAAGCTATTATGAGGCGGTGGAGAAATCAGGAGGGGTTGCCGTAATTTTGCCCAACACCAAGAGATTAGAGTTAGTGGATAAACACTTGAACATCGTGGATGGATTGATAATAAGCGGGGGGAATGACGTTGATCCGGTGTTTTATGGGGAGAGGAAAAAAGTCAAGAATTTGAGCGTTACCCGGGAAAGGGATTCCTTTGAGATAGCCCTGGTGAGAAAAGCAAAAGCCAAGCAAATTCCAATACTTGCCATCTGTCGCGGTATGCAACTGGTGAACGTAGCTTTGGGGGGAAGCCTTTATCAGGATTTTTCTTTTGATGAAAAATTCTTTGATCATACTCTTGAAGGTTCAGCCGTTTACAATAAAAGACATCCTGTGATCATCCAAAAGGGAAGCAAGCTTTTCCACATAATCGGAAAAAGCAAGATAATGGTGAACACCAGTCATCATCAGATGGTCAGAAAGATTGCCCCCGGATTGGTTGCCAGGGCCTGGTCAGAGAAGGATGAAGTTGTTGAGGCGATTGAGTCGAAGGATGATCATTTCCTTCTGTGTGTGCAATGGCATCCGGAGCTTATGAAAGATAGAGGCTCAAAAGCTTTGTTCGATTCGCTGGTTCAATCTGCAAAAGAATGCAAGCAAAAAATATCAAAAAATTAGATTAGAGCAGGTAAGCTTTTGCGAGGTTTTCGAAAAATAGGATTTTGAGGCGGGATGACGGAGACCCGTCTGGGAATTCCCGCCTCTATGTGGACAGGTAAAATACCTTAGAGTGGCTTTCAAGGCAAAGTTGATTTAACCACAACCTAAATCCAATTTACCATGAACAAACAGAAGTTACTCTTAAAGGTTCAGTTATACGTCATAGCTGATAAAAAGATATGCGGAGATAAAAATATCGAGGAGGTAGTCTGTCAAGCCATAGATGGTGGAGCGGAAATGATTCAATATCGGGATAAGAAAGCGGACAATGACGATTTTCTAAAGTTTGCCTCAAGGCTAAGAGATATTTGCGACGAAAGGAACATTCCTTTCATCGTTAACGACAGGGTGGAGGTTGCCCTCAAAACGGATGCGGATGGAGTTCATCTGGGACAGGAGGATCTCTCCATAAAAGAAGCGAGAGGAATATTAGGATCTGAAAAGATAATTGGAAAATCTGCAAAAACTATTCAGCAGGCAAAAGAAGCGGAAGAAGAGGGGGCAGATTACGTGGGAGTCGGTCCCATCTTTAACACTTTTTCAAAACAAATCACCAAGCCCGTTGGTCCTGATATAATTCGCGAAGCCAGAGATAGTCTAAAAATTCCCTTTTTCCCCATCGGTGGGATTGACTTAGAAAATCTCGATCAGATCATCCAAGCAGGTAGTAAAAGAATCGCAGTGATCTCCGCGGTTGTTTTATCGGATGATGTAAAGTCATCTGCGGCAAAACTTTTGGAAAAACTCCAATCCAGCATATAACCTAAGTATGTGCTGGTGGAGCATGGCATAAAAAAGTCGTGACGTATTTTGGAATAGTTAAGATGATTAATGGACGACCGCAATTCAATTACCGCTGATTTTTTAAACTCTTCAGAGTCTCTTTTACCTCTTCAGACTTTTGGGGGTCGGTGGAGAATTTTAAGAATTGCTCCAAGGTTTTTATGGTTTCATCTTTTAAACCTTTTTTAATGTAAAGCTCTGCCAATAAAAGGTAAGCATGCTCAGAATCCGGCTTGAGTTTGATCACCTTCTGATATTCTGTTATAGCTTCATCCGAACGGCCAAGGTTGAAGAAAACGGCTCCCAATCCTAAGTGTGGCTCCACAAAATCTTCTTTTATCTGGATTGCCTTTTTGAAATACTTGATGGCTTTGTCAAACTGATTTTGGTAGACGTATGTTTTCCCCAAATCGCTATAAACAATGGGATCCTTCACACCCAACTTTAAGACCTTTTTATATTGTTTCACCGCCTTTTCCCAGTTTCCCCTAAAAGCATAGATTTTCGCCAAGTCAATATGTGCTTTTACATATTCTGGTTTTAGTTCCACAGCCCTTTTATATTCTTTCTCAGCTAAATCCAAATCTCCCTGACGGTAATATGTTTTCCCCAAAAAGAAATGAACGTCCGAGGAGTGAGGGGCCTCCAGGTAAACTTGTTTAAAAATGTGCAATGCTTCTGGAAGCCTCCCCTGATTATAATATTCTACCCCCTCTTCCAGCAGAACAAGTTCCGGATATATTTCTCTTTGTTTCTGGTTTTCTTTCTCTGCTTCCTCGGTCATCCCCTTTTGATCTAAGTATTGAGCCAAAGAGAAGTGGCCAGACCGGCTCCTTTTCGGGTCCAGATCCATCAGGTCTCGAAACCTTTGAAGAGATTTGTTTTCTGAAGTATTCAAAGCTATCCAGGGAAGAGTAGAGAAAAGGGAGGTGATGATCAAAATTGTGGCAACATATTTGAAGGCAGCAAGATCTCGGCCAAGGTTTAGGAAAAGTCGGAGTGCTAATATGGTGTATCCCAGCGACAAGGCAGAAAAAAGATCCCAATCACGTGGCGCGCCCAAGCCCGGGTCAATTATAAAATGGAAAAGAAGCTGAAACCCGGTTACCAAAAGAAGAAAGCGAACTGCAGAGCTTTTGAAGTCAAACTTTCTCCAAACGGTCAAAAACACAGCAAAAACCAATACGAATCCCACTGGTGAGATCAACAGATGCTCATTCAGGAGGTCTAATAAATGAGCCCAAGAGAAAGAAGTATATCCTGGAGCAAGTTTTTGTTCAACCGGCAAGACAAAGATACGGATTAATCCGGGTTTGCTTTCAAATACATAGAACAGAAACAGAATGCCTATCAGAAATAGACCCAGCTCTAAGCCCCAGATCATTTTTTTGTTTACCCGGATCTCTCTTTTTAGCAGGAGCAAATAAGCCAATGAAGGCAGAAGGTAAAAGCTGGCGAAGTGAAAAGCCAGTGCCAGAACAAAAGGCAAGATGACAAAAAGAATCGTTCCTCCTTTATCTATCCATCTTAGGGAGAGGAAGAGGTAAGCTAAAACGGAAATATAGGTAAAAGAATAATGTTCCACATAACCAAAGAAAAGCTGAACGCTTCCCATCGTTGCCAAAATGGAAAATACAAAGACTTTCTCAAACGGATCTTTTCCTAAATACTCTGAAAATAAAAAGACTAAGAAGACAAAAATCCCTCCTGCCACTATGCTCCCAACTTGATAAGTCAACTGGGCGTCTGCCGAGCAAAAGAGGTTGAGGAATTTATGCAGGTTTATAGAAAGCAAAGTTTCTAAGAGTTCGCTCCAAATCTGGATTACCACCCCTCTATTAAGAGTTGAAACAAGACCGAGTCCATCTCCCAAAAAATAAGTTCTGGATCTCAATACCCAAAACAAACCCATAGCCAGAAGGCTGAACCCCGCATACCAGAGGTATCGTTTATACCTCGAAATTTGTGCATAAAGAGATAGTAAAGGCTCTCTGGCTATCATCCTTATACCTCGATTCACCTGGGGGATGAATACTGAAAAAGATAAGACCATCAAGATTGACCTGATATATAGAGGGAAGTAAGCCAAATGATTAATCCCCCAAACCCGATGGTGCGGGAAGAAGCTGGCTATGAAGTGAGCTAAGAGGATCACAGCACAAAAAACAGGAGCGACAATCGTCAAAGCTGTCGAAGAAACAACAAAAGCTTCACCGATTTTTTTTCTTTTTTTCTTCATTGTTTTAGAAAACCATGTTAGAGAAGATATAAGTGGAATTTATCGATTTTTGTTTTAAAAATCGAGTTCTTATAAAAGATAAAAAGACTTAAATGATAACTAACTGTTCCTCTAATTCACCCACTTGGCAACATTGGGCGAAGACCTCCTTCCCCTGAGGGCTGTTGTTTAAGGACCCATTAAGATTCTCGCCTCTCTTGTGTTGGCCCAGATGTACGACAGACCCTTAATATCGGGCTTCTGCGAACGTGACAAACTTTCACTTTGTATGTCGCGTAGATGGATTTTCATTCCTCCACTTTTTTTAGTTAAGTCCGTCTCCGGTAAACACTCAGCTGAAGTTTTATCTTTTGAGTCAAGATATGAGCTTGGTAGGGTGTGTCAAGTGAATTGTGTCAAAGCTTAAAAAAGCCAAAATGGAGGAAGGATTCGTTGGAGTGTCAAGCCCCGCCGAGGCGGAATCTACGACTTTAGCTTGACCAAAAAGGGCTCGAAGGTTTTGTATTACACTTAGTCTGCCTTCGGTCCAGTCCAGCACCTAACTTATGGTCACCAACTATTTAATTTGACAAATTCGCTTTGGAGTGCGTTCCGCCAACGGCGGAACGCAGCGTCCCGCCAAAGGCGGGGCGCACTCCTTTTCTTACTCTCCCAGACGGGTCTCCGTTTTCCAAATCGCCAAGATAATTAGTTGATAACCATAAGTTAGGTGCTGGCAAAAACTTTTTTTCAAAATAACTCCGTGTCCGTCCCGCCTTTGGCGGGACGGACGAAATCCTTCCCTAAACTATTACTTTCGCCAGGTCGAGGGATGCGTATGCACTCATACGAGCCTGATGGCCACACAAATCCTTCGTTACGCTGGTTTGTGTATTGAATAAATAATCAATGACCATAAGTTAGGTTCTGGCAAAGATATCTTTTTCGAAATAATCTTGACAAATTTAGTAAACATTGTTATATTTTTAACGTAAGAATATAAGAAGGTGAAAGATGAATATATCCACACGAGGAAGATACGGTTTGAGGGCGCTTTTGGAGATATCGGTCCAGCCGGATGAGAAACCGATGACCATAAGAGACATATCCAAAAAACAGCAGATGTCGGTTACCTATCTGGAACAGATACTTCACAAGCTGAAAAAGGCAGGGATCGTGAAAAGCATCAGAGGTGCCAGGGGGGGATACATGTTAGCCAGAAGGGGAGATAAGATAACGGTGAGCCAGATCATCAATGCTTTAGATGGGCCCATCTCCATCTCCTATTGCGATTCACCCCGAATGAGGGAGAAAAGCTGTATCGGTCCTCAAGCCTGTGTCTCCAGAATTCTGTGGAAAAAGCTGGAGGATCTCATCGAAGACACCCTTTCCAGCGTAACCTTAGCTGATCTCGGAAAGCAGGATCTGCATCTGAAAAGTTTGAAGCTTTCTAATCATCGGAGGAGAAAATGAGGAAGGTTTATTTAGATCATAACGCCACCACACCCATACGCTCTGAAGTCTTAGAGGAGATGTTGCCATATTTTAAAGAAAAATTTGGCAATGCCTCCAGCATTCACAGATTTGGAAAAGAGGCTAAGGTGGCATTGGAAGGGGCAAGAGAGAAGGTGGCAGAGATCATGGGTGTATCATCCAATGAGATCTTTTTTACCAGCGGCGGGACCGAGGCTGATAATATAGTTATTAAAGGAACTGCTTTTGCTAACAGAAAAAAGGGCAAACATATTATCACTTCTAAAATTGAACACCACGCCGTGCTGGAAAGCTGTAAATTCTTAGAAAAAGAGGGATTTGAGGTAACCTATCTTCCGGTAAACTCCCAGGGCTTGGTTGATCCGGAGGATTTGAACAACGCTATTCGCGATGATACCACTTTAGTATCTATCATGTATGCTAACAATGAGGTGGGGAGCATCCAGCCGATTGAAGAGTTATGCAAAATCGTCAAAGACAAAGGGGTATATTTTCATACGGATGCGGTTCAAGCGGTAGGGAAAATACCGATCAACGTGCAGAAGTTAAATGTGGATATGCTTGCTATGTCTGGTCACAAGATTTACGGTCCCAAAGGAGTAGGTGCTATCTACATAAGAAAAGGCGTTCGAATTACGCCCTTATCTCATGGCGGCCATCATGAGCGTGCCAGGAGAGCAGGGACAGAAAACGTGCCAGCCATCGTTGGCTTTGCCAAAGCGTTAGAGTTAGTGGTTGGTGAGATGGAGAACCAGAATATGCATCTTTTAAACCTTACGGATGCATTTTATAAGAAATTGATTGAATCCATTCCCGACGTGATTTTACATGGGGACTTAAACAGACGTATCCCCAATACCTTAAATGTATCCTTTAAAGGAGTGGAGGGTGAGTCTGTTATTTTGAGTCTCGATATAAAAGGAGTAGCGGTGGCATCAGGATCAGCCTGCACCTCCGGAACTTTAGAGCCATCTCATGTTCTTTCCGCCATGAGGGTTGCTCCAGAGATCGCTCAAGGAGCCATTAGATTCAGCTTTGGAAGAGATAACACCATGGAGGATGTGGAATATGTGGCAGGCATTCTGCCGGAGATCGTGCAAAGATTAAGATTGATGTCACCCCTTTATGCCAAAAAGGAATAAAATTAGAAAAATGCAGGAGAGATAATGTATAGCGCAAAAGTAATGGAGCATTTCCAGAATCCCCGCAACGTGGGAGAGATTAAAGATGCGGATGGTGTGGGAGAGATCGGGAATCCAGTATGTGGGGATATAATGAATCTCTACATCAAAGTCAAAGATAACAGAATCATTGACGCTAAATTCAAAACCTTTGGTTGTGGTGCCGCCATAGCCACCTCCAGTATGGTGACCGAGCTGGTGAAAGGTAAAACCTTAGAGGAAGCAGAAAAGATCTCCAGGAATACAGTGGCAAAGGCGTTGGATGGCTTGCCTCCCATCAAAATGCACTGCTCCAACCTGGCGGCAGATGCCCTGCATAAGGCGATTGAGGATTATAAAAAAAGAGCAAAATTAAAAGATCAAAAATAAAAATTTGGGATGTTTCCTCAATTAAAGATGGTGCAAACTGCCTCTCCCCCTTTTGTTCCCCCTCTCCATTTCATGGAGAGGGGGATAGGGGGTGAGGTCATCTTGGTTGCATCGGGACTTTGAAGTCCCGATGCTTTTCTAATATAATGGACCTTGACTCTGCGTCAGGATAACAATATCCTGACGCAACAAGAAACTAGTGCCATCGTAGAAAATAGGTTGAATTTCCCATGACAACAAGAGTCAATTTTTTCTTCCCATAATAGTTGTCAACTGAAGGTAGAAGTATGGCGAAAAACTTAAAAGATAAAAGCCCGCTGGTGGTGGTGGCGATGAGTGGAGGGGTGGACAGCTCACTGGCGGCTTTTTTATTGAATCAAAAGGGTTACCAGGTGGTGGGGATCTCCATGAAGTTGTGGGATTTCAGGGAGGTGGATGGGGAGTCTATCCCGGTTAGACGACGCCGTTCTGTGGAAGCGTTAAATGATGCCCGCACAGTTTGTCAGAAGATGGGAATTCCTCACCATATAGTGGATGTCAGGGACGATTTCAAAAGGGAGGTTATCTCTAACTTCGTGGAGGAATATACCAAAGGAAGGACTCCCAATCCCTGCATAATCTGTAATGCCAAGATCAAGTGGGAAAGCTTATGGGGGGAGGCTAAGTCCTTAGGAGCAAATTTCATTTCTACCGGACATTATGCCCGCATACGATACGACGAAAAACTCAAAAGATTCCTGCTGTTAAAAGGGGTGGATCCTGACCGGGACCAATCTTATGCCTTGTGGGGACTCTCCCAAGATGACCTGAGCCGGACCATTTTTCCATTAGGAGAGTTGACCAAAAAACAGGTCAGGGTTTTAGCAAAAGAGCATGGCTTGGAGGTTGCGGAAAGAGAAGAAAGTCAGGAGATCTGCTTTGTGACGGATGATGATTACCCCAGATTCATAAAAGAATGGGTTGACAGCAAGGGGCAAGAGGAAAAGATTCAGCCAGGTCCCATCTTTGACTTGAAAGGTGAAAAAATAGGAGAACACAAGGGGATTTTATTTTACACCATCGGACAGAGAAAGGGCCTTAGAGTTGCTGTGGGGAGACCTTTGTATGTGGTGCGAATAGATGCAGAAAAGAATTGCATATACGTGGGTGGAAATGAGGAACTTTTCAAATCATCTTTTGTAGTTACCAATGTAAACTGGATCGCCTTTGATAATTTAGACAAAGAGACAGATTGCCAAATAAAGATTAGGTATCAACACATTCCCCAAAAGGGAAAGATTTATCCATTGACGGATGACCAGGTTATGGTTAAATTCAATCAGCCAGAGCGCGCCATCACTCCCGGACAGTCTGCGGTGTTTTATCAGGGAGAGGTGGTTTTGGGTGGAGGGATAATAGATAAAGTGGTCAACGGATTAAACGGATGAACAAGTCAACGGATTAAACGGATTAAGCGGATGAGAAAGTCAGCGGATAAAACGGTCAACGGATGGAACGCCCAGACGGGCGTCCGTCTGGACGGATAAAGCGGATAAGTGGGAAGATGTTTTGGGAAAGGTGGTCAGTAAAACCGCATATATTTGATGCAACGACCTAATTGACATATCTCTTAAAAGGGGATACTCATGAAATCGAAAAAGGGATTGAAGATTTTGATTGGGGTTGTTGCTGGAGTAATCGTCCTGATTGTTCTGGCTTCTGTAGTGGTGAAGATC
>CAYOFL010000006.1:0-55630 GCA_964403165.1 uncultured Ignavibacteria bacterium
TGGTGAATCCTTAGTTGAATATATTGAACAGGAATGTGGCCCATATGCAATGAAAGTAACAATAGAGGTCAAAGATGGAAACTGAAATAGAAATTTTTACCAGTATGGAACAATTTATGAAGTGCTTCCTTCCAAAAACTTTGAAAGAAGACGAGAAAATGTTAGAGGAAGATAGGAAGCGACGTTCGATATGGGTAGAAAAGGAGAATGAATAGTGAAAATTAACTGGAAAATTGTAGTTGCAATTGTAGCTGTATGTGGAATTGCTTTGTTTGTCCAAGACTATTTGCATGATAAGGAAGTAGTTCAGTTGCAACAGTATATTGAAGAATCAGATGTTCTTAGAGTGGAGGCTGAGACTGCATATTCTAAATTGCAACTGACTATGTCCAAGCGGCTTGCAGAAAAAGAGATTGTGAATCAAGAGCTTAGAGACTTAATTACCTCTCGGGATGAGGAAATTGAACAGTATAAGAAGATAGTGTTCCAACAAGATTCGATTATCTTTGTTCTTCGAGAAGGCATAGTTGAAGAAGACTCGGCTGGGGAAATCATTGTTCATTTTATGGGCTATCAGAAGCCATATAGTGTAGATGGTAAAACTTGGTGTACCTCTGGGAATTGGAGTCTCAGGATCGACAGAGACCCATTTACGATGGAATGTGTTGTTGTAAAAACCCGACTAGGTGACATTAAAAAGTTATATGTTTCAACGGACGATAGTACCTTGAAGATACAAGATGTCCAATTTAACGTGGTTCCAGAACATAAAAGCTTTTTTAGGAATTTAGCACTCAATTTGGGAGCTATGTATTCTAAGGCTCATGGTCCAGGAATAATGCTTGGACTTGGATATGGTAGATACAATGTCGGCATTACAGGGCACGAAGAATCATTGGGTATATACTTTATGAGAAGCTACTAATGGGTGCCATTTCTGAGTATGGACGGGGACTCATAGGAAAATACTTCTTCTTCAAATTTATTGATGATGTAAGTATTATTGGAAAGATTAAAGATATTACTGTTGATAAGGACTATAAAAGATCGCCAACTGCAAATTATTCCCTAATATGGAAATCAACTAGTAGTAATTGGGGTTTGTATCAATTTAGTTTGGGTTCAGGTGTGGATAAGCGTTGCATTATATTTGATGAATTAGGAAACATGACAGAATTTTTCAATCTATTTCTCGATTCTGGAGGTTCTAAATGGCAAAGAACAAGCTCAAAAAGTTTGTAATAAGAGATTATGGGGAATCAGTGTATTATATGCCCATAACTATTAAAGCGGAGACTGCAGAAGAAATGGACAGCGATTTTCTGAAGAAAGAATTTGGCATTTACAGTGTGGAAGCCGATATTATGAATTATTCAATAGAAGAGATTCACGAAAGATAATGGAGGTTCTAATGCTTAAAGAAAAACTAAATGAGCAGTTCCCGATGCATACTGATAAAGAAATATGCATGATTCTGAAAGCGGTCTTGTGGAAAAAAGTTAAGGAATTGCTAATAACCGATGCTAGGAAAAAAGGTGTGCCCATATTGGAATACATTAGATATCTAAAGGCTTATCATGAAATCCATAAATCCGATCATTAAAGTCTTCGGAATGAATCTAAGACAAGAAGATATTGACTTCTTGTCCAGATTCTGCAGCTTATGTATTCATTTTCCTGGAAAATGTGACTTTAGGAAATGCCGAGAGTATTATATTTGTGGTGGAAAGTGTGTGAATTTTAGGAAAACTCACAACCTGAATATACAATCGGCAAAACGGAGTTATAAGACGAATCATGAAGAAACTCTATAAGTGGCAAAAGGCTGCGGCGAATTGCTGGTGGAAAAACAAGTTCAAAGGTGTAATCCAAGCAGTTACCGGGTCGGGAAAAACAACCGTAGCTCTTGCTATTATTGCGGAACTGAAAAAAAGAATTCCCGATTTGAAAGTTGTAATCTGTGTGCCAACTACTCCTCTGTTAGATCAGTGGATAAAAGTTCTGAAGGAAGACTTGCAGATTGATGGTAATCAAATAGGCTCATATTATGCTCGTTCCAAGGATTTGAGTCCTCCATTTGTAATAACTACTCATATTTCGGCTGGACAGAATTCAACACTTTTTGCTGAATCTGCTTCTAATACATTGTTAATTGTTGATGAATGCCACAGGATTGCTTCCCGGGTTCACTCAAATATTCTTGCTCTTCCTTGGAAAGCCAGGCTTGGCATGTCCGCGACCGTTGAAAGAAAAGATGGCAAGCATGGCCTAATTTATGACCAGCTTGGTGGTTTAGTATACGATTATGTATATAGTGATGCAATAAACGATGGGGTTATTGCCCCTTATATTTGTTACAATTATGGATTTCATCTGACTCCGGTGGAACAAGAAGCTTACGATGATTTAAGTTTCAGAATGCAGAAACTTCGGAAGAATCAATTGTTTAACGTAGACATATATGGGAATAAAGCATCGCTCGGGATGTATTCATATGTCTATTCAAGACTTGATGCTGGTGAAAATTTGAATACCGCTGTAAATGGGCTTAGAAACTATCCCAGTTATAATCCATATTTGAAACAATATCATATGATGGCAGCTAAACGGTTTGGTCTTCTGCAGTTGGCGAAAAACAGAAACAGAACGGTCTTGAGGATATTACAGAATTTGGTTCCATCTTCAAAGGTATTCGTTTTTCATCAATTTATTCCAAGTGTTGAGGAATTGCTTTTGAATGTTCCAAATCAACATACACCTGCAATATATCATTCTAAGATGAAAACGAAGGATCGAATAGAAGTTCTCGACGCATTCGAAACTGGAAATGTTAATCTAATTCTCTCATGCCGGGCTTTGGACGAAGGCGTGGATGTACCAGCCGCAGATGTTGGTATCATAGCCGGGTCATTTTCATCTTCTAGGCAGTCAATTCAAAGAGCCGGAAGAGTATTGAGGTTTAGGCCAGACAAAAAGGCGCAGATATACACAGTGTATGCGATTGGAACCACGGAAGAATTTAAGCTGAGGGCTCCACTTTATGAGAATCCCGAACAAACCGTAACTCTGGAGTTTATTGGATAATATGTTTCCCATTATAATAATAGTTTTATGTGGTGTTGGCTCAATATGGATTCATGCTTTGTTACAACTTTTAGAAAGGAAGAAGTAGTATGAATGTTTATTTCAAGTTTGAAAGTTCCAAAAAAGACGTTGCAGCTATTGTAATTGAACAACGCACAGAAGTTATTGTAATTGATCTTCCGGCGGCTGATCCATTAAAAAAAGGCTGCAGTCGAGAAGTAATAGCTCAAAATATTCGAATGAGTATGGGCGAAGGAAAGTCTCAGAAGCAGAGCATTGCAATTGCATTGAGCTATGCGAGAGAGCAAGGTTGTAAAATTAGTAAGAAGAAGAAAAAGCGTAGCGATCTTATGACAACCGAAATGATAAATGATGGTGCAAACATCGCCGGGGTTTGGATTTCAAGCGCAGATCTATGAAAATAAAGCACAATTGGAACCTAGATAAATCACAAGCCATTGAACTTCAAAAGAAGCTGGCGACGCAAGTAGTTAAAGTTGATAAATATTTGGATTTAAATATTATTGCTGGCTGTGATGTGTCAACTAAATATGATACCCTTTGGGGCGCAATAGTGATATTTGAGTATCCATCAATGAGGTTGATTGATAAATCATTCGCGAAGATGGAAGCTCAGATGCAATATATTCCGGGACTGTTATCTTTCAGAGAATCTCCAGTAATCCTTGAGTGCTACAATAGTTTGAAAACCAAACCGGATTTGATGTTTGTTGATGGTCATGGATATTCACATCCGAGGCATTTTGGTATAGCGTCCCACCTGGGTGTATATCTAAACCTTCCGACCATTGGGTGTGCGAAAAAGATACTAAGGGGAGGAATTGCACTTGTTGATGGCTCACCATATTTAGAGTGGAAAAATGAAGT
The DNA here is from genome assembly GCA_964403165.1 of uncultured Ignavibacteria bacterium. GTDB lineage: Bacteria > Zixibacteria > MSB-5A5 > MSB-5A5 > SM1-73 > SM23-73-3. The sequence continues at coordinate 3,973 of CAYOFL010000006.1, forward strand.
CATAGCTGGCCAAGTTGGCGAGTCTTGGATATCGATTGGACATAGAATCTCACTCAGCACAGCGATGCAAATATCAAAGGAAGTTCTAGGGAACAGATATCCGAAACCAATTGAAATTGCTCATGAACAAGCTAATATATTTAGAAAGAATGATGGAAATAGGAAAAATTCTCGATAAATATCAAGGTACAACTAGGACAGAAAGAAACGGCGTGCATCTGAAATATTATGATGCCGCGACTAATATTATCCGTGAAATGCATTCAGAATATGCTAGTGGAAAACATGGTGATTATGTAATATTATTGAGCGAACACTGGATGATATTACAGCAGGTATTTGATAATGCTCCTGATGGAGAAAAATCAATGATATTTCGTGTATTGATCTCAAATTTCGATAAGGTTTTAAAGACTGCAGTTGAACTTATGAATAGAAAATACGGAGTGCATAAATGGCCGCATCAGATGATAGAATAAAATATTGTACCAGCGTTGATGGATATTATATATATAGGTATAGCGAAGTGGATTGTAGCAAATTCAAAGATTGTATCATTGCACACAATGAATTTGGCACAAATGTTATGATAGTTGATCATGTGCCCAGTAATGCTAAGGGTTGGAATATAATAAGAAATATTCATCATTCTGGATTCAAACTGATTAGCGATGGTAATCCATGTGCTAATTGCGCAAATGCATATGAATGTATATTTAAAAAGAATGTAATGCTACCTGAATGTATTGAAGCTTGTGGGTCATTACTGAAGAAACAGGATCCCCTCTCGGGATTCAAATATGTTAAATCAGGATATACGGTTAATCCATTTTGTACTCCAGAACTGTCCAGTATATCGCTTGACATCCCATTTATTAAATTGAGAACAAAGGAAGTTCAGGAGGCCAGTAGCCATGGACGACACACTAAAAGATTTAGACGAGAACATTGTTCCAAGTGCGTATTCGACTGCGCCTACATACCAAGAAATAGTTCCGGGTGTAAGCTCACTCAAGCAGAGCTATATGATACACTTGATAAAGAAATTAAAATACGGTTCGGTTCCTATGAAAATGCAATGAGTATGTTAGTAAATTGTGGTAAGATTTTATGGATTAATAAATGTAAATATGTTGTTGCATCTCCTATTACCTCCAATTATTATTTAGTTAGAAAAACTTCTAGACCATTTACTCCCAAATTCTTAAATTCAAATGTCCTTGGTACCAAAATTGTGAAATGTACAAAACGAAATATAATGAATTTAAGGACAATGGTTGCTTATCAAAATGCAGTAAAGATGCTTTCAGGTTCCTCAAAAGACTGGAAGGTATTTTTCGGCGGATATATTTTACCCATGGCTTTTGTCGATATGGATAGCAAGGAAACTGATTTAGTTGTGTATTGTAGGCAACCCAGTAGGGTAGGCCGTCGAATTTATTATAAGGATCCTGAAGAAGTTATTCGTGTTCAATATCAGGGTATGAGTTGGAATTTCGACATATTGTATCCGTTTTCTCCCCATTTTGTTAGTGCAAAAAATCACAAATATACTCCGGCTGGAGCTATTCATGAAACTAGAAGGTTTTCTAAAACTCCGGAAAAATATTTACAAATATGGAATGCACATTTGAATAAATATAAGGCTATAGAAGTAATAAATAATCCTAAAATTAAGCAAGGAGGGAAGCTGCGATGGTAAATGCTGAACAACTAATGCATATCCTGCAATTTGTGGTAAAAGGCAAAGTTCCAATTATTATCTGGGGTGACACCGGACTTGGGAAGTCTCAGATTGTTGCAGAGGTTGCTCGTCAAATGTTTGGTCTCGGTTCCAGCGAAAAACCAAATATTATCGATCTTAGGTTGGGTCAGATGGAAGTTGGCGATTTGATTGGAAATCCCAGGAATGTTGTCGGTGCAGACGGAATTACGCGCACCATCTGGGGTCTTCCAGAATGGTGGCCAACTGAAGGAAAAGGAATAATCTTTTTGGATGAAATCAATCGGGCTGGTACCATTGATGTCCTCCAAGCGGTATTCCAGTTGGTATTGGATAGGAAGCTGCATACCCACATTTTGCCTGAAGGCTGGGCAGTGGTTGCAGCTGCAAATCCTCCAGATGGAGAATATCAGGTTCAGTTTATGGATCCCGCATTGATGGCAAGATTTTTGCATCTCGTATATATTCCCACAGCAACGGATTGGTTGAAATGGGCAGATGGAAAGATTCAGACCGGAGAACTGGTTGACTTTGTTCGGAAGGATAACAAAGTTCTGAATCTCCCAGTGATAGGATACGATCCAAAAGTTAAAGCGAATCCTCGCTCCTTTGAACTCCTTGATAGGTGCCTGAGCCAAATGGATAAGAACGAGTTCAAGAGCATTGGTAGCGATATCGTTGCTGGACTTATTGGAAATGAGTATTCATTACTCTTCCAGAAGTATCTATCTGATAACTTTGAGCAACCAGTTCGCGGAGATAAGGTGCTGACAAACTATAAGGAAGTTCAAAAAAGAATAAAAGAGCTTTCTTCTGGTAAAACAGTTCGAATGGACCTCTTGAAGGCCACGTGTCAGGATCTGCTAGTTAGGGCAATCGGTGACAAAAGCACGAAAGGTCTTCTTAAAAAGGAACCGATGAGTAATTTGAAGCAATTCCTGTTGGATATTCCGGCAGATCTTTCATTCGCATTTATTTGCGAACTTCGCGATAACAATTGCATGGATATGTTTGTTCATATAGGACAAACATTGAAAGATGATGATTCTTTGCTGAAGTATCTGCAGGGAGCAGTAAAAGGGAATATTAAAATCGAGATTCCTAAAAAGAAAGAAGGGAAAAATGAAGCAAAAGCCAACGAAGCAATCGCCGGTAGGGGAAAGCCAAGACGGGCGATCAAACCCAAGAAAACTCCAAGAAAAAGACCCAGCTAAGCTTTGGGAAGAACATGAAGAAGTAGAAATTTCTCCCGAAATGTATGCTAAAGCATCGAAGTATTTTCAGGATATTGTAGCTCGATTGATAAAATCGGAGCCATTTCATGCTCACTTCATTCAGCTATTACAACGGCACTTCCATCCCTTAACTCTTCCAGGTGGTGGAAGAGCACATGCAGGAGTTACTATTTCCGGAGGATCTGCTCATATTATAGTAGATCCAGAATTGTTTCCTCAGCTTTCTGAGAAGGAAGCGACTGCAGTTCTCAAGCATGAAGTGTTTCATATTATTTTGAACCACGTTGCTAGGGGAAAAATGCTGGATCCAACGATTTACAATATTGCAGCGGATATAGCCATTAATCAGATGATTAAGGATCTTCCAAAGTGGACACTTGATTATAAGAGGTTCAAGTTCCCTGAAGGGCTGACAGCCGAAGCATATTATGATCTTTTGTTGCAAAATGCCGAAGTTGTACAGGTAGGCGTTGCAAAGTCTCCGGATGGCGATGCGTTAGATACTCATGAGGTGTGGAAGGATAGCGATAAAGAAACAATTGTTAAGGAAATTATAAAGGATATGACAGCGAAAGCTTCTGCTAAATCTCGGGGCTTAATTCCAGCTGGGTTAGAAGTTGCAGTTAAGGAAATTCTCGAAAGTGGGAAGCTACCATGGTTTATGATCTTAAGAATGTTTTGTGGAACGGCACAAAAAGTGGTAACTGGATTAACTTGGAAACGGGAAAACCCAAGATTTACTGATATGCCGGCGAAAAGAAAAAGTCCGAAGCTCCATCTCGCACTCGTAATAGATACAAGTGCTTCGGTTTCCGACGAAGAGCTTAACTTGTTCTTTAACGAAATTGATAGCATCAATAGGAACCCAATGACAAAGATAACCCTGATTGAATGTGATGCTCAGGTAGCTCACTCTGAAGAATTCAAAGGAAAGAGACCAAAGTTTGCGTATGGTCGCGGTGGAACTGCGTTTCAGCCAGGGCTTGATTTTTGTTATAAAATGCGACCATTGCCTGATGGTATAATATACTTTACGGACGGAGAAAATTTCGGAGAAAAGGTTATACAACGGAAGCCAATTTCCGTAATCTGGGTTTTGACTCCTCATGGAAATTCGGACGAAGAATTTGGTAAGAAAATTAAGTTACCAAAGCTTCGAGATCGAGGTTATTGATGCTAGCATTGACCCATACAAAGAAGTTTGACCTATTGGTGTTGTTCCCTCATGAGATTCGGAAAGACGTTGAAGTTGGAGAAATTTATGAGGTGATATATGAAGATGTTGGATTCATTGTAAAAACCTTGTGGGAAACGAAAATGTCAGGGGTTCCTGTATATTTCTGCGCAGTATTGGGTGACAGAGGTGAGATTCACTATCCCGGTTTGGCAATTTTATCAGTTGATAGGTTTGGAAAGCCATTGAGTAAATCAGAAAAAGAATATTATGATCTTTTTATGTAGGAGGAAGTTATGTTGTTACCAAATTGTCTTGAGGTTTTTTACCCTCAAGGTATAAATATTGAAGATGAACAGTATAATAGTCAGATATTTGGAAATAATAGGTTATCTTTTCATCAGATATGGGACAAATACAATATTCGATTCAATTATAATCCTTCCCCTGCTCCTAGTGAGCTGAGAAAAGCGATGCTTCATATTTCCAATCTGATTCACGAGGTTTCCTGCGAAAAGAACTTGGCGAGAATGCTTCAGCATGGAAATGAACTGAAAATGTGGAATACGATACTTGCTGCCTTGGTTGAAACCAGGAAAGTGTTAAGAGATGTTAACATTTCGCTAGCATCAGAAGCCAAGCTTTCTGTTTTATAAGGAGAAATATGATTAATTGTGATTTGGAAAATCGCGGTTCGCCAAATGATATTTCCGAGTGGTTTTACTTTGTTCATGCGAAGCTCGTTAAATTTGCAGTGTATCTTGAGAAGGAAACTAAAGATTTGTCCCTTGATGAGTTAATTTTATTTTTTGATACTCAAGATGTACTGGGTTTTACATCTTATATGTCAAACATATTTCCTCCAACAATTCCGGTGCAAGATGAATTTTACAGAAACGTTCAAATTCTTAGAAATTACAAGCCCAATTCCTATCGGTGGTATGGTTCACATCTGGCTTTAGATATTGCCCCAGCGGCTGCTGTATATAAGTTTCTAAAGAATAAGAATTTCATGTTTGTTTATGCCGAACCGAAGATGGAAAAGCAATATAAGGATGCAGATAACAGGATACCTGGAACTTCGAATGATCCTTACCCGTACAAAAAAAGTTTGTCATATTTTAGATGGAGAAGAATTTATTTAATTTTAAAGGAGGGTAAGTATGCTCCTACAAATTCTTATAGCTACGATAACTGGTATTCTGATTGGTGCCGAGAGGGAGATAAGCAGTAAACCAGCAGGATTACGTACGATTACGCTTATCGTTGTATCCTGTTGTGTGTTAACACTAGCATTTGCATTGGCATTTCCTCCTGATGCTATATCCCGTATAGTTGCTAATATGCTTACCGGCATTGGTTTTATAGGTGGGGGTGTAATTGTTTATTCCAAGGGATCGGTTCATGGCATTACAACTGCAGCCACAATTTGGAGCGGTGCTATAATTGGTATTTTATTCGGATTAAATATGCTTCTCCTGGGCGGGATTTTGGCTGGTATAACATTAATAAGTTTACGTATATTTGCCGTGATAGAAAAGAAGGCCAAATCGTCATGAATTATAAAAAAAATAATGATTTGTTGAAGCCGTTTCTGCGGGACAAAATTGTATCAAAGCCAACCAAAGAAATATACAATTTTTATCTTCGCGCGTGTAATCGGAAATTCTCCGAAAAAATAATTCCGGTTTTAGCATTTTTTCCTGGATATCAGTCCTTGTTTTTACAAATACTGGGTTTGAGAATGCTTTTGATCGGGCGGCAAACAAATGCACTTAGCAGAAGGATGTCAATACTCCATGAATTGGGACATGCCAATCAGGAAGATAATAAGACGTCCAGCAGCCGTTTGGTTGATACTCTTAAAACAAACCCAACCAGAAAAAATTTAAATAGGTATCTTGAAGTTATTAGTTGGGAGCTTGACGCATGGCATTGGGCCAGGACAAGAGCAAAAGATATTGGATTCCTGACAGAAAGGAACAGATGGAGATGGAACATCATAGAAGAGACATCATTGGGAACATATAGAAAGATTAGTAGACGCTATGTAAAGAAAATGGATCTCGTTAGAGATAGACATTTTATGACCCGATATCAATTGGTAGATCCAGAATGGGTGAGCGCAATGAAAGAGAGAAAGTCATGGGACGGTTTAGGAGACGGAATCCAATTTCGCGGGGATAAAAAAGTCCATGTATAAGCCAAAATATATATCTACTGGATCACTGAAGTTAGATAAGTTGATTGGGGGATTTCCAAAAGGCCACATTGTCCAAATATTTGGCGATGCAGATACCGGGAAGTCTTCAATTGCCCTATCTTCTGTTAGAGAATTGCCGAGGGGCAGCATTTCCATTTATATAGATGCGGATTTTAAGTTTGACCCCCAATATGTGAGAAATATGGGCATTGATCTTTCATCCATCGTAATTATTCAAAATTCGAGTGGTGAATGGATAAAATCTTTTATCAAAGGGCTAGATTTAGATTCAATTGACCTATTTATTATTGATAGCATTGCTGCTTTGGATGTTCCTTCTAAACCAACATATACTGCCAATCTTGCAACTATTCTGAGGACCATATCTGAAAATATATTGAAGAATAATATACCGGTATTACTTATCAATCAGACGAGATGGTCGCCCAATAAAGGAATGGTTGCCACTGGAAGTTTACCAGCAGAATGGTATCCTACCATGTCCCTTAAGGTTACGAAAATGGGGAGCTTGCCTCATGACGTTGGAAGTTGCGCAGGATACAAACTAAACGTAGAAGTGGCGAAAAATCGTTTGGGAAAAATCGGGAACACGGATTTGGAAATATATTATGGTCTTGGAATAGACAAAGACATAGAACTCTTAGAGCTGGCTGTGGATCTTGGACTTATTCAGAAGGAGGGTACGTGGTATAAATACAATGATTTTGTAATAGGCCAAGGGCGAAAGAATGCATCAATTAAACTTTTGAATTTGCCAATGTATAATGCAATCAAAGATGAAGTTTATAAACAAATTGAGGAAAAATAGGAAAATGTATCAGTGTGTAGTATATGATGGACATGGGTCTACGCCCTGCTATTATGTTCTTGACATAGACCCAGAATTTTATGGGGATGTCTATGAAGAAATAATTGGGAATCCTGAATTTCATCAGCGCGTTGATGAATGTATAAAAGAACTTTATCCTACCACTTTACCGGGTCCAAATTTACCTGCTATTAGAGAATACGTTTTCCTAATAGCCGGTGATTCGATCAAAAAAATCATAAATATGAGGTGAGATTGTGGAAACCTATGATACCAAAAATTTGTATCTTGCGTGCTTCCTTAGAGTTCGCGGATATAAGATTGTAGAACTTGAACGCTATGGCGGAAAAGTACACTTTGTTATGGAAGATAGGCCGGAGAGATGTGATGATGTAAAGGCCTATTATTCCGGAGCAGAGGTAGCTGCAACAGATTTTGCTAAATCACTGACTGAATTGAAGTCAATGATTTATGATTGGAAACCTGATAAGTTCAAGGAAAAGACATGAAACTTGATCAATCAGGGAAAAGGAAGAGAACGGAGAGGAATAAAGCTTCTCGTAAGGCCAAGTTAGATAGGCAATTAAGGAAAGCCGAAAAATCCCGGGAAATATTGATCGAGCAATTGGAAAAGCGCAGCGTCAAAATTGCAAAATATCTGAGTTTCTCTCGCACGAAATTGAGAATAGCACTGGCTGAGATCAAAAAATTTCCAAGAAATAAGCCAGGAATTCTTGCATTGTCTTGGAAGAGATTTCTTAGAAAACCCGATCTGGCACAGATTGCAAAAAATGTTTTAGGGATTGAGAAATTCAAGGAGATATACCTGCGCCATGTTGGAAAAAAATACAAAGAAAACAAGGGATCGTAGATACTACATATATTATTATTCTTGGACTAAGTATTTCGTTACATCAATGATTTCTCCATATGGAATGTTCAGCCCATTGTTAATACTCGACAATTGGCAAGATACTGAGAAGTTTATAACATTTGCAGAACTATTTGGTCCTGTTCTTCGTAGATTCCATGAATGAGAAAGCAAAAGGCAATGAATATTGTATCTTTGGTGATCGTTGTGCGGGCGGAGTCATCTTCTTTATGAAAACTGGACGTTTTAGTGATTGGGTTGGTGGCCAAGTGATGCTGAGATATACTGGATTAATAGATGCCAAAAAATTTATGGCTTTTGCAAAATTATTTGGTTGTACCTATGCAAAACTATTTGATCTTACATGAACAAAAAAACTGTTAAAGAACATTTAAGATGTTCGACACTGAAACAAGCATATTGGATTCCCGAGCATGATCAACGTCGCACATCCTCAAAATTCCGGAAGAATAAGAAATTCTTGAGGGACCGCTTGGAATTGCCATGTTGGATTTGTGGTAAGAAAGGTACTAAGAAGAATCCATTGGAAGTCCATCATATTTTCGAATGGGCTTTATGGAATGCAATCGATCCAGCAAAAGCTGCTAGCATATTGGAACTCATAGAGTTCTATGATGATGCATACCTCTTGAAGGCTAATGGTAATCGAAACAAATTAGTCAATAAACTTAAGAGATTACGGAGTAAACCTCTTGAAGATCCAGATGATATACGGAATTTGGTTGTGTTATGCCAGAAACATCATAGGTTGAAATATACCGGTGTTCATGTAATTAGCTTTCCAATATGGCTTGCGCTCGGTTCGTTAAAACCAGGATTCCGTATGATAAGAAAAGAGCTTATTGATGGTGTTAAAGCAATTAAACGTGTTGACGATGCGCTGTCGGATAAATTTGGGAATGGGAACTAGACCATGATAAAAAAATACAAAGCCAATCCGATTATTGATAAATATACGCCTTCGCAATATGATCCAAATGATTTGCATGTGGTTTTTAATCCTGGCGTTTTTGAATCCGATGGGTGGATTTACCTTGTTGCCAGAGCAGAATTTAGAAGCGGAATTTCAAAGCTGGTTGCCTATAGAAGCAGAAATGGGCTGACTCGCTGGCAATCAGTGAGTATAGATTCATTTCCCGCTGAGGATCCGAGGGTTGTATGTTCTGAAAATGGCACTTTGTATTGTACCTATACCCGGGTGAATGGTAAATCGTACCAACCTGCATTCAGAAGACTCTACGTGTATCATTCCGAATGCAAAATATCCGTAGGTTATGAATCACTAATGTTTTATCCGCATGATAAAGATGTTGTGATATTTCCAAAGAGAATTAATGGATTGGTTTGGGTTCTTCATAGACCAGAAATTGGCCAAGAACGAAATATATGGATTACTTCTGGCAGCGATGTATATGATTTGAATCGGCATTATGAACTAATTTGCGCGGGAGAAAAATTTCCATGGAAGTCCTCCCATGTGGGTGCTGGTTGTCCACCAATTGAAACCGATGAAGGTTGGCTCATTCTGTATCATGGTGTGAAGGCAACGGGATCCGGACCCATATATAGAATGGGAGCAGCGTTGTTGGATAGAAATGAACCCACGCGGCTTTTGTCAGAATTACCATATTGGATTATGGCTCCTGAAAAAGATTATGAACGTATTGGCAATGTTCCAAATGTTGTATTTCCTACCGGATGTATTCAAAAAGGTAATACATTAAGAATATATTACGGAGCTGCAGATCAATCCATATGCGTTGCAGATCTTGATCTGAAAAAATTATTGGGTGAATTGAAAGAGTATCCGAAGAAGGATTATCGGAAATTTTAGGTAACAAATTGAATATAGAAGTTATTAAAACTCGAATCATATTGGAAGGATATAGAGGAAGTATAACTCATGGAACGTATATTCCATCCGAGGACCCGAATTCCATTGACGATATAGATACCATAGGCATATTTGTTGCTCCAATGAAATATTATTGTGGCTTAGGTAATATTAGGGATAAAGCATTTGATACAGCTGAAATCATGGAAGGAAAGTATGACCGAATTTATTATGATGTCAAGAAATTCTTTCGCCTCCTTCTCCAAGGTAACCCAAACGTGGTGAGCCTTCTTTGGCTCAACCCCAAGCATTATATAAAGAAAACAGAATTTGCTGAAAAGCTTTTGAGTTACAGAAATTTGTTTATTTCCAAACAAGCATTCTATCGGTTTGCTGGTTACGCCCGAAGTCAAATGGATAAGATGTATCATAACAAATGTGATGGATATATGGGAGAAAAAAGAAAGAAAATAGTGGCAAAGTATGGTTATGATATAAAGAACGCTAGTCATCTAATACGGCTTCTCCATATGTGTATTGATTTTCTTGAAACTGGACAGTATGTGGTTGAGCGTCCAGAAAAAGATAAGTTAATTGATATAAAGACCGGAAAATGGGAATTACATGAGGTTAAAGAAGAAGCTGGGAAATTATTTAAATTAGCGGAAGATAAGTTTAAAAAATGCACCCTACCAGAGTATCCTAATTGGGATGTAGCAGAGAAGCTGCTCATGAAAATAATTTGTTCTTATAATGGTTATCCTCATATAGTCTCCTAATCAATAGGACTGTTTCATATTCTGTGGTTTGGGCTGTTGTCATGGAAGAAATTCGAATTAAGTTTACTGAAGAGCAAGCTAGAAGTTTCGAATTGGAACTTGGCGATAAAGATTTCATACCTAATTCATTTCAAGATGTTTATTTTTATAATAGCGAAGATATATCTTATCAAATCGGTATATCCACCGATGATTTTCAATCATTTATAGAAATTTGCAAATTTGTTGGGCGAGAGCCGGCAGATTATAGCGACAGGCTATTCATATTGGGCGCTCTTGAGTTCGACAACAAGAAGTTTATATTCGAGAAATAATGTGGAAATTTGAAATGGGCGATATTATTATTTGGCCTTGCGATTCTTGGTGGACTTGGTCAATAATTGCCAAGATAATTGATCGGAATAATAAATACTATCTATTATTGTGGTCAGATGGTAGTTCTGGATGGACTTATCAAAAGCGTATAGAAAAAGATTATAAAAAACTTGATTGGGATGTGAAGTTTTTCGATTTATTTGTCTTTGGACATTGGAAATGAAAGAGTTATTTAAGAATGAAGATTCTTGATCATACTCCTTACGCATATGAAGGTAGCCAATGTGATATATCCCCAGCCGAATTATATAATAAGTTTGATATCAAAACAATTTATCTTGCCTATCATGATGCTGATCTCATTGCGATAGGGCAAATTGGAAGCCCTGGAAATATGGGAATGTCTGGATACGTACTTGATTCCATCAGCTTTTATTATTTCATTCTTAAACAAAATGATGAATCTGAATTGAAGTTGGCATTTAATTTGTCATCAGGTTCTTGGAACCTGAATGATTCGTCACATGATTTGGATTCTTCAGAAAAAATAAGAAAGCTTGATAGACAAAATGCAATAAATTTAATTGGATTTATAGATTTATTTGGTATGTGATGTATATTATAGATTTAGGTAAAATCCTTCCTAAGAATCTTCAAGACAAATGGATTACTTTCCAGATGCTCATTGATTTGCTGAGACCAAACAAGATTTTTTCCCTGTCTCAGCATTTGCCTGGCGATTACTTATTGTTCTTCTTCGATGGTAAAAAACAAGTTGTATTGTTTAATTATATTGATCCATTTCGTAATTCTGTTTGGATAATGAAGAAAACAAAATTTACATTCTGTAACAATAAATTAATTTTTTCTGTGTGGGAAGGACATCCAACGCAGCTGAAAGTTAAATTAATAGATTTTGAATCTGCAAGAAAATTTATTGACTACCTGGAGCTATTTTAAACTAAATGTTAGTAGATATTCATGAGCTGACGGGAGCACAGATGTCGCAGAATTCAAATTTTTTTGTGGAATTCAATTTTCTAACATATTTAATTATTAGTAAAAGGAGACCTGATAATGTCAAAATTGTTTGAATTTGGCCCCGCAAGTAGAAGCAAATTGCTACAGGGAATTAAAATATTGTATGATGCAATAAGGATTACATTGGGCCCTCAAGGCCATGCTGTATTAATCGATAAGAACTTTGGTAGCCCAGTAATCTCGAAAGATGGGGTAACTGTCGCGAAAGAAATATTTGTGAAAGACAGTTTCGAAAATATGGGCGTCCAGGCAGTAAAGGAAGTTGCTGCAAGGACTGGGCAGGACGCAGGCGATGGCACAACTACCGCAACAATTTTGGCCTATTGGATTTTTGAAAAATCTCTTGAAGCACTGGAAAAGGGTGCGAATCATGTGCAATTTAGGAAAGAGCTCATGAACGCAAAAGATGATCTTATTCGATTCCTTAAAGATCGATCTATTCCGGTGGATTCGCCAGATATGGTTAGGCGGGTGGCGTACATATCTTCGAATATGGATAATGAGCTTGCTGATCTGGTTCAGGAAGCATATGAAGAAGTTGGCAAACATGGTCTCATATCATTTGATGAGAGTCGAACAGGAAAGACATATATGGAAGCTGTTAAAGGATATGAAATTAACAAAGGTTGGCTTTCTCCATACTTTGTGACCGACCAGAAGAGAATGAAATGTGAATTGAAAGACCCATTAATTCTGGTTACGGATGAAAAAGTTGCGGCAGTTGAGGATATTTTGGCCCTATTGGAAGGTTGCGCGAAGCAGTCGAGACCTTTGCTTTTGATGGCAACAGATATAACTGGAGAAGCTTTAAACACTATGATAGTTAACAAGATGCGCGGCGTGCTTCAATGTTGTGCAGTAAAGCTTCCATCGACGGGGTATCGTAGCGATCAAATAGCTGAGGATCTTGCTATTATCACTGGTGCCGGGGTTGTTACAAAAGCGCTGAATCGGAGCTTGCAAGCCTTGAATATGGGCGATTTGGGTACTTGCAGTAAAGTGATAATAGATAAGTACTCATGTAGGATTGTTGATGGAAAGGGAGATCCTGGTAAAATTGAAGAGAGGATAAAACAACTTGAGAAAGAGGTTGAAACTGCAGTGGAACCAGAGTTTGCAAAAGTGAGGCTTGGAAAAATCCGAGGTGGCATAGCTGTTGTATATGCCGGCGGAGCAACTGAAATGGAACAAAAAGAGCGGTTACTTAGATTGGAAGATGCCGTTATGGCTACAAAAGCGGCTCTTGATGAAGGAATTACTGGCGGCGGCGGAAGTATGTTTCTGAAATATTATCTTTCACGCTGTGAATCGTTCGCTACTATGGGTGAGCAGGTTCTTTTGGATTCTGTTCTTCAACCAATTAAACAAATTATTGTAAATTCAGGCAAAAATCCAAGTAAAATTACGAAGCAAATTACCAAGCTCAATGAAAAATATGGATACTCCTCTTCTACTGTTGTTGGATTTGATGCAGTTTCACTTAGCGTTGAACCTGATATGGTGGGCGCGGGCATTATAGATCCTACTAAAGTATTGATTAAAGCAGTTGAAAATGCGGTGTCGATTGCAGAGTTGCTGCTGTCGGCAGATTGTTTAATCATAGATGATCCATCGATTCCCAGAATGCCGCCCCCAATGATGTAAGAAGAATTAAAATGGATTTGGCGAAACTAAGGATTCATATTCGTCTCTGTCGGAGAAATCTTAAGAGTAAGAGAGTAAAATGTTGTGCAAATTGCCCCTTTGAAGAGGAGATTGTGAAACATTATCCTGAATTGGAAATTATGTTTGTAAATAAGAGGAAAAATTTGAGATGACTAAGCAAAAAATAATAGATGAATTATATATCGGGCATGACGTCTGGGAGGCCGGATATACAAGATTAGATTTGGAAAAGTGCTCAAAAAAGTTTCTGGAGGATTGGTTAAGTGATTTGGAGGACGAATGATTGTCAAAGGGAAGTTAGAATATCAAAAGTTTTTAAAGGGTGAAACTTTAACCCGTAAAGAAGCTATTTTGGCACAATGTTATGTCTGCAATGGATGTGAAGAAGGCGGAAAGGATTGTGGAGCTTCGAATTGCCCGCTCTATCAATTTATGGCGTATAGGAAACATAAACCGACGGAAAGTAAGCTATCTAAGAAGGAGCGGGAGAAAAGAGGGAAACGACTCAAAGAATGGCATAAGAAGCGCAAAGCAGCTTCGAAGACTACTTGAAAACAATAAAATTTGTATAAGTAGCGCTCAATGAATGTAATCAAATTGGAATTCACTAAAGTATACCTGGTATCTTTGCCTAGTTGCCTCATCGATTCTGAAATTGATAGGAAAGCTATTGGTCAATTCTATGCCTGCTTTGAGTTTCCCGGTTGGATAATGGCTGGCTCTGAAGAAGAAAGAAGGATGCTCGAACAGGCGTTAAGAATTAACTTTGGTTCAGACAAAATTGATCCATATATATCAAGATAGGTGCAATGGAACATCGAACATTAGTAATCTAATTTATAAGGAGGTAGTATGTTTAATAAAGTAACTCTTATAGGTAGGCTTGGCAAGGATCCAGAATTGGGTAATGCCGGCAACAAGCAATATTGTCGTATCTCGTTGGCTACCAACGAATCGTGGAAAGGCCAAGATGGTGAGAGGCATGAACGAACAGATTGGCATAGTATAACAATCTGGGGTCGGACTGCTGAATATGTGTCCACTCGGGTATCAAAAGGAAGCTTGCTTTTTGTTGAAGGCCAGCTGAGAAATAGAACTTGGACTGATCAAAGTGGAAATTCTCACAAAGCCGTTGAAGTGCATGTTAATTTGAACGGAACCATCAGGATTCTTGATGGATCAAAACCTCGAGAGCAGGATCAGGAACAGAGTCAGGAACAGTCTCAGCCTCAAACGCAGCCGCTAGCTACAAAAGATGAAGATCTTCCTTTCTAATTATGGGATTAATTGGTAAATATGGGAAACATCTTGTAGGTAAAGCCTTTATTTGGTGCGGGTCCTATTATACTTATACCATTGGGAAAATAATTAGGATTAATAAAACAGGGTGCATGTTGGATGTTGATTACCACGTTCTATTTAAGCCAGCATGCGCGGCGGCTGTAGGGGGCACAAGTTTTTTCCAAAATAAATCACCTATGGATAAGGGCTCAGTGCTAATTGAGAACTTTCCAGAATTTCAGAAATACTTGGAATTATTTGATGGGACTAATTGATGGGATTAATCAATGAATATGGGCCCCGCCTTGTAGGTAAAGTTTTCATTTTTCAGGGTTGGAACCAGCCGGACGGATCCATTGCATCAGCTACACCTAAGCCAGTATGGTGTATTGGTAGAATAGTGAAAGTATCACGTTTATCTTTCGTTACCTACAAGCCGTTAGCGCGGAGCAAGAATTTGAAAGCATCTCCAGATTCTTTCAATATGGATTCGCCCATAGACCAAGAATCAAAGTTGATCAAAGGTTCCCGCCGTTTTGAAAAATATTTGGAGTTGTTTAATGGGACTAATCGATAGATGCGGAGCGGATCTTTTAGATAAAGTTTTTCTTTGGCAGGCGGACTTCAATTTTTCACATCCTGGAGATGTATGGTTTATAGGCAAAGTAACAGGATATAGACAATATTCCACTTGCTTGGATGAACAAACCAAAGTGTTTTATAAAACTTTATTGACAAGTCATGTGGTTTACCACAATAATCAGTTGGGAATGTTTATGCTGAATGATACCGTGGATGAGAATTCGATTCTAATAGGTAATTCCCCGGCATGGGAAAAGTATTTGGGGCTGTTTAATGGGATTAATTGATAAATATAAACAAGATCTTGTAGGTAAAGTGTTTCTGTATGTTATGAATGGTGGCGATCCTTCTTACGCATATTGTATTGCAGAAATAATTTCGCTTGCAAACGGGGGTGCACGTTGCAAAATTTTCTGCACAAATATTTTTTCGTATGAGCATCAATGGTTTTGTAAAGGCTGTTCCATGGATCAGAACTCAAAAATTATTGCAGATATGAATATAAATTATCTTAAACTATTTCAGGAATTCCGCGATCCCGCAAGAATAATAGGAGGAATTACTTGGAATTAGGCATAAAGGGAAATAGATATTGAAAAAGAAACCTCAATATTTTGGAGATAGTTTTGATATGTTCACTCCAATTTCATTTAATGAATTAGATGAAACGATAAGAAAATGTACCAAATGCGGTTTGGAGAAACCTTGTATTGGTTGGGATCACGAAGGATCATTGGAATCGAAATACATGTTTATAGGCGAAGCTCTTGGGGAACAAGAGGTTAAAAGAGGCCGGCCATTTGTTGGGAGAGCTGGGAAAGAGTTTGATTTGGTATTAAATGAGATTGGACTAGATAGAAAAGAAATATATGTGACGAATATTGTAAAAGCTAGACCTCCAGACAATAGAAGTCCTCGGGCAAAAGAAGTTCAGGCGTGCATTGGATATCTTCATATTGAAATGGATCTTCTTAAGCCCAAAGTTACCATACTGTTAGGCGCAACTGCAATTGGGGCGGTCTTTGGAATGTCCAAAGTAACCGTTGGGAACATTCGGGGAAAAGAACAGATTAAAAGCGGGCGTATATACATTCCCACGTTTCATCCTTCGTATCTTTCTCGTTCAAGAGCATTTGGGAACTATCAAGAAGTACATGCTCAATTTTTATCTGACGTTTTGAAAGCAAAAATGTGTGCTGAAAGTAATATTCAAGGTCTCCTACATAAGGGCGAAGAGATAAATCTTTGGGAAAAAAATCTTGAAAGTTGTAAATATTACGGAACCTGTGCTGATTTTAAAGCCCGAGAGCTGTGTAAGCAGCAGGGATGGAATTCAGCTTCGAAACCTATGGATGGATATAGAATAAATGGAACTCTGGTTAAGTTTCCAACCTCTTTAGAAATTAATTTCATCGTGAATAAAAAACAGAAGATATTTATGCTGGTTAGATCCCTTGATGGAACTTCTGGTCCGAAAGGTCATCCTTCTATTAAAAATTATCGGCATCTCAAGGAGCGAATTCCCATTTTTAGTCGGCTCGAGCTCGGTATAGAGGGAGAGGAAACATGAAACACAACGATGTATGGGTAAAATATTTGGTTTGGCGCGGCAAAGTGTCGATAGTGGTTTGTGAAAATCACACCTATGCGTGGTCAGGAAGAATGCCATGCACTGGATATAGACGGTGTATCCATTGCGGCAAACCAGAATTAAATTAAAAGAGGAAAGAGATGATAAAGATAGCGGTACATGGACATCCGATTTTGAAACAAGAAACTGAATTCAACAAGGCTGAAGCGAATTCCTGTATTAAAGATTTAAAAGTTGCGATCCAGAGTCTGGATGGCCTTGGATTTGCGGCCAATCAGTTATTATACAGCAACAGAATCTGTGTAATTCGTTCAAGTACCGGTGAATTAGTTATTCTTGCAAATCCAGAAATTATTGAAAGATCAAAGGATATGGGGACAACAACAGAACATTGTTTTTCCTATCCAGGGATGTCGTTCAGAATAGAAAGAAATATACAGGTTGCTATCAAATATTTGGATGAGGATTTCAATTCAAGACTAGCCGAATTTTATGGTCAGGATGCAATTGTGGCTCAGCATGAGATTGATCATTTGGATGGGATAACCCCAGTAGATCGGTCTGGAAATTTATTTGGGCAGTCTAATTTGAAACGCATATTGCGGAAGTTTAAAGATCATATAGCACCATATGAGGAACAAAATGATCAAAATACTTAATGATGGTGAATCAGTAGAGGTTCAAGGTTCAGCAAAACTGCCTTATATTGTTAAAAGAATTGGCGATGTTATAAGCTGCTCTTGTCCAGCTTGGAGAAATCAGAGTTTACCAATTAATCTCCGAACTTGTAAACATATAAGGAAAATTCTTGGTGATGAGGCAGAACAGATTCGTGTGGGTTATGATCCCACTTCGAAGAAGAAAAAAGTTAAAAATAAACCTAAAGCCATTCCTCCAGCTATTCTTTTAGCTGAAAAATGGATCCCTGACGTTGATCCAACTGGTTGGTGGATGTCTGAAAAACTTGATGGTGTACGCGGCTATTGGACAGGTAAAGAAATGCTCTCCAGATTAGGAAATCTTTTCTATCTGCCAGAATGGTTTAAGCTGCAGCTTCCTTCTTATGCTCTTGATGGTGAGCTTTGGATAGGTAGAAAAAAGTTTCAGGAGACAGTAAGCATCGTTCGAACACAGGGTGGAAGCGATAAATCATGGGAAAAGATTAAATATCTTATCTTTGATGCTCCTGAAGTTCCTGGAACATTCGAAGATAGAATGCGGTTTTTGTCTCTAATTGGTAAGCTTAGCGTTGCTGCGAATGTGCAGACTTTAAAGCAAGGAAAATGTAAGGGTCTCAAGCATTTGCTTCAAACTCTGGAAAAAGTAAAAAAGATAGGAGCGGAAGGACTTATGCTTCGTCAGCCAGGAAGTCTCTATGAAGGTTCTCGTTCATCTACACTTCTTAAAGTGAAGACTTTTTTAGATGACGAGGCTACTGTTGTCAGCTATGAAGATGGTAAAGGGAGGCATAAAGGTAGGGTTGGATCCATAGTTCTCTCTTGGAATGATAAAATATTCAAAGTTGGGACTGGTCTATCAGATAAAGAACGTGAAGATCCGCCACCTGTTGGATCAAGAGTGACATTCAAATATCAAGAGTTATCAACCGGTGGAATTCCGCGATTCCCAGTATATGTTGGGCCAGCAATAGATAAATAGATATTTGTGGAAAGAGCAATGGTAAAAAACTAATGATACGGGGATAATATGACAAAAGGAAGTAAAAAGGATGTGAAACCATCTTGTGCCAAATGTCCGGCTTTTGGGATATGTGAAAAAGTTGATAAAGTTTACGAAATTTTTCATCCGGTTCCTGCTTCCGCACCAAAAGCGGGGGATCTTTTTCGATGGACCGATTTATTTTTTGATACAGAGGAAACTATAGATAAGGTTTTTGAAACCTTAGCGGGGAAGTGTAAAATATATAGGGAAATAGAAGCAAAGAATTTGAGGAGGAAAGATGCAAAAGATTCAAAAGGAAATTGATGAAGATGTTGGGAAAATTGAATGTGATTTGAATCTCAGGAAGATTTTTGTCAATTGTGAGATAAGATCTCAGAGTCTCACTGAATTCCAACTTATATTTCATACTTTAGAATTAGAGGATAAACCGATTATGATTTATATTAATTCTATTGGCGGGAGCCTTTATGCATCTATGGGTATTTATAATTTGATTAGAAATTCAAAATGTGAGATTCATACAGTTGTAACATCACTTGCATCTTCAGGTGCTACATTTATTTTATTGGCCGGAGATAAAAGATTTGCTTATAGGAATTCTATGTTTTTTATTCATGAGCCATTTGATGATGTAAACGGGGAATTCCATAAAATAAAAGAATCGTTTAAAGGCAGTAAAAGGTATGTTGATCATATAGTGGATTTATACCATGAACGTACAGGGAAGTCTAAATCAACGATCAAAAGACATTTACTGAGTAGTCGATGGTTGGATGCGAAAGAGGCTCTGCATTATGGAACAAAGGGTTTTATAGACGAAATCATAGACGGGGAATAGAAAATGATTTGTACCGAGTCTCAATTATGTTTGAATTGTAATTCTAGGAAAAATGATAAAGCGGAGGTATGAAAAAATTATCGCCTTTGATCTAGATGGAGTCATAGCCGATAGTCTCCAAGCGTATTTAGATTACTTTGATGAAAAATTCGGGATTCGTTTATCAAAATCTAAAATTACGAAATGGCGATTGGATGACATATCCGGGTTGAATATGCAAAAAGTTCTTGGAACATTCGAAGTCGTATTTGGCGATCCAAATAGAGTTGCGCCCGTATCCGGTTCCATAGAATGTTTAAGTAAATATTATAAAATGGTAGGAGAGATACCGATAATTACTCACAGATTTGGAAAAAATGGTGTTCCAGGTGCAAGACGGTGGCTAAATAAGCATTTAAAGGGCAAATATAAACTTATAGTATCGGATCCTGACAAGAAGATTGAAATCATGAAAAAGAAGAAGTACTTTGGACTGGTAGAAGATAATCCAATTACAGCTCTTAAAGCGGCAGAAGCTGGTTTCCTGAGTATTATATTCCATACTCCGTACAATCGTTCTGTGAAACACCCAAATATCATAAGGGTATATGATTGGTCAGGATTGGGAATGGTGTTGACCCATTTCAGGATTCATAGGAAAAGTAGATGATTCATATCTTAAATTTTCGAAGGGAGGTGTAGAAACGTGCCCGTTGCAAAATATAATGAGGAACAATGGCCGATTCCGGACGGTGCCGATCCTGAAGAGGTTCGGGATTCTCTGGAAACCTTTTTCCCTGAACTCGCAAATGCAACTTATGAAGTTGATACAGAGACTGAAGACATTACCTTCTCTGTTACCGCAGGAACAAAGGGAAACTAAAATTGTTATTTAGAGGAGATTCTATATCGGACATAAATCTCCTCTTATAACAAAATTGGAGTAACAATGGTTAACACTAAAAAATTTATAGAAAAATTACATAGGTTTGATTCTAAATCATGCTTTGCAGATACCAAAGAGGCCGTCCAAAAAATTATGGCATGCGAACCAAAAGAATGTTTAAAATTAGACATCCCAATGGATGACATTTTACAAATATATAAGCAGTCAATTATACATCTGCATCAAAACAATAGATCAAGTGAAGTTTGTAGAAACATTGTTAGAGGGCTTCATGAAATAAAAGCTTCTCATGTAGAGACAGATTTCGTATGAACGAAACAAATTTAATTGATCCGGAATTAGTTAAACTAAAGACTCTGCAGATTATATTAGAAGCGGAAGCTGGAATTAGAAATTCTTGGATCAGGTGCCGAATACAGGAAATTCCAACGAAGGTTGCTACTCTTAAAAATATTAAATTAATCCTGAAAAAAACTGGAGCTGTGTCATGGATGAGAAAACAGCGAAATGCCTGGGCTATCGAGGGTTCATTGGACGTGGGATGGGAAATGAGAGATAGACTGAAACTTCTAGTGGATTACTTGAAGAAGAATCCAATTGTTGAGATTTGTCCTGGATTAACAATTAACGAAGTAGTAGATTTAACCCCCCATTTCCGCATTTCCTTGGATTCGACATCGGATACCTACGCCGATATACTAATTGTTTTGAAACGAGTTTATGTAATACAATATATAACAAAATTATTTGGAGATATTAATGAAGGCAAGCTTGGAAATAAACGAAAATTCGATTTTGTTGAAAACCGAAGTTGGAGGAAACCAGATAGCGAAGTACATCAGCCCGGAGGATCTGGTAACGGTGATGTCCAAGAGACGGACCGTGGATTCGGGGAGACTGCCCGGTAACACCCATAGGTATATACAGCTCGGATCTAAGAGGAAATTATATCTCTGGTATCCAGCTCAGATCAAAAGATTTCAAATCTCTCCAAAAACTGAAGCCCAACGCTATCCGATTCCACCGGTTTTGATTAAGCTTGTATTCGAAGATGAGAAGTTATATTCAACCTATCTATGGGCTACAGATTCGTCATTTTTACGGTTGCACAATCCCCCATTGTATTATTTTCCATATGGAAATGTATACAGTGATGGCCGCCTTTGCTGGGGAAGTGTTAAATACAGATCGGATTATTCCCCGTCTTCTGTTGATTATAATATGAGTTTAATATTTACTTCGTCATACAATGATGATCTAGGAAGAAATGTTGGAAGTTTCGGATATGGACATCGGGATTCAACATCGTTAGATCATTTAAAGAATCTGAAAGATAAGGGTATATTTCCTGAAAACCAGCTAATTAAACATATCTATTTGAACGAGGCATAATGGATTACATTGAATTCAAAGATATTACTGGTAATAAATTTAAATTATACATGGATCCTGAAAATGTTCCTGATGATAATTCCAATGTGTATGTTATCTCGAAGGAAGGTTTGCTTTGTAGGATCACAAATGATTTGGGAACATTTTGGAGACCTGTGAAGGAAGTCCCCGCGCTTCCAAGTGCGAATGTGGCGCCAGCTAAATTGCACTTTAAGAAAGTGCCTAAGAAGCAGCTTGACATGATAATTACCTTTTTTAAAGATATCTATGCGGCGCTTGGAACCGAGTCCATGGTAAGGATCTATGAAACATCTGATGGTGATAGATTTGCAGATGCGCCAACTCAGACTGTGTCGGCAGCTAGTGTTAATCACAAAGATACTCGGAAAGAAAAGGTAGTTTTAGATATTCATTCTCACGGGGGAATGGATGCATTTTTCAGTTCTATTGATGATAATGATGAAAATGCTTTCAGATTCTTCGGAGTAGCTGGAAATGTTAAGTCTGACCTCAAACTTCTATTCAGATTAAAGTTTGATGAAATTGAACTAGAAGTTAAAGCATCAGATATCTTTGAAGGAATGGAAAATGGATATCAATTTGAACGAATAGCATATCCAAGTTCCTGGCTGAAGAAGGTTCAAAAACAGAAGTATGTGGTAGCTCCCAGTTATCATGGATGGGGAGATTTGAGTAGATATCAAGACACTAGCCAGCTGGATCCTCTACATGAATTTGAGCAAATGGAATTTTTTGATAGAAGTAAAAGGAGGCCACGTTATAATCCAGCTGGAAAAAAGCGCATAGATAAATTAATTAATGCATTTTTAGATGTTCATTTCGATGTACAATCTCAAGTTTATGACCTATTTCAAGAAATATTATATGAGCCCAGTTCATTGAAAAAAATTAAATATATATTTAAAAAATTATCGATAGATGAAGTGAAACAGTTTCTTGACGAAGTAGAGGAACAGCCCGCGGAAGGATACGAATCAAAAACGTTAAATATTAAAAAATTGGAAGAACAGTTCAAAGCCGGTAAGCTCTTACCAGATGCACCTGAATGGATGACTCTTTGGAATGCCCGTCCGGATCTTCAGGATAGAATGCTAGAAATAAAATATAAAATGTCATATGAGGGAAAATTTTTTGAATCTCCAGAAGGATTGAATCATTTAGATGAAGAAAATAGTAAAGATAAGGATTGACCATGGAAAAGTTCCTGAAAAGGCGCATAGGTACGATGCAGCATATGATATTAGATGTAACAAAAAGACGGTAGTGAATCCTAAGCGAATTACAAAACTTTTCACAGGAATTTTCTTGCAGATTCCCATTGGAATGGAACTTCAAATATGGCCACGGGGATCCGGCACCCTCAAAGGATTATATATACATCCGGGAACCGTGGATTCAACCTATCGCGGAGAAGTATTTATTCTTGTTACATCGCTGATTGGGAGACGAATCATAGTTGAAAAGGGTGAGGCTATGGCTCAAGGGAAATTTGTAAGGACTAACAATGTTGAGTTCAAGCTTGTTAAACAATTATCTCAATCTGTTCGTGGTTCTGGTAGCTTAGGATCAACTGGAAAGAAAGGTGGTAAAAGGTAATGCGGCCTCCATTGCAGATAAAGAAAGCACATTTCCATTTTTATCAACCACAGGAAATTCATATTGTAGGATGTGGGGGAATCGGCAGTTGGTTTATTCCCGGATTTCTCAAGGTTATGGTTCCAGTATTGAATGAACATGATGGAATGAGGATACATTTTTGGGATCCAGATATTGTTGAAATGAGAAATATCGAAAGACAAAATTTCATTAGTTCAGATGTAGGTAAGGCAAAAGCTGAAATATTGGCGATCCGATATGGGAACGCGTATAATATATCTGATTTTATGATTTATCATATAGAGAAATATAAATATCGCTATGAGCAATTTGTGGTTGCATTTGTAGATGATTCTCAGACAAGAGTTCAGATCTCAAATAAAATAGCCTATTCGGGAGTGTATCTTGACGTTGGGAATGAAAGAAAAGCTGGCCAGGCTTATTTACAAATTGCGTATGATCGCAGAAACCGACGTTCTCCCAAGTTGGTAGACGTGTTTCCGAATCTATTGACCGCCAAGAAAGATGAATCATGTGCAGATGACGCCCAGAACTTATATATAAATCATATAGGCGCGAACGTTGCCTTGAACATGATGAAAGAAGTAATTATGGAAAAATCCATTGATGGAATCCTTACATTCTTCGGAACAAATCGAGTCCAAAGGACGCTGGATGTTGGGCAGGTTGAAAAATTGGTAATCTCTAATCAGTTAAGGAGTGGCGCGGATGAAATTGTACAGCCCTAAAGTTCAAAAATTGTCGTTGTCTCTTCCAGAAAATTTTACAATCTTGGATTTGTTCCTTGCTCTGATTAAGGAACTTAAGTATGAAATTTCCAAAGAAGAATTAAAAGTCTTAAGGAAGGATGCAGATCTCAAAGTTCCGGGGATAACATTAATCAAGGATTGTGACGAACCGGTTATAACTCTGGAGACACTGGTTGGTCTTATTAGAAAAATTAACGGCGTTGCAAATTTTTTGGATTCTCATATTGGTATTCCCGACAATTTGAAAATTCGAACAACTCCATTTTTGGATAGTTTTGGAGAGGACATTACAGCATTGGCTAAGAAGAATAAGTTAGATCCAGTTGTTGGAAGAAAACATGAATTAGATACTATGATCAGAGTCCTGCTTAGAAGAAAGAAAAACAACGTTGTTATTCTTGGGAAAGCTGGAGTGGGAAAATCAACGCTTGTTGAATTGCTTGCTCAAAAGATTGTTTCCGAAGATGTACCATATAAATTGTTGGGCAAAAGAATTATTAATCTTAGCATAACAAATATAACTTCCGAGCAAAGGATGCGAGGAGATTTAGAACTCAGACTGCAAAGAGTAATAAGTGAATTATTAGATAATAATGTAATACTTTTTATAGATGAAATTCACCAACTGCTGTCTGGTCACACAGGAGAAATTGCCCAGGCATTAAAGCCTTACTTGACAAGTGGGAGATTTATTTGTATTGGGGCCACAACGAGAGATGAATACGCAAAGAATTTTGCAAAAGATGAAGCATTTAGAAGAAGGTTTCAAGTGCTTGATTTAGACGAAACAAACTATGAAGAAACATATGAAATTCTTAAGAAATTGTCCGAGATATATTCTCAACATCATCAAGTTAAAGTTCCAGAATACTTATTGAATCATATGATATCACTTTGCGAACGATATATTAAAGGAGTGTTTCCAGATAAAGCGATAGATCTATTAGATGAGCTTTGCTCGCTAGTAGCTATGAGACATCAACGTAAACCCAGCAAGAATTTATTTGATTATCTGAGAGAAAGAAAGTTCTATAAATATGTTATGGCATCCCGTAAACCGACGAAGATTTCATTTGTCGAAGCAACCGAAAAAGATCTATTTGATGTCATCAAAACTATTGCTAAATTGGATGATGTTGCATTAATAGATCATAATACGCTGTATAATAAGATGAAAGCAAGTATTTTTGGTCAGGATAAAGCATTATCGCACATCTGCTCTCATCTGGCAAGCCAGAATAACTTATATAGAACTGCAGGATGCGCATCAGCATTTATTTTCGCCGGACCAGATAATTGTGGTAAAAGATATGTTGCGCGGTCTCTTGCTAGGATATTGTTTGGAGATGAAAAAGATCATTTTCTCTATTTCAATATGGATGCGTTTTCTGAGAGGCATCAGATTACCAGACTAATAGGGGCTCCTCCCGGCTATATTGGATGGGAAAGCGGGGGACTCCTGACTTCGTTTGTTCGTGATAATCCTAGCTGTATCATATACTTGGAGAATATTCATCTTGGTATAGATAGCGTTAAAGCGGTCTTCAAGGAAATGATTCAAGAGGGAAAAATTCAGGATTCAAATGGACAGAGTATTGATTGCAGAAACTGTATTGTGATTGGAAGCCATCCTGATGTAAAAACCAAGACGTTGGGATTCAATCCAATAGATACTAAGGATATGGAAGCCGATCCAGATGCCCAATTCTTTGGTAAGATAATAGGATTCAACAAATTAGATAAAACAGTTCTGAAAGGAATCTGTAAGAAGATGATTTCAGAATTTATTTCAAATTTAAAAAATAAATCGGTGAAGATTACAATTCAGCCAGCTATTATACGATTTATTGCCAAGGAAGCCGAATCTCCTAAAGATATTGAATCCATGGTGAATTCACAAATTATTGACCGAATTAAATACGGCGAATCCAAAATAAAATTTGTATTAAAGAATAAAAAGATTGAAAAATATGTGGTCAATATCAAGAAAAGGTGAGAGAAGTTACAATAACAGCTAGAAAGTAGTTAATTCCATTATGGAGATGCGCACTAAATTAAAATGGAGACAACATGAGTTATCAAGGCCATTGCATCGGAACCATAATCAAACTCATTGGTTCATTCCAAATGAAGAATTCCAATGCTATGTATATAAATAGATTTAGGATAAAGAGTAGGGACGAATACCGGGAGCGATACTATGAATATGATGTCCAAGTAATTGCTAAATTTCCTATAATTAATGATCTATATGTTGGTCAAAGAGTATGGATTGGCAATAGCCAATACCATGTACTCAGTAAAATTCATTACATCCATGCGATGTATGAACAATTTAAGGTAATCGATAAGAAAGGGGAATCAAATGAGTGAATTCAGAAAAGGCACGATTCTGACGAAGGACGTAACGTGCCGCAATGACTGGTATACTATATATTTATTGGGGGATCTTCATGTAGGAAATGGCTGCTTTGTTGAAGACAAATGCCGGGAAATGGTTAATTATATTTCCCATCATCCAGGTAACGGAGTCGTATTATTGGGAGATCTGACAGAGAATATAATTCTTGGTTCAAAAGGATCGCCATATGATCTTGCTATTCCGTCTCCGAAGAAACAAAGAGAGGTTGCTACAGAAATATTGGAACCAATAAAGAATCAGATTCTTTGTTCAGTAGATGGGAACCATAGTTACAGATCAGTGAAAGCTGCAGATTTTTGTCCGGACGGTGCCGTAGCTCAAGCACTTGGATTGAAGGATTCATTTCTTGGATATGGCGGGTATTTGCGTTTGCGTCTGAAGAAAAACAAAAACGCAAAACCCATAATATACAATATTTGGGCAGAACATGGGAATGGTGGAGCCAGGAGTCCGGTAGGTAAACTCCGGTCAATGTTAAATATGGTAAATCTTAGGGTAGCCGATGCATATTTTTGTGGTCACCATCATCTTAAGATGGCCCAAATGATGTATAGGGAGCAACTGATTGGCAATTCCGAATATCGTCAAAAGGTGCTGGTAGCTGCTTGTGGGGCATATATAGCTCAACCGGAATATGCTGTTAGAGCCTCCTATCGCTTTGATAGTCTTGGAGTTACAAAGATTCAGTTCGCTACTACGAGACGCGACATGCATGCAAATCTTTAGAAAAACTTTCGTCAAAATTGGGAGATTTGATAAATAATATCAATAGAACAGAGGAAAAACCATGAATAAATTTGACGGCGCGGATTTTAATGATCCTATCGAGCTAGAGCGGAGTGTCCAGATTGAATTCTCCGGTACGATTTATGAGGGTTTTATTGACACGAAAAGGGAACATATTCCTTTTGTAGCAAGATATGACGGAGAAGAAATAGTGGTTGAAATAGAGCCAATATTCCACGCAAAGTATGGCACGGAATCTGTAGCGGAAATGTGCGAAGATATAAGATCATATTTGGAAGATAATTATTCATGAAAATATTTTCTCTCTATAAAGAATATATAAAAAATTGTAAAATAGCCGACACCAAGCCTATTTCTAAGAAGGATTTTGAAAGAATAGAGTATGATATGAAAAAGATGGCCCATACTAAGGATCCATATTTAACATATTCATCTCAGATTGACAGCAATTGGGTGTATTTTGTTATCAAAAAGAATGGATTCATTGATGCGAAAATCATATCTTTAGCTTTATTGGGTGCTATTAAGCAATATGAAATGGAGGCAAATCGATGATTCCAGAAGGAATTGTGTCACGGGAAGATATTGAAGAAGCCCAGAAATTTTTAAATAAATTGCTTCTTGATCCCGAAGCTGGGTTAGAAATGCATAACTACTTGGAAAAGAATGAACCAATATTATCTAAGTGGATTAAAGAAAGTTCTGCGGAGATTGCATCAAAATTGTTGCAGCAAGCTTCCAGTATTGACAATCCAAATCAGCTTGGATTACTCTTATCGCAAACAAAGCTAGAAGCTTTTCTGGTTGCATATTATGCATTCACAAAATTTTGGGAGAGGCAATTGTTTATTGATTCGAATCACGAAGTTGATACCGGGGATATGGAAGATTTTAGGAAGTGGAAGAGTGGGATTTTAGACGATAGATATTATAATTTTGATTCTGATAATGATCCAGTTCTAAACGAAGCAAAAAAGAATCATGAAAAGCATGTAAAAATGCTGGAAAAAGTTAAGAAAGTGAAGAACATTATAGCTAAAGCACAAGAAGGGATACAGAATTGAGTATTTATAGGAAAGTAGGTACATTCACTGGAACAAGCGAGAAGGAACGATTTGTAAATACCCTTGTAGGGCTTATATTTTATTTTATTTGCACCGATATAATAAATCTTATTCGTATTCCTCTTAAGAAGAAATTGAATAGACTTATTGGACAAATTAAAGATCGGAAACGTATAAAAAGAGACAGCTATGAAAAAAGGAATATAGAACAAAAAATCTGAATTGAAAAGGATATTTATGTCAGAACAGAATTTTAAATGTAAAAAATGCGGAGCAAAATTAGAATTGTTTGAAGCTACATATTCTAAATCCCCAATTGATGAGGAAACCGGAGAAATTGGAGTTCCATATGAGGAAAATATTCCGGGAGAAAGTATTCATACTGAAGTTCAATGCTCTGAAAATGCAGACCATGATTGCGGTTTTACCATTGATGAATTGGGAGATACGATTAAGGAAAAATGAAAAGAATCTGGACATTAGGAAATCTTCCAAAGGGCGTTGCCAATCTGGCAGTCATCGAAGCCAGTAGTAATGTTCTTGCTAAACTCCATGCTGGAGATTTAAAAGAATCAGATGATGGAAAGACGGCTCTTCAGGACAATATGCCTCAGCTTTGGGAAATGAATTCTGTTGAAGAGATTGAAACTACAGTTTCTGGGCATAGTCGCGAAGAGATAACTTCCCAGGTATTAATAGACAAAGAGAATGATAGATATTATTTTGCTGTGATAGCAATCAAGGGATGCAGCGTTATGAGCGCAGAAACAGATGATCTTGGTATTGAGACTACTCATCATGAAATTGAAAATGGAGCGATATACTTCACAGAAATTCCTTGGGAACGATGTAAAATTTTGATGAAGCAATGATCAATATTACAAAGGTTCCAGAAGGCATGAGCGGTAGGCAGCTTGCAAGGCAACGTAGAATAAATACTAGACTCACAAAGTTTCAACTGGAAAAAGCTGAAAAATTACTTGATAATATTATTGAGCTGATTGTAAAAATCAAAAGATCATCAATAGCAAAAAAATATGACGATTATGGCAATTTTATTTTGGCTCTCGAAAAAGATATAATATCTTATTCTAAGTTTCCATATATAGAAAGCAAATTGCTTAATTACGTGGATGATTTAAAATCTACTGAAAGTAAATGGGAAACAAATAATATATTAAATCAAATTGCCGAATATATAGCCAAGGAACGCGGTGAGATTAAAAAGAGATAAAAAATTAGAAAATCGGGTTGCCGCAGATTGGCCCAAAGGATATGTTACAAAGGGCAGTGGCTCAGTTCATGGAGAGGCTGATGTCAGGTCGAAATCACTGGGGCCATCCGGCGATTTTATTATAGAATGTAAATTCCGCAACAAACCAAATATCATATTGACTAAAAAGATATTTGATAAGTTGGAAAGAGAATGTCTCCAGCGAGGTAAAAATCCCTTGTGGGTGTTTGAAAATTCGGATGGAGAAAAAGTTGGTATTTTGCGCTGGGATGATTTAGTGTCTTTGATAAAATTAGTGGAAGAAAAATGATCATATTCGAAAGGTTGGTAAAATAATGAATGAAAAATGCAAAGTAGAACGTTTGGAAGATGATGAATGCAAACCTATCTCCGGATCATCTCCGACTCCGGAAGAGTGGAATACGATGGCTAGAGAATATGAACGTGAAGCTCTTGCTAGAGCAAATATGAAAATTATTGAAGCTATAGTACCCCGTGAATGTGATGCTTCAACTAAATATTATCGGACGAAACTGAAAAGTGAGAAATGAGAAGGAAGGTAAAATGACGAAAATGCAAATTGATGAGAAAAAAGCCAAGATACTAAAAGCTTTGGAAAAGATCAGAAAGAAATGCGATCCAGATTTGCCAATAGGATTCGCTAGCGATATTGAAGAACGACTCAAGATAAAATTTTACTCAACCGGAATTCCTCAGTTAGATGAATTTCTTAATGGTGGAATAGCGCGGGGCCGATTCATTGTATTTGCTGGACCAAAAGGTGCAGGCAAATCGGTGCTAGCTTTAAGGTGTGTCGCCGCGGCGCAGAAAGAACAGAAGATGTGCGCCTACTTAGATTTGGAAAGGTCTTTCGATCCAAGATGGGCAGAGAAACAAGGTGTAAATCTTGATGACCTTATTATTATAGCTGGTGACAATGCTGAGGAAGCTTTGGATTCAGTTATTACCTTGTTGGATACCAAAGCAATAGATCTAATTGTCATTGATAGTGTTGCTGCCATTTCAGCTAAGGGAGAGTTGGAAAACAAGGATGGCACCACAAGAGATTTGGACCAGGACACAATGGCGTTGATAGCCAGAAAGTTGTCTCAGTTCTTTAGGATGAGTACATCCAAAAATGCTAAGGCAAACTGTGCAACTATCCTGATAGCTCAGGTACGGGCAGACCTGGGCTCATATGGAGGATTTGAAACTATTTCTGGAGGAAATGCTCTTCATCATTACAATTCGTTGACTCTTAGAATGAGACGGGGGCCCAAAGCAGATTGGCCTATGAAAGGGAAAGATCCTATTGGATTTAGCATGGTTATCAAGGTGGAAAAAACCAAATTGGGCGCCAATGAGTTGGCGCAATTTAGAATTCCATTTGTGTATGGAGAGGGTATTTCAGTATCCCGGCTTGCGGTTCAAGAAGCACTATCAAAGGGTGATATTAAAAAGCAAGGCAGTTGGTATATCTATAATGATAAAAAGATCCAGGGATATGAAGCGTTTCTAGATTCCTTAAGTGAAAAAGAAATCGAAAAATTATTGAAATTGGAGCCAGAAAATGATGAAAAAGAAGAAAATTAAGGATCCCGAAAAGTATATCGGAAGATTAAAAAGTGAAATAAAGCGACTGGACGGTCGGCTTTTTAGAGTAGGATTAGAAAATCAAGCACTTCGCGGAAATGTGATAGTCAATTGGAACCCACATGAGAAGCAACAAACGTGCGCAGGTGATTATGCATTAGGTTGCTTCAGGCCAGGTGAGAAAGTTGTGATTATTGGCAGAGTCACCAAATCATTTACAGAAATTGACGAAGATTGTGGGAACAAACGTAGTGGGATAACATATAAGGTGTTGGAAACCCGAAGAATTAAGGAATAGATATGAAATGTCCTAAATGCGGAAAAGAACTGAAATATGTTAATGTATATTCTATGTGTAAACAGAAAGCGAATTTGCAAGATGGTAAAATTGTAGAATATGGCAAAGTTGAATGTGACTACGATGTTCAAAAAATTGAATGCCCACATTGTTATGAAAGTCTACTTGATGATGTCGAAGTTTAAGTAGAAGATGAGATAAATAAACCATTAACAAAGAAGGAGGCATTGTAAAATGCAGCAAAATGCAAATACATTGTCAGAAAGAGAAAGGCTCCGGCAGTTAGAGCAATTTAGGGATATGCTCATGCCAAATTTGTCCAACATGGAAAGGAATATGTTTGGTGCGTTGAATCAGATTTCTTTCAGCGTCGCCGCAATAGTCGAGGCATTGAAAGCCAAGGGCGTGCTTACTGATGAAGAAATAAAAGTAGAAGCAGAGAAGCTGAAAAAGGTTATCGAAGAACAGCAAAAGCAATCGCAGGATCAGAACAAGATTATCGTTCCGGGCCAGCAGCCAGAACCAAAAGTTGTATCTCAAGAGGAGCTTTCTAATTTGAAGGCGGATCTTGGTACTACCGATGGGACAGAGGAAAAAGAGACTCCGAAAGCAGAAGAAACGTCCGTACCTAAAGAGGACGAAGGGCCAGCACCAGCATAATATAAGAATTAAGTTTGAAATCTAATTTTTGGAGGAAATATGCTGCCTAAAACATTTCAACGGGCATGCATATTAGTGGCGGAGAAATATCTGTCTGCGCTTGAATACAATGACTTTTTGAATCCAGAGAATTATCTAAGCGACATAGATTCGCTTCTATCAAGAGTCCATAAACATATGGAAAATGATGAAGCGGGCAAGCGTCAAAGATTCTTTGGATGGTCGAAAATTGCTACACTATCACTTCATTGTTTGATTAAGCAATCAACAATTAAAGACAGACCTGTTGAAGAAATAAGATCCGTTGTTATATGCGATGCCTTAGAATTAATGTTTAAGAAACAACACGATTATGGTCATGGAAATATTACAAAATTTGGAGAATTTGGAGTATTGGTAAGAACCAATGATAAAGTTGCTAGACTTCTAAATTTATATGCCCGGGGAGATGATCCACAAAATGAATCTTTTGTCGATAGCTGGGTAGATTTATTTAATTATTCTGTTATTTCTCTCCTACTTCATCTAAATATATTTATTCTCCCATTTGATGAAAACTTTGACTGGAAAACTATTACATCTGAATAGAATAGCGTTTGCTAAAGAACTGGGTGTGTCGATTCATACAATTGAATATGATCCAAATTATGGAAGTTCAACATATTCTTATGGATATGTGGATTATATATATCTTTATTGTATTGAAAATAGAGAAGAAATTAAATTTAGGATTCCATTTGAGGATGGGCAATTTAATTTTTCAGAGTTGCAATATTACTTAGAAAAGAGGAACATAAAAATGTATCCTTCGGTAGAATATTTGGAATTATTTTTATGAAAAAAGCCTATATAGGACAGTGGTTTAGATGTCACGCAGGACTTGGAAAAGTATTGTTTAAGTTTGATTCATGGCATCATCCTGAGCGTCTTAAAGGAAATTATCAATGCGTAATATTTGGAGAAACAACTCTTGTTACTGATATGGATCCGAAAGAAATTAAATCGCTTAAATTCTTAGATTGTCCAGGATATTACAATGTTATAATACTAAGGAATAGCAATGTCTAATGGCAAATGTGGTTTGTGTGGTAGAACAATTACTGCTGAGAGTGATTTATGGCAATGGTGTAAAAGATGTGAATTGCCGCCAACTCCAGAATGTGCGGCGCATGCTCATGAGGTGGTC
Organism: uncultured Ignavibacteria bacterium; assembly: GCA_964403165.1. GTDB lineage: Bacteria > Zixibacteria > MSB-5A5 > MSB-5A5 > SM1-73 > SM23-73-3. Next base: position 37,507 of record CAYOFL010000006.1, read on the forward strand.
GATATTTGCACATTTTGCAAGGAAAAAAAAGAAAACTCTGGAAAAAAGGAAGTTAAATGAAGGTTCCCCTGACGGTCTATTATACTCATCAGCTTTTGATAATGCATGGAAAGCGTCTTACCAAAGTTTCTGCTCCTATGATGCCATATATTTTAACAACGAAAAAATCAAAATCTGCTTCAAAAAGCTTGAAACTTATTGACTTAGGTTCAAAAACTAAGAAGAATGTATATGTATATGAATTTAGAAGCGACGTAGACGCGGCAGAAAAAGCGATTAACTTGAAGAATTCGGGACATAATGTGAGTTATCTCAGATTTCTTGAAGCAATGTTTGTTGATCATCCAGATTTTTTTAGAAAGTATGAGAATGGATCGCCAGATGTTATGGCACTTGATATTGAAGTTCTTACTAATGGCTCCGGAATTTTTCCGAACCCGAATAATAGTCCCATTATATGTATTGGCGCAAAGTATATGGACGAACCAGAGGTTGTATTTGAGGTTTCGCTGGAAGATCTCAAGCGCCCATATCCTGATGTAAAGATTATAATAGAATTTTTGGAATATTTTAGGGAAAAGAATCCGGATATTTTGATAACTTATAATGGTAGAAGATTTGACATTCCATTTCTAATTACCAGATCGCAATATTGTGGTATCAATCTATCGGATTTCTCAAGGATTCCATCCAAGTGGGAGGATAAAGGGGCATTTCGGATTCCGGGCCATGTACATTATGATATTTTCGATGCTGATACCGATAGGGATCAAAGCTTGCTGGGCATCAAGAATAAGAAATTGAAAACAGTAGCTGAATGGTTTAAAATTCCTCATGAAGAATTAACCAATGAAGAGCTTACTAACACCAAACAATTGATTGGAACCGAAAAGCTCAGAAAATATCAGAAATCGGATGTAAGTCTTTTATGGGAATTATATAAAATTTATATGCCCTTGCATCTAAGTACCGCGGAGATCATGGGAATTCCTCTTGAATTTATTATAAATGATTATCCTTCATTTGTGCCAAAAATAATGTCTGCAAGGAAATTGAGAAATGCTGGATATATACCATTAGATTCCAATTTCAAAAGATATCATGAATTGGAGGGTAAATATCAAGCGGCATATGTTGATATCCTGAAGCATGGATTTATAAGCAAAGTTTATAAACTGGACTTCTCTGGATTCTATCCATCAACAATGGTAAATTTCAATTTGTCCCCAGAAACTACAAGATTGGTTAAAAAAAGGAAATTTACCAACGAAGATGATTTTAAATTTAAGTTAGAAAATAATCAGCTATGGTTGCAAATTCCAGATAAAAATCTTAAAAAGAATCTAATTATCAAAGTCGACCAATCTAAACCGGGATTAATTTCAGATGAGCTTCGATTGTTGATGGATAATAGATTTAAATTGAAAGAAAAGATTAAAGATGCTTCTTTGGATGAAGCAAACAAAATAAAAGCCATTACAGATTGCCTTAAGGTTCAGGTTAATTCAATCTATGGTCTTCAAGGACTTGGTAGCACAGAATATGGAGATTTGAGCACAGCTATTGCTATTGTAGGAATTTGTCGATGGATAATTAGGCAACTAGTTGATAAGTATCGCGATAGAGTTGTTGAAGTAGATACGGATGGCGTGTACGCCGATTCCGATATCAACGTTGAGGATGCAGAAAAATATATTTATGATTTGATCCGACCAATTACTTCTGTGAAGGATCTTATAGTGAATTTGGACCGAGAGGTTTACGGGTCGGGGTACTTTCATTTGTCTAAGAATTATCTGTATAGGGAACTCAAAGAAGGCAGGATTGTATTCCATGGTGTCGCATTTAAATCATCGCGGCATTGCCTGCTATATGATAAGATCTTGACCATGGTTGCAGATATGATTTTGGAGGAAGAAGATAGAGATATAATTTGGGCCGCAGTATCAAAATACATGGATTTGGAAAAGTATCCATTGAATTATTTTATTATGACAACGAGAATTAATAAACCAATTTCCGATTATGTAAATGAAAATTGTTTACAGAGAAGATTGGCAGAACAAGCTAGGGAAACCCTCGAGGTTGAGCCCTATCTGGGAATGCAGCTTGAATACGCGGTTACAAAAGGGAACAATTATAATATATCCGCATTGGTAACTGATAAAACTGAGATTGATCATAAGTATTATGTTCAAGAAATATATAAAGCGTTGAAATTATTTGGGTTGGAAGAAATCCACCAAAATGATTTATTTGGAGGTGAATAAATAACTATGGATCAACATTTTACATATGGAGCATTACCAACAGATGAAGAATACGAAAAGATGATAGATCAGTACAGGAAGCTAAGGAAAGGAATTCATCCTCAATATTAGTTGAAATTGACGGAGTTCGTATCTATCTAAGGCCGGGAAACGGCATTTCAACTCATGGGGGGATAAAATGCATATAGGAAAATGGGATATTCTTCCTACTATAGATCAATTGCAACAAAAGTGGATAAAGCATGTTCCAAGTTATATCAGAAAACAAATAGAGAAATTTGCAATTCCTAGCTTGTCATTGGAAGAAGAAATAACTTTGGCGACGATTATGGAAAATTGTAGGGATAAGATTTTGGAACAAATTTATAATAAAAGATATTTCATTGATAATCTTACGGAAGATATTAGAAAGATTCATCTGAAATCCAGATATATATTGCTGGATGGATTTACTGCAAAAACTATGCGAACTAAGGAATTAATTAGATTAATCAAAAGATATATTAATAATCCAAGTCTACAATTGGCAAATAAAATTGGATTTGATTATGTTTATATATCAAAGATTGCAGAAAATGAATCTAAAAATTCTAAGATTAAACCAATCTTGAGCACATATTATGATGCTAGAGATAAACTTATAAAATCTAATGTTAAAAAGTTACTTCCAATTTGTTATCAATATACAGGAAACACTCCATTTGAAGATATATTTCAGACAACAATATTTGCGATGATCAAATTAAGCGGGAAATATTCCAGTACCATGGGATTTCATTTTGGTACATTTGCCACTTGGTGGGTAAGACATGAATTGCAGAAATATACACGGAAAGATTATCCTGTGGAAATTCCATTTGACAAATATAAACGACGGAGTATAATAAACAAAGAATTAAAGAAAGATGAACAAAAGTTTGGCCACAAAATCAATCATCCACTAGTACCATACGAAAGTATGTTTCCAAGAATAGATCCAAGCTCTGATCATGTAATTTCAAATCCGGGTAGAGATTTTCCATATCAAGTGAAAAAGGAGATCAGGGAAAGGGCCAATTATCAATGTGAGCATTGTGGTGGAACATATAAAGGCCAATGTCACCATATTATTCCATGGGGAGAAGGTGGCACAAATGATGCAGAAAATGGAATATTGTTATGTTTCTATTGTCATTTTGATTGGGGGCATCTCGGAAACTGGAAAAAATATAACGAGGAAATATCTCAAACATTAGCAGTTGATAGATATATAAAAGGAAATTATGCATGGGAAAATCTGTTCTATGAAGAAGACGAAGAAGATATTATAATATTAAATCGAGAGGAATATTGATATGAATATTCCAGATTATTTAAAAAATAATATAGAAAGATTATCTATGCCCCCTCTTAGTTTAAATGAAGAACTAAAATTAGCAGAAAGAATGGAAAATTGTAGAAACCTGCTACTTAAAAGATTATATAATAAAATATTATTTAATCGCAGCATTGAAAAGTCTTTAGACAATTTACCCAAAGGCAATCGTGCGGGCAAAAAGGGCCAAAGTTGGATAGATAATATAACAATTGATTCCATGATGCCGCAAATGATAAAAGGAAAAATTAATAAATATCTAAAACACCCAACATTTAATGAAGCAAAGAGTTTAAATTTAGATTATTCCTTTGTTGCAAAAATTGCTGGAAATTACAACGAAAAATATAATAATCTCGAAATTACAAAAATTTTGAAACAATACTATAAAGCGAGAGATTATTTAATTGGAGCAAATATAAAGCAATTACTTCCTTACTGTTATAAATATTCGGGAAATACCCCATTTGAAGATGTATTTCAAACATTATATTTAGCAATGATTAATGCAAGTGGAAAATATAGTAAATATTTGGGATTTAAATTCGGAACACTTGCAACTTGGTTTGTCCATAATGAAGCAATGAAATTAATAAGGGGCGATTTCCCTATAACAATCCCACATAAAATATATGCGGCTCATATTGAGATTGAAAAGGATCTTAATAGGAAATCACAAATAGAAAATAGAAATTTAGTTAATCCTTTAGATATGGAATCTCCTAAATATATTTCTGAAATGGAAAATGAGGAGGGTGAAATGGTTCCGATTTTCGATATAGTTGATTATGGGAATTCCAACAATGAATACATTCTGATTCTAAAAGCTATAATAAAACGAAAAATGCAAAATCTGAAGAAAAGTCATCAGTATATATTATCGAATTTAATCGGCTTAGATTGCCCCCCAGTGGGAGTGGATAAACTTGCCGCAGAATTAAAGATCCAGCCAAGAAATGTAATTAAGCAGGCTAGATATGCTTTGAAGAAATTAAAGATGACTACTGAAATAAAATTTCCAAGATAAGGAGGAAAGAATATGATTAAGAATTACGATGATTTTATTAACCGTGTGGTTAACACGTACATTGATGTTTATGCGCCTGAACTTTGGAAGGATATTGAATCATTCAAAGTAAAAGAATCTAAAACGTTGATGCAAGCAATGAACGAAAAATTGGGCGAATATCGACGAACCCGAGCAGAAAAAATCATTAATGAAGTTCTAGGCCAAATTGATGGATTAAACAAAGTTGATAAAGATGAATTGGCTTATGAAATGCTTAACGAATTGGTAAGCAGTATGTACGATACAATGTGGGAATATTATTGGGAGAATCAATTGGGGAATCTAACTAGGAATTTGAATTTAAACTTTACAATAGTTGATGCAGAAGAAGTAGATCTCTCAAGGCTTAACCGTCTTTCTGACACTGATTCTTAAAATTGCAGGATGCTTCGTTAGCATTTATTTAAATGAATTTGATATTGTTTCAACATAGCTTGCTTTCTAGCAATTGATAATTTGAAGCCGTTCTGAATAAAAGATTGAGCATTGATATTGAATCTTTTAAATTTTGGAACGGCTTTCATGTGTCCTGAATAAATTTTACCAACTATTAAATTAATCTCTTGGCATAATTCATGAATATTGTAAATCCAATTATCTATTACTCCAAAATTTAACAGGGGGCTGATTCGGGTTGGAGCCGATTTTAACATACAAACAGTTAATTCAGAATCGAATAGTCCCATCAGAAAACTTTTAATATGGGATTTTCGATCAAAGTTAGGAATTTGGGCTTTACCATTAGTAAGTTTATATAGCCATTTGCAAAATGCAGTGTGGCAGGCTCTTAGCATATATTTTGGTTTAGAATTTTTATTACAATTACAAGGGAATAAATGGGTAGTTGATTTAATTCCACATTTTAGTAATTTCAATTCTAAATATTTTACAAAATCAAGGTCAATTGATTGCAATTGGAACATAACACTAGCATGCTTGCGTTTTCCGTGAGGTTTATTAAAACAAATACTTCCATCGCCTAAATAGGCTCCAATAACATATGCTAATGCATTGGTCATATACTTATAATTAAATTTAAATGCTCGATTTCTATTGGATTTTATAATATTTTTGGTGGATTTATGATAAGACATTATCCATCTTTCTGACACTGATTACGAAAAGTACAGTAACTGCAGCGCCAATCGCATAATGATTTCCCAGATTTTGCCCGCAGTTTTGCGGTTTTTGATAGTTTACCAAGCTGATCTAAATATTTAATGTGATCTTTACTGTACACCGGCCGGTAATCCCTGGGAGGAAGAGTATCTGATTTCATGTACTGGTCAAGCTGATTATATCTTTGAATAATTCTTGAAACTGAAATATTTATATCAGATTCGCCATTAATTACTGCAATATTATCTTCGATATATTGATCACCCTGTTTTATTCTGTAGGGTTTAAGTTCGACTCTATGTTCAACGATGTTCATATCACCTCGATCAATGTATCGAAGTTTTGAATATGGGACATTATCGAAGATATCCAAATAAAGCATCAATTGAAGGACATGATCTAACTTCGGCCGTCCAATATTTCTCATGTTGCCTTCAAGATCTCTCTTAGCCAGATATCCATAATAGGATTTGATATCAATGATAATATCATTTTCGTCATCTTTATATAGCGCATCAATTTCAGAGCTAATCCAAATAGTTCCATATTGCTTTTTTTTCTTAATATTATGATCCACTAATATGCCGGCATCGCGAGCATATTCATGTTCTTGCTGTTCAATTATTCTACCAGTTTCAATTTTGCGCATCTGATTAGGAGTCATATGATTGGTAATCTTATATTGTTTAATTCCATAAAAACATGCGCGCATACATTTTCCATGGACAAATGGATTTCCTAATTTATCCGGCAATACTATTGAAGCTTCGCTCGGCCAATAATTATGGTCATCCCTGGGTTTAGATTCTCTATTCACAATTCGGTCATATATTGCCTTATCTATGATATTTGTGAAATTCATTCTACTTCCTTTTTGAATTCATTCACTTTTCCTATTGCAGTATACAGAACTAGTGACAATTGTTTTTCTACTAATTCTTCTAATTCAATAAGTTCTTCTATTTGATCAGTAGCGGGTTGTTCTTGAGCCGCATGCAAGTCTCTTTGCACTTGGATCTCAATTAACTTAGTACCTAATTTTTCATATTCGACTAAACATGACTCAATGTACGTAGCTAAATCTCTTAACTTATCATACTGTTTTGTAATCTCCATAGGTTTCACTCCCTCGCATGAAAACTATCTTCTTCATTCTACCTATATTATTTATCAAAATACTCTATTTCGCACAAAAATTTTCGTCGATTTTGGATGGTTTGATAAATAATATATATAGAGAATGAGAAACCTATTAAAGTTAGGAGAAATCATGGATAGTTCATGTTTTTGGGATAATCCGCCGTCTACTAACAACTTGGAAAAACCAGTTAATCGGCGATTTATCAAAAAAAATTATAAAAATCAGAACTACGTGCCGGCATCACTGACCATCAAAGAAGCAAACATCAAATTAAATAACAAATGGTCATGTGAAGTTGTCCAGGCGTGGAGCGAAAAAATGTTAGATTTCGACATTGTATTCTTTGCCTTAGTCCGAGTGACGGTGCCCGGTTTAGGGTGGAGAGAATGCATTGGCGGAGCTTCTTTTAGAGATCACTGCTATGCGCAAGGAATAAGGAAACCATTATCCCAATTAGAAGATAACAACTTGCAAGCGGGGCAGGCCTGTGACATGTATAAGAAGGCCGCAGTAGATGGAACAAAAAAAGCGCTTGGTTATTTTGGTATTTGCGAAGAGGTTTATTGGCCATCAGATAAAGAAAATACATATAGCAAAGCTTCGGATGGAAGCGTCGTTTTGAATGGAGAGAAAATTAGTGGTCCTGCGGTAATTTTGGAAAAGAAATATCCTGAACTTGTCGATTATCAACAGCTTGGACTTCTAGGAGATAAAATGGCAAGCATAATTAATCTCTTCGAAATGAGCTCCGCGGATCTTGCAGAATGGTGTAACAAAGCCGAAATTCAGACTCCAATAAATTCCGCAAATGTTGCAAAATTCAGAGAATTTATGAAAGTGCAATATCAAAAAAGAATCCAGGAAAAATGAGCACCAAAGAATTAAAAATTCCCAGACTATATAATAAAATTGCCAAACATTATCTGAAAATAGAACGACTAACCAAAGATAAATTATTGAGTATAGTTGACACCATTGATGATATTGCTATATTTTATGATGGGAAAAATTCCGTTACAATAAGGGGGACCAAAGGTTCATATATTGGCGAACGCAAAGCTCACCAAGTGGATTGGAAAAAATTTGTGACTGAGAAAATAAAAGTTGAAGAGGAAGAAGATGTTAAGCCAAGACGAAGCAAACGACCTTATAAAAAGAGACGGACGTTTGGAAGAAAATAGCGAAATGAAAAAACATCTCAATAAAATTTATTTAAAAGATTGCATTCTGGGGATGAAAGGGCTCCCAGATAATTCTATTCATTTATGCGTAACCAGTCCGCCATACAATCTTGGAATAGAATATGATACTTATGACGACGCCAGGCCCTGGAATGAATACTATGAATGGTGTGAAAAATGGCTGAGCGAGATTTACAGAGTATTAAAACCAGATGGAAGATTATGTTTGAATCATTGCATGGTCGGAGCGAATAATGGTGAATTTACTTTTTGTCTAGCGGAACTAAGTAGGATTTGTCAAAATATTGGATTTCGTTTTAAAAGTATAGCATTATGGACAGATGCAACAATTCCCAAAAGAACTGCTTGGGGGAGTTGGATGTCTGCTTCTGCGCCCTATGTTAGCGCCCCCTATGAAGGAATTCTTATTTTTTACAAGGATGTATGGAAAAAGGAGAATTCCGGAACATCGACCATTACGAAAAAAGATTTCATAATGGCCACCAGTGGATTATGGAATATTCCTACTGACAAGGAAAGATTAAGTCCAGCCCCGTTCCCTGTTAAACTCCCTAAATTATGTATAAATCTTTTCTCTTATGAAACTGATGTTGTCTTGGATCCGTTTATGGGATCCGGGACCACTGGCGTAGCCTGCCAAGAGCTAGGTCGATTTTACATAGGATTTGAAATTGATAAAAAGTATGTGAAAATCGCAAGGAAAAGAATATTTAAGCTGAAAGAGGTAATATGTTAACTCAAGATGAAGCTAAAGAACTTGTAAAAAGAAAACTAAAAGAATATTTGTGTGAGAAAGGTATCGAGATACCTGTTAACGGGAATTTCAAATGTCCAATTCCGGGCTGTACACATGCCCATGGAGACAGGACACCCTCAGCAGGCTTTGTGCCCGGAACCGATGAAACATTGGTTCATTGCTTTACGTCCGGACAGACTGCCGATATATTTCATCTATTTGCCAAAGAACAAAATCTTTCATTGGACGGTGCTACGTTTTTCAATGATGTGCTTCCCGCCTTAGCAGAGCACTTCGGGATTGAATATGAAAGAGAAAAGTTGGACAAAGATACCGAAGAGCGATATAAAATGATGCGAGCATACGCAGATGCAGCAAAAATCATTACATCCAATGATGAAGTTATTCAGCAAAGATTTAATGATTTTGCAAAAATGAAAGCTGGGCTGAATGTTGATCAACATGAAGCATCAGATCCTGAAGAACTTCCAGATCTATGGACATTGAAAACTGCGAAGGAATTAGGAATTGGAGCAATAGAATCATATAATATTTACAAGGCGCAGATGCTCGAAAAGTGGAACGAAGAATATTTAACAAGTGTAGAACTGTTAAATTTCAAATTATTTAATCCAAACAATTTAATTTTTACTATTTGCAATGCAAAGGGTAATCCAATAGCATTTGTAGCGAGGAATTTAAAATATGACAAAACGAAAGAAGATTCTCAGAAATTTTACAACTCGCATACATCCGAAATATATAAGAAAGGTGATGTCTTATATAATTTTCACAATTGTCGAACTAATTGTGGGCTTGGTCCAATATATGTTTTTGAAGGCTACGGAGACTGTGTTACCGCATGGCAAGCCGGTTTAAAGAATTGCTGTGCAATAGGTGCTACCGCATTCACAAGACACCATCTCGATTTACTGATTGGAACAAGTGCCAGCAACTACATGTTAGTTATGGACGGGGATGACGCGGGAATTTCTGCCGCTAATAGAGTTATAGATCAATTTTGCCGTGGCGGAGCAGATCTAACTATGCGATTTATATTCGTTCCTGATAAGAAAGATGGTGACGAGTATATTCGAGAATATAGCTTGGAAGATTTTCTGAAATTGAAGCAATTCACAGCATTTGAATGGGTTTTGGATCATTCAAATATTACTGATAAAACAAAATTCATGGATGAAATGGTGGATAAAATAGTTTCGGATGTTGATAATGTTCATCAATATCTCTTCGCCAAAATTTTATCAGGAAAAGTTGATATACCATTGCAAGTTATAATGAACGAAATTGATCGAAGGAAGATGTTTAAGGATTCTGTCAAATCTACCAAAATAAATTATGTTGTAGACGGAATGAGAAATAGAATCCAAAAGGGAGAAAATATAAAACTAGTAATAGCAGATTCCTTAATTAAAATTGAAGAGATTGAAGACTCATTCAATGTCAAAAAAGATCCATTGGCGAAGTATGAGCAAGATATAGTTCTTTTGAAAGAAAAATTACTTACCCAACCAGCAGAACTTGGTTTCAAATTTGGCACTACGACAGATCCAGTAACAAAACAAAATGTTGATATATTTCCCAAATTGCATAGGGTTTTAGATGGATTGCCAACATATGGGAGTCTCATATCAATTGGCGGATCGCCCGGTGTTGGCAAAACGGCATTTTTGCGATATTTGATGTTCCAAATCGCAATTGTTAATCCTGATGTAAGAGTGATCTTTATGTCAATAGATGATAGTAAAAGCAAAATTCTTCAAGGACTCATAAGCGTTACACAGGATTTGCCACTAGCGAGGGTTCGAAAACCGCGGCGATTAAATGAACAAGAAATGCAAAAATGGAGTCATGGGTGGGATCTAATCAGAGAAATGAAACATAGATTTATTGTTTTTGATGCTGTGGATGGAACGACAACAGATCATCTTGAAAGTTATATTAGACAGAGTCAAAATGATTATCCGGGCAAAAAAGTCATAGCTATTTTGGATAATTTCCATAAACTAACCGATTATCAAAGTCATGATCCAAGAATTAAAAATACAATATGTTCAGAAAGATTAAAATATATTGCAACCAAATATGATATCCCACTATTCATGACAGTGGAATTAAGGAAATCCCAATCCATATTTGATGAGCCAACAATTTTAGATTTAAAAGACACGGTTCAGATTTCATACGATACAGATTATGTATGGTTAATGCATAATGATCTTCATTTGAACAAAGAAAGTAGATGGGCTTGGGATGATCCGATGGAATCTCCACAAGATGAGCTATCTGGAACTTCAAAAAAACGGCCTATTCTAAAATTGATGATAGCAAAAAATAAAGAGACTGACTATAAAGGCACGATTTTCTTCAAATTCAGAGATTACATGGGACAATTTTATGAATTACAAGAAAATGAAGAATCACAATATCAATCTTCTAGCGGCGGACCACGCATGGGTGATTTTAAGAATAGGGAAAAAAGGCATGAATCATTCTGAAAAAATAAGACATCGACAATATCAATTAAAATATTCCCAAAAATATCAAGAAAAAATAAAAGAAAAAGATTTGAAATATTATCAAGAAAATAAGGAAAAAATAAAAGAGCGAGATCGGAAAAATCGGCACCGGATTTGGACACGAAGCACTATTCAAAGTCATAAAAGGAAGGGATATATACTTAATGTTTCTCTTGATAAACTTAATGAAATAGCTAAAAATACAATTTATTGCCCAATCTGCGAACGCAAATTAAATTGGTATAATTCTAAATTGCGAAGTAATTCCCCAACATTAGATCGAATAAATAATGAAAAAATAAATAACATCGATTCAATTTGGATAATTTGCAATCAATGTAATACAACCAAAGGAAGTAGGACTCTCAAAGAATTCATCGAATATTGCAAAATGATTACAAATAGGAAACTCGGAGAGACAAATGCAATTGTCTGACGAATGGGATCTTCGCAATTTTATGTACTGTCCAAATTATTTCATATTTGCCAGCGAAAAGCCGGAATTAAATATAAAAAAACTGATCCAGGAAGAACTATGGAAATATTTGAAGCAAGCTAAACCGCTTTTCCTATCAAATATTGCAGTGGAAAAAAATAAGATATATGAATTCATTGCCGGATTAGATATAGTCCCGATTCCAAATCTCCCTGTGGGATACAAAAAATATACGGATGTTATGTCCATGATTCTATATAGTATCATTTCCAAATTTGCAGATGGATATAACTCCGATTGCGAAGTCGGAACATCAGTAAAAACTACTTTTGAATATTTAGATAATGCAAAGGTAGAAATTTGGACAGACTTAATATTTGCAAGAACAGACAGAACATTGATATTTATCAAATGTTTCCCCTTTCGTGATAGCTCTAAAATCGAAAGAAGATTTGCACAATTTACACCATTGGCGTTGGATCAATATTACAGATCAATATATGACGTAAAGATGACAACATACATGGTTTATGCGTTCGAGAATGCTATTTTTCAAAGAATATACTATGGGATTCCCAGTCATAAAGCGTTCGCAAGCTATATACATAAATATGGGAAACTTATAAAGAATCTGGACGCCAATACTCAAAGAATTAAATCTAGAACGTGTTCTGTATGGTGCCCATTTAATAAATATTGCCATAATAGATATGCTATTCAAAAATTTACATGTGAAGAAGAAAAGCAGCTTTGCAAAGAACGCGCCAATATGAGCCTCGCCGATCTATCAAAGAAATGGGGCTGCGCAGAAAAAACCACACGTAATATAATAAATAGACATAAATGATGGATGTAATAAAAATTAAAGACAAATCCGGGAAAATCAAGTTCATCATCCGCGGAAAAAAAGTATTTGAAATCCTGGAAAATGGAAAAGAAAAACGAAGGAAAGATTTGGATCAACATGAACCACTTGATCTTCGCAAGGATATTAAATAAAATCCCATTGCCATGTTTGATCATACTATGGGATAAAATAATGAACAAATCCTCTTTTGAAAGTATTGGTAAAAAAATAGGATGGAGTGGAGAATGGGCACGCAGACATTTTATTTACGCTATAAAAAAACTTAAAGGTGGCGCATGCGAGAAGTAATGTTCAAATTGGATCCGATTGAAATTTATTCGGCCAAAGGAAAATACAAAGTATATGATTTGTCAGAATTAAACGATACAGATGACGTACTCGTAGTGCAAATGAATACCGATGATAGTAATGAAGTGGCTGACTTAGGATCGGAGCTTTCTGGAATTATGAACCGGCCAGTGATTATCGTAGCAAAAGGTATAAAATTTTTTAAATTTAAAAAAATAACCTGGTTCGATAGATTCAAATTGTCAATTAAAAGACTCTTACAAAAATAACGAAAAATTCAAGAATGCATGATAATTTTATTCAATACTGCAAAGAAATAGTTGGGAGGTTTCCTTGAACCGATACAAAATTTTGATGATAACTGACCATCCGTCATTGACTTCAGGATATGGAACAATTGGAAAACATCTTGCTATGCATTGGCAATCCCAGGGCCATTCAATAGAGTATATAGGTTGGTGGTCCAAAGGAGATATGGAAAAGATGCCATTTAAAGTTCATAATGTGGTTGATCAAAGAGACAAATGGGGTCTTAACTTACTTCCGAATGTGATTGCGAAATTTAAACCTGATATTGTGTGGACAACAGGTGACCTTTGGATGTGCTACCATATTCCAAAATTTAAAGGAAGGAACTCATTTCAATCAATATGGTATAGTCCAATAGATAGTGAAGGCTCACCCAAGATAATGCGAACTCCTTTCGAAACTATTGATTGGATCCAAACAATGCGAGGATTCAATCATATCGTTGGGCAAACAAATTTTTGCAAAAATGAAATTCGAAATCTTTGTGGGCGCGACTTAGTAAATACAGTAATCTATCCAGGATATGAACCAAATGTATTTAAACCGCTGGGCGATGCAGCGAAAAAGCAACTCAAAAAACAATTGGTTGGTGATGAAAATGCATTCGTGGTACTATTTATAAGTCGGAATGGAATGAGGAAGAATCCTTGCGGGGCGATGGAAGCATTCAAATTGGCGAATATTCCAAATTCGAAGATGTATTTCCATTGTAATTTCCATGAAATCCGCGGATATGACCTGAAAGGATTTGTTAATCGATATGAATTGGGAGATAAAGTCATATTATCAAATCTTAAAGTTGGTCATGGTATTACACCTGAACATGTAAATCTGATATATAACGCAGCAGATGTCCAAATTTTGATTAGTACCAGAGAAGGTTTTGGGATTACGGCATTGGAAGGAGCAGCTTGTGGTGTGCCAATGGTATTCACGAATGCCAATTCATTTAAAGAATATGCTTACCAATTTGGCGAACCTGTTAGAGTCAAAGCAACGTATCCTGAAATAATAACAGGTCAATCGATGCAAATACCTGACATTCAACAAGCAGGGAAAAAATTATATAAACTATACAAAAACGAAAAGCTGAGAAATGAATATTCAAGAAAAGGAATTGAATTTGCTAAAAATCACACCTGGGAAAAACAATATGAACGTTGGGATGAATTTCTAGAACAGATTGATACTTCGAAAAATACCACTTTTATTTCTCCCATGGTTCTTGAAAAGAAAAAATTTCCAAAATACAAGGTTCCTGAAGAACTTAAGATTGGAGTAATGACAACCTGGAATGAGCGGTGTGGAATTGCCCGATATAGTAGAAATCTATATCGACATGTTGAACCTAATCCCATCATATTGGCTGCTGATGCAATGGATCCAAAGGAAAAGAGCGAACTTAAGGCTATTCCATGTTGGTCCAAAAGTCCAGGCGAATTTATAAATGCATATGAAGTAATTCGAAGAGAAGGAATTAACGTACTTCATATACAAAATGAATGGGCATTATATTGGATGAACAAACCCAGGTTTAGAGCATTTATCTCTGCGGTGCAGGACATAGGGATTCCTATTTTCATTACCCATCACACATGTCCGACCTCAACTGATGGGCAAAACCTAAGATATTTTGAAGAGCTAATAGAATGGTCCAAATATTCGGTTCCAATTGTACATAATCAATTCTTTGCTGATGTATTGGAACAGTGGCCAGCATTCCGAGGGAAAGCGATGGTAATTCCACATGGATGTGATTCATATAATTCTGACAAGGAAAGATT
Source organism: uncultured Ignavibacteria bacterium (assembly GCA_964403165.1). Taxonomy (GTDB): domain Bacteria; phylum Zixibacteria; class MSB-5A5; order MSB-5A5; family SM1-73; genus SM23-73-3. Next base: position 52,620 of record CAYOFL010000006.1, read on the forward strand.
CTCTAAGTTCACAATCATCAGTTCAGGATTTGCACATCCATCAAAGGGATTTGAACTAGTTGTTGATTGCGATAAATATTTAAAATTCCCGCATGAAATTATTCTTCAAACTTCGGCTCATCCCGGAGACAAATCGGGAATACAAAAGAAATATTTGGAACATATAAAGTCGATGGCAAAGAATACAAATGTAAAATTTATCGAAAGCTTCCTATCTGATCAAGAAGTATCAGAATTATGTGCTAGATCGCATGTTGGTTTATTTATATATGCCATTATGAAATGCCAAGGAGTCTCTGGCGCAGCATGCACATGTTTGGGTGCTGGAACTCCAATAATAACGAGCACTTCGCCGGCATTTCATGATGTTAAGAACTTTCCTCGTGGCAATTTCGATCCTGTAAATTTAGCCGCCGTAATAACAGAACTATATGAAAATCAACAGATCTACGATAAAGAATTAGATAAAGTTAGAGAATATCAAAAGACTAGATCCTGGGAAATTTTAGGACGAAAATATTCGGAGATCTATAAAAAGGCACATGAAGAATGGGCACAAAAAAGACGCAGTCAATCCTAGAGTATAAAGAATACATCCATAAATATGTCAGACTCCTTGGGGGAATGCTTCCAGACACGAGCGTGGATACCGTGTTATTTATAAGACAACTTGAGGAAGATCATATTGATATTTCTATGATGCTTGATTATTGTTCGTCCCGAGACATTAGTTTGGATCTCGAAAACATTATGAAAAAAATTCTTGCTAAATCTGATAAGAAATGTATTGATGAGAAAAAAATACTGAGAAGCTTCAGAAATGATGTAACAAAATGGCTGAAAAGAAGATTAGAATTACATCGAAAATAAAATATTGGACCATAAGAAATTTCGATTTCCTATCCAAAGTCACAATGATGGTTGGCATGTTATTACATATAGTCGGCATTCACTTGCCTGGATTGGAGAGATAAAACATGATATATAAAGCAAAACCAAATACTTGGTTTGATGAAAATAGCGAGGCTGAATTGATTGAGGACTATAGGGCAGATAAACTGAATCCATTAAATTGCGGTTTATTTTGTGGATATAGGAATGGAAAATTAGACGAGGAAATATGTTTATTTGAAGAATTTGAAATCGTTAAGGAGAAATCTGATGTATGAATGTTTGTTCTACAATGGCTGGGTCGATCCTCCAGGTTATGAACTGCTGGAGATAGATACCACAAAGTTTGGAGATAGTCCGGATCAGATAATAGCGAATCCTGAGTTCAAGAGAGCCGTGGAAAAATGTATGAAGATAATGGTGGAAGATATTGATTGGGACGGCATTTACCTTCTGGACCCGGATACTTTGGTAAAATGTTCAAATTTGGGCTTGTATGAATCGAATTGAATCTTTATATGATTATGAAGTAATCAAATCGTAATGTTAAAACATTAAAAAACATATGGCATAGGATGCCAGATTCCCCTTTTCCCCGAGAGCTGACTCAAATCCTTATTTCCATGCCCGATCAATTCTGAAACTTTTCCAATGTAAATTATTTCAATTTTTAATTCGGTTTTGGGATTCCTCGCGGTCCCTTTTTCTTGCCCCGACCCAATTTTTTCCCCTTGCCCCCAGATTTTTTTCCACCACCTGGACAGTTACTCATAATTTACTCCTTTTTGAAATGGCATTATTTCCAGGAATTTGAAATTACATTGTTTAATAAATTTTTATAAATATTGTTCAATCTTTGGTGCTATTAATTCGCACCATTTTTTTAATTCCAATAAAGTCAAAGAATTCTTAATTGTATTACATTTATAGCATAAAATCCAGATATTGTCTTTTGTTAAAATCTTTTCATTATTTTTTCTGTCCAAAGTTGGACTATCATCTTTTAATGAATTATTATGCCAATTTAATATTTTACCACATAAAGGGCAGATTTTTGTATGTTTGGCAAGAATTTCAAGTTCATCAATAGTAATATTTATTGCAAATTTACGAAGTTTATGTTTATATAAAGTGCTTTTTGCCCAATGTTTATGGCGATTATTTATATATCTTTCATGCTGATATTTTTTCTTACGACGATTATATTCTTTTTGTCTTGGTCTAATAAAACCATCATAATAACATTTTTTACATAATCCGTTAGCAACATGTGGAATTTCTGTAGTTCCACATTTCTGACAACAAGGATATTTTTTTGACCATTGTCCGGGTTTTAACTTACCTAATGTGTGCCCTTTTTGGAATGGCATTAGTTATCTCCAGGAATTTTTCCAATTAAATGATTTTCTATGTAAATCTGATGGACCAAACTTTTTTAATGCGTTAAAATGTTCATGCGTAAGGTACCCTTTGTTCCTGTTCAAATGGTACATCCTATATTGTTCCATTTCAGAATATCGAATCATCATGGCATCTCTATAAATTTTACCATATATGGAGGCCAACGATATCCATGGAATTAAATCATCTCCATGAGGCACAACGATTTCGCCTTCAATTCCAATCCCGCCCACACCATCAATATATACAATATCATGATTAGGACCAAGCTTTTCATATGCTTTGTTCATAGCCAATTTTGTGGCATTTTTAATTCCAAATTTATCTATAATTTCTGACGAAACGGTTCCGAATGCCGTTTTATCTACATAGGGAAGACATATGCGAGCTATGACTTTCCTACGATTCTCAGTAAATTTTTTAGAATCTCGGCAACATAGAGGAATAGCCGATACATGTGTTATAATTGCACATGCAACCACTGGGCCGGCGATACAGCCTCTTCCAACTTCATCTATTCCAATAATCTGGTCTATCATCCCATTTTCACTCCCGCTGGATAAGACAGGATTCCTTACATATCTTAAGATATTCATCGCTGTCCTGGATTAACTGCTGGACATAATTTTCCACTATAAATTCTCCTTATACATATATGATATCCCCCGGATAACTCAAAACTTCTTCTGCTTTACAAGTCAATCCCGAATTATTTCCAC
>CAYOFL010000007.1:0-52926 GCA_964403165.1 uncultured Ignavibacteria bacterium
ATGAGGATTATCCCTCCTGGTGTACGGTTACAGGAGATAGCATCACCGGTGCGGCAGAATGCGATTATGCTGATACCTCATTTAAGGTGATTGTCTCCGATGGAGATCTGGCTGATACCCTGGAAGTGACTTTAGTGATTGACCATTCAAATGTCACTCCGTCAATAACACCCATAGGAGATACTGTGTTCGTTCCCTTCCTTGATAGCTTTATCTTTTATCCCACCATAGTGGATCCGGATGATACTACTCACCTGATTACCTATCTGGAATATCCGCACTGGTGTTTGGTTCAGAACGATTCGGTGGTCGGCACTGCTCCCGATACGGTATTTTTGGAAGCCTTGACAGTGATAGCGCAAGACTATTGCAAGGCTGACACTTTGTCGTTTACGGTGCGAACGTATCTGTGTGGTGATGCCAACGCTGATGGGATTATTGATATCGGTGATGTGGTTTATTTAATAAACTATCTGTATAAAGATGGTCTTGCTCCTGATCCCTTAGAGGCTGGCAATGTCAATTGTGATGGAGTAATTGACCTTGGTGATGTGGTCTATCTGATAAACTATCTTTACAAAAACGGACTGCCGCCAGGTTGCTGATGCGGTTGATCTTTCCAGGGAAAAAGAAGGTCTCTGGGAGATGATTTTGGAAAAATCCGGTTATTTGCTATAAGCATTTATATATCGCAACATCTCATAGTAAGAGAGAGTATGACATTAGAGAAAAGAGACAAATAAGTGTGTAAAAACAGCCTGTTGAAAGATGGTTTGGCAATTGGAATCATGCTCACCTTTATCGTTTCAGCAGTGACTCCAATGGCAAATGCATTTGATGCTGTGTCGATAAAGGTGAGCGCTGGCCACTATCAGATTGTCAACACCAGTCAAGGACAGATAATCAAAATGGAAGGATTTGGTTACTTGATGGCTCCGGGTAAACCCATGCTTCCTGCCAAGAACTTCCTGATTGCTCTGCCACCAGGCGCTCGGGTTCAATCCGTTGAGCTAAAGGAAACAGGTTCGACTCAGTTGCCGGGGGCATATCAGATTGTGCCAACCCCACCAGTTATGCCCCTGGTTGATCCACAGCAATTCCCGGAGTGTGTTAAGAAGGCTCAGGACGAATGGCAGAGAAACAACCAAGCAGTTTATTCATCAGATGAGGTTTACCCGAGTGAAATAGGAAAACTGACAGGTTCAGGTGGTTTGCGCAAGTACTCATATGCTTCATTCTCCTTCTATCCTTTCAGCTACCATCCTCAGTCAGGGAAGTTGACACATTATGATGGTGCGCAAGTCAGCATCAAATATGATTTGCCATCTCCTGGCAGTCCTGAAGCTCAAAAAGTTGAGGAGTTAAGGTGGGATACTGCCGCGAATGAACGGGCCTCCAGGCTGTTCACGAACTTTGAAGAGGTAAGAGGTCTGTACCAGCCAGCCGGAAACCGGCCCAAGGCTCCCGAGGATACATACGACTACGTGATCATCACCACCGATGCACTCCAAAGTGCCGTGGTTGCTTCCAACTTCCTGGACTGGAAGACTTCCTTAGGCTATAATGTCAGGTTCGTTCTGACCACCGACACTGAAATCACCAGCCAGTCCGGTATGGATCTTGCTGAACAGATCCGCAATTTCCTCAGAAGCTACTACGTGCCCTGGGGCATCGAGTATGTACTTTTAGTCGGCGACTACGCGACCATTCCAATGCGCTATTGTTACCCTGATCCAACCAACCACACCAATCAGGCAGGCACCCCCAACGCAACCAGCGGTGAGAATCCCACTGACTATTACTATGCAGATTTATCCAGTCCAGACACCAACTCCTGGGATTCAGATGGCGATGGCTTCTGCGGTGAATACGGCCAAGATAGCCCTGACTTATTAGCCGAAGTTTATGTTGGCCGGATTCCCATCAACGACCCCACCCGAATAACCTATACCTTAAACAAACTGTTCACTTTTGAACAGGATACCGGGGCTTGGAAGAACAGAGCCCTGCATGCCGGGGCATTTTGGTATCATGCCAACGAGGACCACAGCGGCATGGCGGCCTATGATGGTGCCACCTGCATGAACGAAATCGAGATCAATCTTATGAGCGGTTGGACCATCAGTCACTACAGCGAGCAGGGAGGTCTGGCGCAATCCGCCTTTCCCTGGCCTGCGCTGAGTGAAGCGGCATTCGCAGGCGATTGGCGCACCGGGCAATACAGTATTGTGAACTGGGGTGCCCACGGATGGACAGACGGCGCAGCCCGAAAGGTGTGGGCATGGGACGACGGGGATGGAGTCCCGGAAAACTCCAATCCCAATGAGATGTCGTGGCCCTATTTCATCGGCACCTTCTCCAACTTGGATGACGATCACCCATCCATCTTGTTCCCCATCTCATGTGTGATCAACTACCCGGAGCCTAACGCATGGGGTAACATTGGAATTGACCTCTTGACAAAACCCTCGTATGGTACGTGTGCCGGAGTTGTCGCTGCAACGCGGGTGGTCTGGGGTGCGTCGGGATGGCCCACAAACCCGGGCGGTGGCGAATCTATGTGTTACGAATTCAACCGTCACATGATCAATGGCCCCAGTGGACCTGAGAAGGTGGGAGATGCACTCTACGACTCTAAATTTTATTGCAATCAAAATTATGGCTTTGACCATTATGCTGAATACTGGAACATGTTTACCTACAACCTCTATGGCGATCCGGCGCTAGTAAGAGAAGGAGTTTTCCAACTTACTCGTGGTGATTGCAATGGCGATGGGATAATAGACCTTGGAGACGTGGTCCATTTGATAAATTATCTATATAAAGATGGTCCTGCTCCTGATCCCTTGGAAACCGGAGACGTCAATTGTGACGAGGTTGTTGACCTTGGGGATGTCGTCTACCTGATCAATTATCTTTTTAAAGGTGGCCCACCCCCATCGTGCTGAAGAAACGAGAAGAAAGCTTTGAGATACCCTTTATGCTGGCAAGGCTAAATCCCCCGGTACTGTTGGCTCGTGCAGCTTTTTTTAGGAGAAAGCCACAGAAAAGCAAAAAAGACCTGTGTTTGTGTCCCTTGTGACAAGGAGGACACGGCCTCCCAGAAGGGGTGGGGCGTTACTCGACTGATCTGCTGGGGGTAGGTAACCAAGCCGAAGAGAATAAAGAAAAAGAAATAAACCGCCTTCTCCGGTTCTTTTCTTTCGATCAAAAAAGATGTCTAAAGGGTGAGTCGGATTAAAAAAACTCACCTTTTTTTATTTTGAATGAAGCGAAGTTATGTGGGAGGACCTGAAGGTTTGACTCCTATGTTTTTCCTCAAGGCGGATGAGGGAAGCACTTTCCTTATAAAGCTGGGTAGGTAGAGGAAACCTTCAGGTTTCCATAAGTTCGCAGGGTGGGCCCCCTTGCCCGCCAGATTCATGCTCACCCGCATCTTTTGCCTGATGAATCAAGCAACTACAAAATTCGTAGGGCGGGCATCCTGCCTGCCGAATTTATGCTTTCATTATGAACTTGGGGATGTAGAGGAAACCTTCAGGTTTCCATAAGTCCGTGGGGCGGGCACCCTTGCCCGCCAGATTCATGCTCACCCACATCTTTTGCCGGATGAATCAGGCAACCACAAAATTCGTGGGGCAAGCATCCTGCCTGCCGAATTTATGCTTGTTTTTGATCTCAAATAGGGAATAACCTGAAGTTTTGATCGAAAGTGAAACGGAAAATTACGAGATAAAAAAAATTGGGAGTGGTGGAGGGGGGATGCCCGATTTTGGCGTCGGGTGGTCATGATTGCTCATAACCGCACCACTCCCAATTAATGCTCTGTCTTGCGCCATTTTATATACGCAAATCTCTATGAATTTGATGAGCAACCAATGTGCCAATCTCCAGTAATTACCACTGTCCACCTGGCAAAATACGGTCTTCAAAACCACTCAAGTAAAATTAAAGGAAAGGGTTCAAGCCACTTTAACCGTTCAAGTTTTTGCAAGATAAAGGGCTAAGGTTTGTCTTCTTTTTCGCTTAAAAGGCAATTCCCAGAGCTTCGGATTCTGCAAAAAGGAGGACTGATTCTATTGGTTTTTAAAAAATTTAGGGCGAGCCTCTGCAATTAGGTTCACAGTTTGTGCAATTTTTGTTTTTTGGGTGCACTCTTAGCTTTTAATTCCCTTGCGAGCCAAAGCCGCCTGTGCCGCTCTGGTCGCCACCTCTTGTGACACTCCGGTTATCTCCATTATCTTGTCCACGGCCATGTCCAGCCATCTGAAAAGCTCATTTTGGGGATATTTTGCCACCAGTTGGTCAGTCACCTCGTCGGCAATCAAAAGAACATACTCCGCCATCCTCTTTTTAAGCTCGGTATCGAGAAAGGGGATTAAATATTTTTTGATCGCCCATCCTAAAAGCAGAAGGAGAATGGCACCTAAAGCATGAAAAGTATTGCAGGTGACCCAATCTCCCAAAGCTGAAAATATGCTAAGAAACATTTTTTCTCACCTCCCTTAAAGTTAAAAGCGTTTAATGTTTAACGTTTAATGTTGAACGTTCAACTTTGAACTTTAAACTTTAAACCTTAAACGCTTTTATTTACCATTGTAGTTCCCAGCTTGTCTGATCTGGCACCTCCACCTCCAGCCTTAGAATTGTGCCGGAAGCACTAAAGATGTGAAAGATATACTTAGTATCAGAGGGGCTTAAGACAGAGTTGGGATACAGATCCAGATACCAGTAACCGTCTTCGTCCGTCACAGCACTTTGATAATAAGGACTAATGAGAACATTCTGATACCTCAAAGGAACTATCTTTATGCTGGCTTCTATCTTCGTTCCCACCATGGGTTGATCGTTTATGTCATAAACCCAGCCATATACCCGACACAGACTCGCCTGTGGTGGAGAACCTGGATCGAACGCCTCTGCATAGTAGGTGGTATCTTCGTCCCCATCCACCACCAAAGTCTCAGGCACGACAAATTGCCATCCTGGTTTGTATAGCCTCACGCAGAAAACTCCGTTATCTAATGCAAAGAATCCCCGACCCTGGGAATCTGAGGTCAAAAGACCGATGGTGGAATTCTCTGTGGAGTCCAGCACCTGAATTTGAGCAAAGGCAACTGCGGAGCTATCCGAAGTCCGCTTGCATCTAATTACGACCTGGTTTGCTCCGACTCCTGCTCCGGACGTCAAGGTTCTGGTGGAATAGTTCCAAATGTAGGAAGCTCCCCACTGGTTATTAACGTTCATGGTTTTGATCTGAGAGGTATCCACCGAGGCGGAGATCTCCTCACCCAGGCTATCCACGTATTGTATCCTTCTTTCCGCCTTAGGGATTATACCATCATTCCAGGTAGATCGAGCGATCGATTCGGTATCGCAGGATGCGGAGAAGGTCTGAGTTATGCTGTCTACTGAATCCACGTAGGCGAGGCGAGTGTGAGTGAAATTAACCATCGCATCTTGATTTTTGATGTTGTTCCAACCGGTGCGCATGTAAAGGGAACTATCTGCTTTGTCTAAGAGATTGGAAACGTCTGCTTTGAAATTGGCTTTGTTGGTGTTGGTGATGGCGTTGGTTAAAGAGTCAAAAGTCTCCACTACAGTCCAGGACCAGGTCTTAATATCCGTATAAGAACCATCAAATTTGTATGCCACTGCCTGAGCTGTGTAGTTTCCGGTATGGTTGGATGCGTCTGAGGCTCTGATGTTGGTAACATAGAACCCAACCTCCACGGATGAGGTCAGTTTTTTGGTCCCTACATAAGTCCATCCGCCATCCAGCCACCACCATTTGATTCTGACCGAATCGCAGTCCTGAACCGAGTCGCAACCAATGCTGACAGTTCCGACGGTCAGCGGAATGCTGTCGGAGGGAGAATAGTACTCTGCACAAACCGGAGAAGAAATCAAAAATGAAAAAACAAAAATTAAAAAAGGGGCAAGGGTCAAGAAGCAAGGGACAAGGGGGCTTGACCCCTGACCCTTGACCCAGAATTTCTGCATTTTAAACTTTTTCATCTTACAAACCCTCCTTCAATTATGCCCGGATCAATCTCAATGATTCCCCTGGTTCTTTCTGGAGTGATGTAGTGCATTCTCATGGTGTAACGATTGGAGTTGTGACCGGAATAGCTTCCCCAGGGGTCAGGGAAGGGATTTCCGTATGGCTGTCCTGTCTTCCACTCATGGGAGTTAGCAGGTCCCCCAGCTACATAACACATCTCCTCTGAAGTGCTGGTTTTGAAGGCAAACCAATAGTAAGCATCTTTTGTTAATTGGATGGTAGTTACATCCTCCCCACACCATTGCCCAGTCTGATAGGTGATATCTGTCCCTTCCCACAATCTATTTTTAGGACGACCACCCTCATCATCGTAGACTGCCATGCGAAAGGTGGATTTAGCAGGACCCCAGCAATAAATTTCTAAGCGGCTGGAGGTGCCATCCTCTGGAGCCTGAAATCTCTGGGCATCGGCATAACCGGTGGCAACCGCCCAGTGTGAGGGACAAGTGTCCAGTCCAAACCAGGCGGCAGGCACAAGTGCCGATGCAAGGTATAACAAAAGAAAACAAAAGATAAAAGGGAGAAGAATTTTCCTCATACGTTTACCTCCTGAGACTGGGACTGAGACGGAGTCAATCTCAGTCTCGGCACTCAGTCTCAACTCTCAGTCTCCGTCTCAACTCTCAGTCTCCGTCTTACTGCTCAGTTCCTCTTTCCTCAACTGGTCTATCAATTCCCAGAAGATCTTTTCTGCCTCAGAGGTTTGAGCCAGTTTTTGTTTCAACTGAATTGCCTTCAGCGCATCCTGGACCTTTGGCTCAAAGCCATTTTTCTCCAGTTTTTCGATGAATTTGTTGATAAGCATCTCCAGAAGTCGTAGATCCGATATCTGTCGATTATCTACTTTTTTGGAGGTGCATTTTGATCTAGCCTTCTTTTTGATTTTTCTTTTCACGATAATTGAATCCTTTCCACTTTCTGAAGATCTCACCCCTGTCCCCTCCCTTCAAAAAGGGTCAGGGGTCAGGGTGCCTGGAGGTCTTGACTCTTGCCTCTTGACCCTTGTCTTTTCCCCTTGCCCCTGCATTCAACTTTTAACTTTTAACTTTAAACTTTGAACTTTGAACCTTAAACGCCTTCACCCCATCTCCACAATCATCAAATCCACCAGTCCGGTCTTCCCTGATCCGGAAAACCTAGCTATCTTAAAACCTGCGTCGGTTTCTGTGCCCACCACAAAACAGTTGACCTCGTTTTTGGGCATAACTATCACCTTGGGATTTCCGATCGCCTCCGGGAGCCGGTTACCTCTGAAATCATACAGGTCGGAGAAATTGACCGTCTGATCCAAACCACCCAGATTGTTTTTTGCCAGCATCACTCTTTTAGAGGTTTCGCCTATTTCGGTGTAAAGGAGAAGGAAAGATGCCAAAGACCAATCTCCCCACACCACAAAATAAGGCACCACCCAGGTTCTTCTTCCCCGGAGATAATCTAGCGTAACGTTCATTGTTTCCTCCACTTCGAATTTTCCACACTATTTCCTACCTCACCCCCTATCTCCCCTTCAGGGTGTCCTTCGATCCCGAAGATCTTCCTTCGACACTGAGTCTCAGGACGAAGTGCAGGATCGAGGGAAATCCCTTCAGGGTGAACCCCTCTCCACTCTGTGTTGAAAATCCCGCCAGAGGCGGGGGAGAGGGGGACGGAGGGAGAGGTTACTTACTCGATTTCGCCGCATATGGTGAACAAAAACCACCGGGATCTCTTTTGAATCTTTTCAGAAGCCCGTATGCTTGTTCCCGATAAGTATTAGACATTTTTGACCACGCCAGGGAAAGAGAATGAACCTGCCATCCTGTGCCAGCCACAACGTTTTGCGTCATGGCTTCCATGGCTTTGATATTACACAATATGGAAACAGTTAGATAGGTCTCGGCAGTCGCCAGAGACCGATCAGTGGAGTTGGCATAAGATGAATCGATGTATTGGAGAATCTGGTCATTTGCTTCTTTTATGGCATTTTCGATCACCTCATCGCTTAACAGAGCAAACTCCACCGCATAATCCACCAGAACCCATTGACCATCCTCAATATCTCCAGAACTTAATCTTTTTATCTGCCCCTTGGTGTAGTCGATTTGATAATCAGCGTCTCTGGAGTATATTCGAAAATAGAGATACCAGATAACCACAGAAGATGCCGCTAGGATGGAGCCTGTTGGGATACGGGTTATCCTACCATCATCCTGGTCAATGGAATAGTCTACGTTCTCCACATAGATTTCCCCCAGTGAGGAATCGTTTGCCACCACCACGGTATCCGGAATGAGTTCTTGGTTTGCCAGTTGGACTGTGTCCGAAGAAGCAAAGCTAATAGTTTCACGAGTAGGGATATTCTGCTCTTTTGCCTTCACCTTCTCCGATCCCGGCAGAAGCAGAATATGAGGAAGTTGAAAAGGTGTTTCTCCTGCTAATCGGCAGGCTATATTTTCTTTGCTAACCGTGCCAAGTTCATGTTCTAGGATATGTTTTTTGACTAAATCTATATTTGTAAATCCCATGGTCTTGATCCTTTTCCATTCCCTATTTTTCTTTCCTCTGCGAAAAGAGGAGACTTAGATATAATGGATTTTCGCCGCATTATTTGTTGCGTAGCCAAGCCTTCATGGCTTGGCATGAACCAAGAGGGTTCATACCGGGGATAGCAAGCCGTAAAAGCTTGCCTACGTAAAGATCGCTCTATTCTAACAAGAAAGGCAGAAATTCATCACCTACCCTTTTCAATTCACCTGAACTTTAAACCTTGAACTTTGAACTTTAAACTTTCAACTTTAAACTTTAAACGCCTTTATCTATCTTATCACCTTCAGATACTTTGCCTCCGACACTGCGGTTATCTGAGTCCCCACCGGCGCAGTGGCAAAGGATGTGGTGACCAGCATTCTTACCCAGAATTCAGAGACACCATTTACCGGACACCTTTGCCAGTTGGAGGGAACCGAGTTTAGGTCCTGCCACAAGATGACCATCTTATCCTGAGAGTCCAGATGATAATTTCCGGATTGGGGGACAAAATCAGACCAGCTCTTTCCGTTGAAGTATTGCCACTTAACCTGACCTCCGATCCCCGCAGTGGACAAAATGATTTTTGTCAGGTTGAATTTGACGTCCATTCCTACATAGAGGGTATCATCAGTATCCTTGACCAACCCTCCGCAGGTAGGATGAAACACATCTGCAGGAGTTGAATTAGAGGCTTCGGTGGTTCGGTCGTAGTATTTGGTGACTGCGGAGTCATCGTAACAGAAGACTTTATCGAAAGGCTTCTGTCCACACTCAAAGAGCTCAGGTGATACAAAAGAGGAGCCATCCCTATAGGAATAGAAGATCTGATTCTGTCCGTTGCCGATGTTTCTGGTGAAGAAGGCATAAGGAATATTGTCTAAGAATTTTATGGCAACAGATTGAGGTAGGTTGTTGTCCACGGTGAACACTCCACTCCAGTTGTTTCCATCAAACTCCTTGTATAGAAGGGAGGATATTCCCGGGAAGAGGATTCCAATCTTATTATCCGTGGATAAGTCCGCACAGAAATTATCATCCACAAAAGAACCGGAATAGATGGTCTGTTGTGAATCCCACCCGGAGGCTTGTATCTCGTGCGAACGATAAGCCAAAAGGGTGGAATCATCCGAATAGAAACAATGGATGTAGGGTGGTTGAAAAAGCAGTTGTGAATAGCAAGATCCGCTTCCGATGGTCAAAGTTGGTCCGGGATCAGTTGGACCAGTCCCCCAGGTGGCTCCATCATCTTGAGAAGTTTTAACATGCACGAAATATCTTCCGGAAGTTGGATCGTAATAGCTCCAGGATATCCACAGGCGACTGTTGGAATCTTTGATGATGCTGGGAAAATAATTCTGTTCCACGCTACACACTGTATTGACCGTTCCTAAGCTCCAACTTCCCTGGGAAAAGCTCATCTTAAGCTCAAGCAGATTCAGACTGGTCTGTTGGGTATACACCACATAGATATTGCCGCCAGAGTCCATATAGGCGGAGGATGGATAATCTGCGCTGTCTGTGGCAATCTCTATTGGATCAGACCAGCTTGAGTAAGGCGCATCCGCCCACACATACACCAGCCGATTAGGAGTTTGGGGATAGATAACCACCACCCGATCCTGATATCGCCCGAAAGAGACCTTGAATATTTTAGCCTGAGGCTGAATGCCGGTGGCATAAAATGAGTTGACTGTATCGATTAATTTTTGCATGATAGATTTTCCTTGACCCTTAACTCTCGACTCTTGACTCTTGACCCTTGACCCCTGTCCCTCTCCCCAAGGGGAGAGGGTTGGGGTGAGGGGGAAAGTTTTTCGTTATGCCCACACCGTATCCAGAACCAAAGCCGCCTCCTTAATCACCTTGGCATACGCCACTGATTCGGATATGACCGCCTCCTCCAGCTTTTGCTCGATCACCTTGTCATATTCTACCATCAAAGCTTGGCTTACCACCTCCTCAATGGCGAAGCGATTGTCCAGCCCGATCACCAGATCAGAGGAAACATCATCGCACCTCACCAGGCTGGATCCTAAAGGAGATACCAGATCGCCGGTCTTCTGGAATTTAAATCCGGCCATGGGATCTTTGAACTCGTCCATGATAAGGATGCTCTTGATCATATCCTTGTGGCACAGGACGGTATTCATCTCAAAGGGGAAGAATTCATTCCACAAGGTGATCAGATCAGCATAGGTGAAGGTCCCGGAGGTGGCTGTGTTTATCACCGTGGCAGAGTTATCATTGCCGTCGCCGTTTATGATGGTATCCACCAACAGTCCCATCTTATCCGCCTGAAGTTTGAATCCGATGTACCACAGAAGAACTTTGAACTGAGCGGTGGTGCGGTGTCTTAAGGCTTTGTAAGAGGTCTTCAAGGTTATCCCGTAATCCGGCACGGTGATGGAGTGTAGCTGTTCTGCCACCGTCAAGGTGGGAATCTCCGCTGAGTCACCGATCGGCCGCAGTGAGAGCTTGGACTGATCAGGGGTGACGTTGACGTAGAACGGAGTATAGCGGGAGGAAGAGATCATGCTGGTGCTGGCTATAAGCTTGTCCAACTCCGGACGCATCTTCTGCCCTCTTTTGATCTCCCTCATCATGAACTCCGGGAGAAGTGCTGGCGCTCCCTGATAGAAAAGCTCCACGGTTACAGGATTTTTCCCTCCTACTCTTATATCATGCACTGCTAACTGTCGCTCAAAAGCGTCTAAAGGTGAGTTTATATCACTGGGATCATACTCCTCCCGCTCCAGAAGCTCAGATAGGGTCAATCCCTTAGATTGCGCCTCCAGGTAAGTTTCCTTAGTGACCTTGGTCTCCTTTGCCTTGGAAAGATTCACCTGCCCGGAGATGAGCTTCTCCTGGCTGGCTAATTCCAGAAGCTTTTTCCCCTCAGTCGAGTTTAACAACTTTTCCAAATCCATCTTTTTTCTCCTTTTTATGATGTCCACGGTCCACCGTCCGCTGTCCACGGCCTCAAGATCTTTTGCGGTGGACTGCGGACAGTAAACGGTGGACGGTTCAGTTCAAAATCAACGTGCACTCAGTGGTTCCATTAACCGATATGACCGTTCCTCTGCTGATATTTCCACCGGCAGGATCATAACCTGTCAATGCAGGTGCCTGTTTTACCGTTCCATTGGCTCCACCTACCACTCGATCTCCCACCTGGGGATAGGTGGTGGTGATGGGAACCGTCATCACTCCACCGATCTGCACGGTAGCTACCCTTTTTCCATCGTTTGCATCGGTCAGAGTAAGATCAATCAATTTCCCAATAAAAACCGAGCCATCCGTGGTGGGTCCCGCTTGGTTGTTACTGGTCAGCTTAACCGCCTTTCCTATGTCTGCGTCTTTCAGATCATCCACTCCACCGGTTTGTTTAATGGAGAAGGTGGCAAAGGTTGCTCCGGTGGCTTCCAAGTTTTGATCTCTAATCCCCACTGTTTCCTCCTTCCTTGAGACTGTTTACTGTGAACTGTGAACTGTAAACTGCAAACTGTGAACTGTTCAGAAGACTGTCCCAGACAGGCGGACGCCCCCGTCTGGGGGTCTCCGTCTTTTTAGACATCCCTTCGGGTCATAACACCCACCATTATTTCACTTCGATTTCCATCTTTTCGTTTTGTAATCGAAACCAACTAAGTTTGAAGGGGTGGAGCTTCAGCTCCACCCTCGCCTTGTCATTGGAAAAATCAAGAGAATTGGTTGACACACCCTTATGTTTTCCCTCCCGTTTTGAACTCTGAAATCCTAAAATTAGATTCGCCGTGGTCAACTATCACCCTTGATTGAGGTGAAGAGGGAAAACTCTGGTTAAACTCCTCTTTTACTCTCTCCCTCAAAAAGAGAAGATCCTCAAAACCCAAATCCGGGGATGACAAAAGCTTTTCTACCAGACCACAGGAACTTAAGTTTCCCTTCACGCGAGAAACAGCCAAAGCCATCTTTTTGATCTCCGATTTGAATTCGCAAAAAAGCTTCTCTGAGAGCTTTTCTTTTTCGTCCAGAGAGCTCAAAGTACAAACCGCCTCACTCAAATTCTTTTCCAGTTGATCAAAATCCATTTTCTGGATCGTCTCATCACCGATGGCATCCCGGTGCTGTTTTAAAGATTCAATCAGATTTTGAATGTTCATGTTTACCTCTTCATATGAAGTTTGAAATCTTGATTTTAGCCTACTTCTTATCCATCCCAGGCAGACGCCCCGTCCGGGACGGGCTGTCCAGCTCAGAAAGTTTGTATTCAATTCTGCTCAATCGATTCTGCAGATTCTGACTGAACTGATAAAATTCCTCTTTGTTCAAAAAATTCTGATTTAGCAACACCTCTATGTTGGAGAGTCTTTTGTCCAGTTGATTAACCATAACAGATTCCGCCTTCTGGGAAAGGTCTAACTTTATGCCCGCAATGGTAGTGTAATAAGCGGTGATGATTCCCAAAGCAGTTACAAAGAAAGCAACCAGAAACTGTAGCAACTGCACCCTGGAAAAAAACCTGTTGTTCTCCATAACTTTCAACCTTCAACCTTAAACTTTAAACGCCTTTTCATCCGTTTAATCCGTTGACCGTTTCCAGAACAACCATCTATCTTTCCCTTTAAGCCTGACCTTTCTAACCAGATAGATCCCATTTAGAATTTTCCCCTCAATTTTGAAGCTGAAGAAGTCTGCTTCTCTCTTTAGGGTTTTATATTTTCCCCTATCTAAGATTTTCATATGTGCGACAAGATTCTTTGAAGGGTTCCCTTCCACCCCACCCTCCTCTGGAGGGATATCTCCCTCGAAATCCATCCATTTAGGATCATGATAATCTTTCCATTCACATAAGAATCGTTTCCCCCGGTTCAACTCATTCAGATTAAGCTCAAATATGGTCAATCCAAAAGCCTCATTTCCCTTTAGGAATCTCAGATCATGATGTTTTGCCTTTCCCCACCAGTGAAGCTGAAGAACAAATCTGTCCAAAGTCCGCAGTCCACCGTCCACAGCCTTTAGGTTTTTTGCTGTGGACTGTTGACTGTGGACCGTGGATGTTTTTTCCTCAATCATTCTTTCCAGCACCGAGGGGGGATCTGGCTCTTTTTTATCTGATCTTCTATCCAAAACTCGGGGAGCATACCAGGTGAAACCATCATCCGCGCAGGTTACATAATCTATTCGCACTCTGATTATGTCACCCTTCTTGGCTTGAATGGAGGTGGAATAGGTAACCCCGATAGGGATGGGGTTTGTTCTTGTTCCAGCGGCACAAACGTAGTTGTAACTGCCCCCTTTATTCTTCTCCACCCCTGTCACCAAAACATCCAGCTCTAAACGTTTTTTCCATTTATACCAGCTTTCCCCCTCAAAATAACTGGAACTGATCTTTTTGATCATCACCCCTTCAGAGGTGGCAATACTTTTGATTTTTGAAGGCAGATTGCTGGAGAGGACTTTTTCATATTTGACTTTCTGAATAAAAGTGGTATCCGGAAAAAAGCTTTCTAAAAGCTTCTTTCTCTCCTCAAGTGGGAGGGAGGTTTTGTCCTCCCCATTCAGATAAAGCAGATCGAAGAGTTTAAATTTGAAATGAGAATCATCCACGGATTCATTTCTTTTTGAGGAAGTTCTGTTAAGATCTTGATGAATATAGGAAACCACGTCTTTGTGTGAAAGACGAGAATTCCCTTTGTATTTCACCAGTTCCCCGTCCAGTATGAAGCTTTCTTGAGAGTTCAAAAGAATTTCTTTTACCAGATGGGGAAATCTCTCCTCGATTTGGTTGCCTTCATCGGAAAAGATTTTCACTTCCTTTTCTTTTTTGTGTATCTGCGCTCTGATCCCATCATATTTGGGCTCAATCAAAAATGAACCAGAAAGGGAAGAAATATCTTCTAAATAGAAAATCTCGTTTGAGGCTGAATCAGATTTGTTTGGTTTGACCGGGGTAATGAATACAAAAGGCGCAACCTTATGAATCCTTCCCGACTGAGAATTTGTAGACGACTCTAAATTCCCCCAATTCTTTTTGCGCTTCTGGTATAGCCACAACTCATCAGACATGGAGGTATTGGGCACCGCTCCACGATAAACCAGAGATGTTTCCAGCACCCGGCTGATGTTCCGATAGTTAAAGTAAGCCTCGGCTTCTTCCTTGCCCCTTGCCCCTTGACCCTTCTCTGTCTGGTAGGATTTGAACGGTACGTGCTGACATCTTCTCATATCTTCGCCACAGATGGAGCATTCAGGCAACTCAAACACAAACCCTAAGGAGCACTCCTTATAAATACCATGATCGATATTCTCTTTTAAGGATATGGCATCCTTAGAGCTTTTCAGCCAGTAGAACCACACCTTTAGCCAGTTTTTCCCGTCTTTTTGCACCACCTCTGCTTTGAAATTTCTGGCGATGGGGAGTTTCTCTTTGGTATGCCCCACCATCACCGGAGAATCAATCACTAAGTTGGCGATGTTGAAAAGCTCCTCCAAAGGGAAGCGACCACCGTAAGAGTTTATCTCATCCGAGACCAAAAACATGGTTCGGACGAATATTTCTTCTCTGGTTACCGGCTTGGGAGGTTTTATACGTGAGTTGATCAAAAAGACCAGCTCGTCGGATATCTCCTCCTCCGGCTTCTTTAGCTCTGCACCTACGTATGCTAATAACTCTTCCAATTAAACTCCTGAAAATTCTGCAAACTTCAGCAAACCAACAATTGTCTGCTCCTGTCAAGCAAAGTGATTTCCTTTCACTAATCCTCGACCTATCTTTTTCACCACAAAAACCCACTCATTTTTGAACCAGAAGAATTAAACCTTTGAACTTTCGAACCTTTGAACTCTTGAACTTCTGAACCCTTGAACCTTTAAACTCTTGAACCTTTGAACCTTTCTGTCTCGATTCCTGAATGAACCCAATCTCATAGATTCTGCATTTGCCTGCATACAGCCTTCGGAAATCCCCAAGTTAAAAGGTAGCTTTATCTTGTTTTTTTTCAACTGCCACAACGACTTAAAGCCATATTTCTAATAATGTATAACACAGGCATTGGGATTGCTTAATAGAAGGATGTAAATAAAACTGAACCGAAGAAAGGATGTTCTTATGCATTTCATTTTTGGCTATGCTCGGGAAGTTCCGGTTAAGATAGAAAGGGAGACGTCAAAGTTAGCTTTGGTTGCACTTGCCATCCTGATAGTAGTTCTCCTTATCTTCTTGACTTTTGAGGATATCGATGAGGATATCCGTGCCTCTGACCTGATTTTCCGTACACCGTCCAGTTCAATTCAAATAGCTGGCGCGGATAATGCATTTGAAATCGACTCAGAAAGTCTTTGGAGATCTGAACTCGAAAATTCGCAGAGTCAATAGGCCCCAAGAGTCAGATGCTCCCCTAAAGTAAACCCTGCCCGAAAGCAGGGTTTACTTTTGAAAAAATAATGAGGAGAGGGAAACATGAAATTGAAAACACTATTTTTGTCGATCCTGTTCTTACTTATGGCAAATACTCTCTGTTATGCCTGGAACTATCCCCGGGACGGGAAATTCAAGCAACTTGCTCCACAAAAAGACGCCTGGTTTTTTGTGGATGAAGAGAACTGGGACATAAAAAATCCGGACAAATGGCAGCACTTCACCGGGCTTTACATCACCCAGAAGCTTTTGTCCAAACGAATGAATAAGTATGTTTCCGCCTTGTTGGTTTTCTCCCTGGGAGTGGCTAAAGAATATGAGGATGGTTACCGAGAAGGCTGGAGCGCCAGGGATTTAACTGCTAACACCCTGGGAATAATTGCCGCCATGTATGACAAACCCGATGCCAAAATCCTTTGCACCTACGATCAAGAAAAGGTAATGCTGAATCTGGTTTTCCCCTTCAAGTGATTCTTTTGTAGGGGCGATGCTCTGCCATCGCCCGAAGTCTGGGCGGACACAAAAGTCTACCCTTATATAATTCAAAAACCGTAGGGGTGAATCTAAAGATTCACCCTTATTTCGGGCGGAGCTAAAGCTCCGCCCCTACATCTACCCACATTGTCCGTTTCATCTGCTTAATCCGTTGACCTGATTTTCGCGGTGGACTGCGGACTGTGGACAGCGGACGGCATCTTAAATCTTCTCCACCTTCGGCAACAAAATCAAAGACGATTTGTCCCCTTCTCTGACCAGCCACAAAGCCAACGCCAGTGCCATCACCGCATCACATTCTGAATTTTTATCCCAGTAAAAATTTCGTAACTCATCCTGCAAAGTCCACAACTCCCCATCCTCTCCCGCGAAGCGGGATCCTTCGGACTCGACCTGCTCTATGTAAGGGTAGGCAACCTGCCCCAAAGCATGCATCTTTTCCAAATTGGCAATAAGCTCTGATTTTGCCTTACCTCCCCTTTCTCCGAAATTAAACCCTTGAGCTCTTATGTCCGAAAGTTCAGATAAGACCACATCTCCTAATCCAGTGGAATCTATGATTACCTCCCCTCCATACTCTTTATGCCGCTCTCTGATTACGGCATATACATCCTTCCAATCCCTCTGGAATCTTTTCAACGCTACCACCTGATAAGGCTTTTGAGTTATATCCAGGGTGATGCCCACGGTGAAGGTCCTTTTGCGTGCTAAATCCCAACCATGACAATATCTGTGTCCGGCTATGGGTTCGGATAAACCAGTGGAAAGATTCATCGCATCTCGAATGTATTCTTCTTTTATCACCTGATTGGCATCATCAATAAACAGACCTTTGATGTTCTGCTCAATTTTGCTGGGCGATAAAGTTTTTAGCTTTCTTTCCAGATATTCTTTGCTTATGTGAGGATTTTCCCGTGAATCACCATTTTGAGCATAACCCAAGTTTGGATTTTTACCAAGCTCACAGCATTTCTGGTAGAACCAATTCTTACCTTTGGGGGTTGAGGAAAAGTCCAGCATACCCGCCCGGTCCGCCAGCCTCATCATGATCACCTGATTTACCACATATTCCGGGTGTGGCTCAAACGCCACCTCATCGAAATTGAAATAATCATAATCACGTCCCAAAAGATATTCCCCTCTTCTCTGGGTCGACCTTGCCCAGAAGATGGCTCCGTTTCCAAAGATTATATGGGGAAAGGGGGTGAATTTCACATCTTTGACGAGCTTTTCCAATTGAGGTTTACCTTTGATTAATCTGACCACATTCTCAAAGATGATCTTAGCTTGATCTAAGGTGATGGAAGCGTTGACCGCCTCGTATTTTTCGGTATTGTTATATTTCAGATTTCTGATTTTAAAAAGACAGCGATGAAGGATCTTGATAGCCTGCACCAGGCTCTTCCCCCAGCGATTGCCTGTGTGGAGGGCATTTTCCGGTTTAGTGGAATTAAGTAACCATTTTACCTGTCCCGGATGTGGATCAATTTTCAAAAACTCTCTGGCAAATAAAACTGGATCAGAAATTGCTTTCCGCCAGAACCTTTTTCGCAATACATTATCCCTTTATCCCACTTAAGTCTGAAGTCTGCTAACTGCCTACTGCTAACTGACGTCTGCCTACTGAATACTGCCAACTGACGTCTGCCTACTGCCTACTCTCCATCTCCCTTTTCGCCTGATCTTCGGTAATAAACCCCGCCTCTTTTTTGCGGATGATGTTTTCCAGATGAACCCTCTCTGCCTCTCTTTGTTCCAACATGCCAAAGAACTTGCAGTTATCGAAATGGTGGACGCACTCTAAAGGCAATCCTCCTAAGGCTAACTCGATGTTGCGTATCCACTCTAAAAATCTTTTGGCACAACCTTGGATGGAGATGACGTTTCTTAAGATCAACTCATATTTAAACTGAGCCCAGCTTCGAGTAGGACCATAGGAGTAACCCAAAATGAACGGATCCAGATGCACACCGGCGCAGATGTCCTCTATTAAAGCTTTATGATTGATATACCAGTAATGAGACGAGGAGATATGTCCGGACGGACTGATGTATTCAATTTGCACATCGCTCCAGGTAATGGGATTGTCCTCCGGAGCAAGCTTTCTCATCATCTCCACAGTATCCTCAAAATAATTATTCGCCCGGGAAAGATAATTTTCATCAGATTCTCCGGAAAATCTCTCCGGCGGTTTGATCTTCACGTGCAGGCGATGATAACCCGCATTATGCATGGTCTTCTGCATATCCTCTAAAAGCCTCTGTTCCACTCGGGCAACAAAAGAAATGGAGCTTAAGATGCTTTTGCCTCGGGGATCGTCCGGATCAGGGTCCAAACCCAGATAAAAGGTGGAGTGTGGATTCAATTTAATCAGAGTGCCATCCATCTCCTGAAAAAGCTCCCAGGTGTTTTCGTCTTTGAGTTTGAATCTGATGGTGGCAGGATCGATAAAATAAAACTTATCCAGTCTATCCCTGGAGGGAGTCAGAACCAGCTCTCCGCAAACTGCTCCGTCCGTAAAGAGGGATCTGAAGAATTGAGACAGGAGCGCATCTGTGCCTCCGAACTTTTGAAAACTATGCTGATAAATACGGCGATCCAAGCTTTTTATTACCTCAATGCCTTTATCTAAAAGGGTGGAATCTTCAGAGCCTTTAAGCTCAAAATTGCCCGGAGATGCGCATATGCGAGTCCAGGTCCAGACGGCGGAGTTCAGGATGGGAATATTATCTCTTAAAAATCGGTAGAGTTTTATGCGAAAGGAACCCTCATATAAGCTGGTCTGTGGCAAAAGAAGTTCCACCTGATTCGGATAGAAGGTTCTTTTGGAAACAGGTGAAGTGGGAAAATCCTTTATGCTTTGATCTGTCCTTTTTATCACAGAAAATTTTTGATTCACTAAAATGTCAGGGTTTTTCTGGGAAGATTTCACCGACATCTTATCTTTATTTTGTCTGAAAAAAGCCCCCTTTACAAAATTCCTTAAAAATGATAGGGATATCATGTCTATCCTCGAATTTAAAATCCTAAGATGTTGGGGCAGGGGCTTATCCTGCACTTCGTCCCCCGCCACAGGCGGGGTGTCGAAGGAAAGGCTTGACCTGAAGGGTTAAACCCCTGCCCCAACAAGGGTAAACCTCTCAAAAACTCTGGAGCCATCCTCATCACCACAAAAGTGATACAGGATTTGCAGGATAGATTCGTGATTTGGATTAAGGAGAAAAGCCCCCAAGAAGACACCTCGTTGGTAACGGACGCCCTCGTCCGTTACCATTTGCATGTTGTTGCGGGGTACCCTTCGTCCTGAGTCCTCAGGGCAAGCCCTTACCCCGCAACATCTTTTGAATATCTCACGGCTGATTAATAGGATTAACCTGATATCAGTAATTTTTATCTAAGTTGGGTCGGGAATTGGAATTCCCGACCCAATTTCACTCTTCCCTGTTTAATCTGCTCCATCAGCTGTGAGGTAATTTCCTGCTCTCCGTGGCATAACATCCACCCTAAAGCGTTAAACCTCACCCTTTCCCTGCGGAGCATCTTGACGATGCGAAGCATTCATATGAATCTCCTTAGAAAGGAGAGGGCAAAAACAGACTCCCCTCCTTCCTAAGGAGGGGATTAAGGGGAGGTTAAACCAATGTCAGGTGAAGGAAATCTTTGTTGTTGCAGGACTGGTCATGCCTTATGCAGATCCCCCGCCTTTGGCGGGGGAGAGCCCGGCCTACCCTACTTAAGCTTAAGGGACTCCTAAGCCAGCAAAGGGGGTTTTTTCAAATCCCTCACTAAATATTCTTGACATTAATTTGAAATCACTCTTATATTAAGAGGCGTTTCAAGCAAAGAGCACCTATCACGGGAGTTTTTTTGGTAACCGCAAAAGTTAAGACAGAAAAGCACCTGCGGGTGGAGTTGAACGATTCAGTTCAGTATCTTAAGGGCGTTGGTCCGGTAAAGGCGCAAGCTTTAACACAAATCGGAATTGATACCATCGAGGACCTACTTTACTACATTCCCCGCAGATATCTGGATCGAAGCACCGTCCTTCCCATGGGAAAAGTGAAAGTGGGGTCTACTGTTACAGTGATCGGGAAGGTGGAGGCATTCGGACGGGCAAGAACCAGAAGACCTCAATTTCAGGTGATTTTGAAGGATGAGACTGGTTTCATTCGACTGGTCTGGTTTTCCGGATTGAACTGGGTTAAGAATATTTTTGAAGAAAACGATCTGGTGGTCGCTTCTGGTCAAATAACACTTTACCGTGGCTTGCAAATGGTTCATCCAGAATTTGAGATAATCTCCAAGAAATCAGAAGGGGATATCTCAGAGGATGAATTGATTCATACCGGACGGGTTATACCTCTTTACCCCTCCACCGCTGAGTTGAAGAAGTTCCGACTGGATAGCCGCGGATTCAGAAGAGTGCTCAAGCCTCTTCTGGGTGGAGTTCCCTCTCTGGTTAAGGAAAGTCTGCCGGAAAAGGTGATCTCTGATCTGAAACTTCCTTCTCTTACTGAATCGATAAGAAAAATTCATTTCCCTGACGATTTGAAATCGGCTGAAACTGCAAGAGCACGACTCGCCTTTGATGAGCTGTTTTATCTGGAGTTGATGTTAGCTTTGAGGAAGAAAAGAATTCATCGGGAGAAGGGTATAGTCTTCGGCAAACCAAAGGATCTGGTCAGGGGACTTTTGAAGATTCTGCCTTTTCAGTTGACCGATGCTCAAAAGAAAGTCCTCCGCGAAATCTCCACGAATATGATGTCAGATGTCAGCATGCACCGGTTGCTTCAGGGGGATGTGGGTTCGGGTAAAACTATCGTTGCTTTAGTCGCTATGCTCATGGCGGTGGAGAGTGGCTACCAATCAGCACTCATGGCTCCCACCGAGATTTTAGCAGAACAACACTTCATAACCATCCATCAGATGCTGGAATCCCTTGGGGTAAAGGTTACCTTATTAACCAGTTCGGTGACTGGAGCAGAGAGAGAGAACATCTTACAAAAGATACAAAATGGCGAAGCCCAGGTGGTGATTGGCACCCACGCTTTGATTCAGGAAAAGGTGAAGTTTTTCAAATTGGGTCTGGTGGTAATAGATGAACAGCACCGCTTCGGGGTGATGCAGAGGGCAAGGTTGAAAAAAAAAGGTCTGTCCCCGGACGTCCTGGTGATGACCGCCACCCCCATCCCTCGCAGTCTGGCTTTGACCGTGTATGGTGATCTGGACGTTTCAGTAATAGATACTCTTCCACCGGGAAGAAAGCCCATAAAGACCACGCTGTGGACTGTGCAAAGCAGTCGACAGTCGACAGTCGACAGTCGACAGAAAGTGTATGAATTCCTGGAAGGGGAGCTGAAAAAAGGACATCAAGCCTATATAGTTTATCCTTTGGTGGAGGAATCAGAAAAAGCGGATCTGAAGGCGGCAACCGAAAGCTATGAATTTTTAAAAGAAGAAATTTTTCCTCATCGGAGATTGGCACTGCTTCACGGTCGGATAAAAAGCAAGGAGAGAGAAAAAATAATGCAAGCCTTTCGCAATGGGGATTATGATGTTCTGGTCGCCACCACGGTAATCGAGGTGGGGGTGGATGTCCCCAATGCCACGGTTATGGTGATCGAGCATGCAGAAAGATTCGGGCTTTCTGGGTTGCACCAGTTGAGAGGAAGAATCGGCAGAGGGGCAGATCAATCCTTCTCTCTTCTGGTGGCAAATCCACCCCTATCCCAGGAGGCGGAAAAAAGACTAAAAGCTATGGTCGCCACCAATGATGGTTTCAAAATCTCGGAGATGGACTTGAAGTTGAGAGGACCGGGCGAATTCTTTGGAACCCGTCAGCACGGCTTGCCAGAGCTTAAGATCGCCGATATCGTCACCGACGCCAAACTTTTATATCGAGCAAGAGATTGGGCATTCCGGATAATTGGAGAAGATCCCAAGTTAACTCAAAACGATAACCAGTGCATTCGATCGACTTTCGTCCGAAAATATAAAAAGAGGTTTTCACTGGTGGACATAGGATGAATTTATGAAGAGGTCTCTGAAAGACTACTTTGAGAGGAGAATATGGAGTGTTCACCTTTAGGTGAACCATATGAAAAATTTTTATCTTGAAAGAGGTCGCAGATTCCGCCAAAGGCGGGAGACTTCAACAATTTTCCCCTCCCTTGGTATGAACCATACGGTTCATACCTTGATGGGAGGGGGCGAGGGGGAGGGTGACGGAGACCCGTCTGGGATTATGTCAATTTATTTATTTCGTTTGCTATAGCTCATTTAATGTATGAAACATTTGACAAGAGGATAAAACCATGAGATCACTTTTTATTCAAGAGGAGATTCTGTTCACCGGAGAACAGCTCATCTCCTTCTGGGCTTACAAAAATTATGACATCCTGGGTGATAACATTGTATCTTTCATTGGACCCTGCCAGGTGGATGAAAAATACATCATCGGGATAGACCACTTCAAAAAGAAGACCCAGATTAAAAGTGAGCGGATGCTTCATTTTTTGGTGGAACATTTCGATCTGGATTTAGAGAAAGCGATCTTGAGGCAGAAGCTTTTGGTGGACATCCTGAAGGACAAGTTGAATCATCGGCTCAAGGGTGACGTGTTGCAGAGATGGGGAGATGACCTGTTCGATACCGACTTTAAGCTCACCGTCTCCGCCACAGTGAGAACCTCAGTCTCCACCAAGATTCATCTGGGGATAAACATCTCCAGCAAGAATACACCTTTGAAAACCAAAGGACTGGACGACTTTGGGATCGATCCCAACGACATCTCCCAGGCGGTGATGGACCAATATCGGCTGGACATGCGGCTCATCTCTCAAAAACTTTGCAAGACCAGAAGTATCCAGTAGCAGAAGACGAAATTTAAGCCAGTTTTGGGAAAGCTTAAGTGGACTAAGCCGGTGATACAACTAACTGAAAAACCAGAGGAAGTTATGAGCCAAACAGAAAAAATAGATCAGGCATTAGAAAATGCAAACCTTTTGGAAAAAATCGTCAAGCAAACCATTCGCGAAATCGAAGATTACGATTTGGAAAGACTCTTAAAAAAAGTTGACGCCGAATGTATGGACATCCAGCACAATCTGTCCTTAGCTAAAAGATTAGCCCAGGGGGTTACCCAGAAGGGAAAGAAAAAGAAGAAAGCAAAAAGAAAGAAACTTCTAAATTAAGCCTTTTTGCAGAATATAGCATCTATCCCTTTCTGTGGTGCACTTAAGCATTCGGAAACAACCAAAAAGGGGAAAATATGGCTAAGAATGAATCAGAGAAAAAGGACGAACTTTACTTCATCCAACTGGTATTGACATTTCAGACCGCCGCCATACAGCAGATGGGAAAGTTACAAAATCCCATCACCAAAAAAGTTGAACGCAACTTAGACCAGGCAAAATTCTCCATCGACATGCTGGAGATGATCGAGAATAAAACTAAAAATAACCTCTCCGAAAACGAAACCAAATTTCTGGAACACACCCTGTTTGAATTGAGGATGAACTACCTGGATGAGGTGAAAAAGGAGGGACAGGAAAAGTTAGAAAAAGACTCCACCAAAAAAGAACAAGATAAAGATCAACCAGAGTCAGATAGCCAAAAAAAAGAAAAGACCTGAAATTCGCAAAGACCTGTGTACATTTGAAAAAAAGCATTTTGGGGAAGGGGTAGCCGCAGGCTTTAGCCTGCGAGTGGAGGCAAAAAACAGGGCAACCTCTCTCTATTCATTATCGCCGCCGACTCCTCTTGATTTTATATGAATCCGTAAAAGATATATCTCGTATACTCAAATAGACCATCAACCAGAGGAGATTGTTATGGAAAAAAAACTTTATCGTTCTCGAACCAGTTCAATGATAGGAGGCGTGTGTGGAGGATTGGGGGAATACTTGAATGTGGATCCCACCATTTTGCGGGTGGTGGCAGTGCTTTTGATCTTTGCCGATGGCATCGGGCTTTTAGCTTATCTTGTCGGGTGGATAATCATACCTCGCCGTCCGGAGATGGAAGCAGAAGTGGTGACATCGGAGAAATCGGAGTTGAGTCGACTTTTACCCGGATTAGTTCTTATCCTGATCGGACTAATCTTCCTGGTAAATAATCTAATCCCCTGGTTCAGATTCGGCCATCTCTGGCCCGTAGTTTTAATCGTTCTGGGCGTAGCTTTGTTACTCAAAACCCAAAAAAGTGAAACTTCCTCCTGAACCAAAACCTGAGGAGCACGAAACATGAATATCGGAAGAATAAGAAATGGAGCTATACTTATATCTGCGGGAGTGGTTCTGTTTTTGAACACCACCGATCATCTTTCTTGGTCGGTATGGCAAAGAATTTTTTCTTTATGGCCCATTGTGTTGATCGCCATAGGAATTGAGTTATTATTCAAAAAAAGCCGCCTTTCATTTATCACCATCCTTTCGCCACTCCTGTTCCTTGCCGCCATCTTAGGTCCTGCTTTTTTCTATGAATCAGATTTCGGTAAAATCTATCGTGCCAGCCAGACTTATCATTGGGAAGAGGATCTTGACACTACTTTGACTGAGATGAATGCAACAATTCGGCTGTATGCTGGGAACCTGATGATCGCATCTGACACAGATAAACTGATCTCTGCGGAACTGGACTATTTTAAAAGAAGACCGCTTATCATCTATGAGCACGCAAACTTGGATCGATCAGCCACGTTGAAGATCACCGACAGGGAGAGGAGATGGTTTAAAGGAAGCTTGAGCAAAGGATGGTTTTGGGGCGCACGAGAGAAAAAGGGGTGGGAGATTAAATTTTCAGATCTTATCCCGATCAATCTGAGAATTTACGTCAAAACCAGCCAGGCAGATTTGGATCTTTCGGATCTGAACGTCTATGATTTTGATCTGGAAGCCAAAGCCTCTCACCTAAACGTCAAAATCGGAAATTTAGTAGATGAGGTTACCGCAAGAATTGAGTCCAGAACATCAAAGCTTTCGATCTCTTTGCCGGAGGATATGGCGCTTAAAATTATAAACCGAACCAATTTGAGCTCCACCAGCTTCTCTCAGCTTACCTTAGAAGAAACAGACGACGGATACCAAACCCCAGATTTTGACCAAGCTTCCTCAAGGCTAATTTTATATCTGGATGGTTCGATAACCCGGCTAAAGATAAAAAAATACCAGCCATTTGAAGGTATTTAAAGCAAGTGATTTTCTCCAGCTTTTGATTGAAATTGAACGACGATAAGAATTCATTGAGGTTTCAGAGAGCCAAACCTCTTTAATCTCACCCGGCAGTTGCTACAGACTTTTCCTCAATAATTCTCTAAAATAAACTTTTCTTCCAAAAGCCAAGGACTATTGCTTTTCTGCGCAAAATTTTGTAATTTGAAAATGTATTTAATAGAAAGAGTTAAAGAACGAGACGACTTTAAACAAACTCTTAATATCTTGAGAATAGAATTTCCCGAAGCACTGGTCAATTAGGAGCATCGGCATTTCTAATGCCGATACAGCAAGAAATGAGTAACCTTTCGTAAAGGAAAAATCCGTTGAAAATTAAAGGATTCATTTGGTTTGAAGAGATCTTAGAGAAACTTGCACGAAAACATCATGTCCAACAGGAAGAAGTTAGGGAAGTTTTTGCTAATCGACCCAAATTCCGTTTCGTTGAAAAGGGCCACCATTCTGAAGAAAATGTCTATGCGGCTTTGGGCCAAACAAATGCTGGTCGTCATCTGATCGTTTTCTTTGTGTATAAAAAGAACAAAGATGCGCTCGTTTTGTCGGCACGAAATGTGACGCCCGCTGAAAGGAAGAAATATGAGCAAAAGTAAAAGCACCTTATCGAAAGCACGGTCTTATAAGGAAATTGGTGAATTCTGGGACACCCACGATCTGGCCGACTTCTGGGATCGAACCAAATCCGTAAGATTTGAAGTAGATATTGAATCTGAAGTGACTTACTACGCATTGGACAGCAAGTTGTCAAAGAAGGTTCGATCCATAGCCAAAAAAAGAGGGGTGTCGGCAGATACGCTCCTGAATTTGTGGGTGCAGGAAAAGTTGCGGGAACAAAAAGCCTGACCACATTTTCTTGTGATATCACTTGGATCAATGCATCAAACGGTTTGACCTCGAGAAAACTACAAATGGTCCTGTTATGGCAAAACGCAAACCGTCCTATGGATTCAAACAGGAGGAAAGTATATGAGATTCACTTTGACCCATTATATTGATAGTGCTTTGTCTTACGCTGAATACGAAAAATTAGAGGATAGGTCTTATGCCGGACGAATTCCCAAATGCAAGGGGGTAATCGCCTTTGCCAAAACTTTGAAAGAGTGCGAAGATCGCTTGCGCTCCACCCTAGAGGATTGGATACTTGTGGGGCTGAAATTTGGTCATAGACTCCCGGTGATAAACGGCATAAACCTGAATCGGAGACCTAAGCGTGAGTCAGTGGGCACCCAATAAAAAAGCGAATCTCTGATACTTGGGGAATAGTCTCAAGATCGCCCGCAAAATGCGCGGGGAATTCTTGAAGCACTGTCCAACTGAGAGTAGCGGCATTTATGCCGTGCTACTGATTCCTGTACACAAACTCATGGCTTTTCCAAGGAGATCTGTCGGGACTCTAAAATTGGAGAAGGAGAAAAGGCTATGGAAGGTTTAATTATCTTCTGGTTATTTTGTGGTATCATTGGTGCGATGATAGGCTCAAGAAAGGGTGCTGGATGTGGCGGTTTTCTGCTTGGGATTCTGTTGGGGCCTTTGGGTGTTATAATCTCTATAGTAATGACGGGTGACCGTAAACCCTGTCCTTATTGTAAGGAATTAATTCAGAAAGATGCAGTCAAATGCCCGAAATGCGGCGCGGGGCTTTCTAATTCTCAACAGGCTCTTTCAAAACAGGTTATACGGAGAAAGAGATTTTATAAATGGGTCAAAAAATGTCCGCAATGTGCGGAATTAATAAAAAAAGATGCAAGGATATGCAGATATTGTCGATATGAATTTAGCAAAAAAGAGATCATATCAGAGTTAGTCGCCGCTCTACAAGGAAATGCGCAATCCCGAATACAGTCTATCGAATCTCTTAGTGCGATTGGAGACGAATCGGTAGCGCCGTACTTGCTAAACGCCCTCATCTATGCTGAATCAGACTTATTGCATCCCTCGGACTTCGCCCCAGTGCAAGATAAGGCAAAGAAGGCTTTACTGAAAATTAAAGATAAATCTGTAATTCCTAAGTCCGGTTTACAGTCAATTGTCCAACAAGGGAGCGGACAGAGGATAGTACATATAGCTGTTGAGCTACTTGGCGAATTTGGTGATCCATCAAGTGTTCCGGTACTGATTAAGGCACTGGAAAACAAGACGATTCGCGAGTATGCCTCCGTTGCATTAACAAAAATCGGTCGCCCAGCTGTTCCTTTTTTGGAAGAAGCACGAAAAGAAAGAAAAAGAACAGTCCGCAAAGTTGTCGAGAGAATTCTGCAAACAATTGACGGACGGACATAACCTCAGAAGCCAGAAATCTTATTTGTTTGATGCTCTGAAAAATGATCTCAATATCCCGCCAAATGTGGAGGAATCTATGAGTAAGAATTCTGAAGAAAAAGTTGCCAGACTTCTAGAACACACCCTTCGTGTGAAATTCGAATACAATCAATTTAAACTTGGAAAGTGGGGTAACGTTGACAAGGTGAGCAAGGTTTGTTCAAACCAGTATGTTTTCCTAGAAGTCGAAGAAGGGCAGGCACATCCCGACACCAACGTTCTGAAGGTTTGGCCATATCTGCGGGAGAATCGTAAGGCTCAAATCTTTCTAATTCAAGCGTTCTTCCCCAAAAGAGATAACCGAAATATATCCCGGAAACTTTTGAGTGAATGGACTGGGCACGAACTAGAAAAGCGTTTCCCCAAACGTTTTCGCTATTGCAAAATAAATATTTCGGATGATAAGAAGAAAATCGACAAATCAAAATCATTGATGAAAGAATTCAACAAGTTTCGATCAGAAAAGTAACGAGCTGAGTGAAGTTAGAGATTGGAGGTTAAAATGAATTACAAACCCGTAAAAGCGCCCAGAGGTGACAAAATCTCCTGCAAAGGATGGCAACAGGAGGCGGCTTTGAGGATGCTGAATAATAACTTAGATGAGGAGGTGGCGGAAAAGCCAGAGGAGCTGATCATCTATGGCGGCTCAGGAAAAGCCGCCCGCAACTGGGAATGCTATCATGCCATCGTCGAAAGTCTCAAGAGTTTGGAAAATGACGAGACTCTCCTGATTCAATCAGGCAAGCCAGTGGGGATATTCAAAACTCACACCTATGCGCCGAGAGTTTTGATCGCAAATTCTCTTTTAGTCCCTGCCTGGGCAACCTGGGAGAAGTTCAGGGAACTGGAGAGATTGGGACTGATCATGTTCGGGCAGATGACCGCAGGAAGCTGGATATACATAGGAACTCAAGGGATTCTACAGGGAACTTATGAGACTCTGGCAAGCCTGGCGAAAAAACATTTCGGCGGCGATCTTGCGGGTAGATTCGTTCTCACCGGTGGCATGGGTGGCATGGGCGGTGCTCAACCTTTGGCTGTTACCATGAACGGAGGAGTAATCCTGGACGTGGAAGTAGACAAAAACAGAATTGAAAGACGCTTAAAAAATGGATATTGTGAGAAGATGACTGACAATTTAGACGAAGCCTTAAAATGGATTCTGAAAGCAAAAGAGAAGAAAAAACCTCTTTCAGTCGGTTTGGTGGGGAACTGTGCCGAGATTCATCCAGAGATTTTAAAAAGAGGGATAATCCCGGACGTGGTTACCGATCAGACCAGCGCCCATGATGAGTTAAATGGATATGTTCCCGCTGGCATTCCATACCAAGAAGCTCTGGTGTTAAGAAAGGAAAATCCGGAAGAATACATAAAAAGGTCCATGGAATCGATGGCCATCCACGTGCAAGCCATGTTGGGTTTCTTGAAACAGGGAGCGGTGGTTTTCGATTATGGAAACAACATCAGAGGTCAGGCTCAAAAAGCCGGCGTCGAAGATGCGTTCGCTTATCCCGGATTCATTCCCGCCTACATTCGACCGCTCTTCTTTGAAGGAAAGGGCCCCTTCCGGTGGGTGGCGCTTTCAGGTGATCCGGAGGATATTGCCTTAACCGATAAGGTGGTGTTGAGGGAATTCAAACAGGACGAGCCTTTGACCCGCTGGATCAAGCTTGCCCGAAAGAAAGTTCATTTCCAGGGACTGCCCGCCCGAATCTGCTGGCTGGGTTATGGTGAAAGGGCACATTTCGGAGACATCATCAATCGCATGGTCAAACGGGGAAGACTTAAAGCTCCCATTGTGATCGGCAGAGATCATTTAGATTGCGGCTCGGTGGCATCTCCTTTCAGGGAGACCGAAGGAATGAAGGATCATTCAGATGCAATCGCCGACTGGCCCATCTTAAACGGTCTTTTGAATGCGGTCTCCGGCGCATCCTGGGTTTCGGTTCATCATGGCGGGGGAGTGGGAATCGGCAACTCCATCCATGCAGGAATGGTCGTCGTGGCAGATGGATCCAAAGAGATGAAGATGAGACTGGAAAGAGTTTTAACCAACGATCCAGGAACCGGCATCGCCCGCCACGCAGACGCTGGCTACGATGAGGCAATCAAAGTCGCCCAGGAAAAGGGAATAAAAATCCCCATGCTAAAAACAAAAGATTATTAACTGTAGGGGTGGAGCTTTAGCTCCACCCGAGCGAAATGGGCGAATCTGAAGATTCGCCCCTACACAAAAATCATGGATTCATTTATCAAAAAAACTGAAAGGCCCAAAAGGAGAAATTCTCTCCGTCTCAGGCATTTTGATTATTCCTCGCCGAGAGCTTATTTTATTACTATCTGCGTGAAGAATGGCAGAGCCGTTTTTTCCGACAAAAAACTTGCAGAGAGAGTGCTTAACTACCTAAGAAAAAGCAAAGAAAAGAACAATTATGAAATCTACGCCTATTGTCTAATGCCCGATCATTTACATCTCCTGCTAAACCCCGCAGATTCCAATATACCTATCTCCAAATTTTTGCAAACGTTTAAAAGCCGAACCGGATTCTGGTGTAAAAAGGAACATGGCCTACCTTTATGGCAACGAGGGTTCTATGATCATATTGTCAGAAAAAATGAAGATTTGGTAAAGATAGCCCAATATATTTTAGATAATCCTATAAGAAAAGGCCTGACCGAAGAAGCTGAGGAATATCATTATTCGGGAATGTGGGACGAAATAGAACAATAAATTGTAACTGTAGGGGCGGAGCTTCAGCTCCGCCCTCGGGGAACGGGCGAATCTAAAGATTCGCCCCTACGTTCGCTCCATCTTTAAACAAGGAATTGGCTTTTGGGAGTATCTAACTTCAGCTTGACTTAATGGAGAAGTTGTAGGGGTGGAGCTTCAGCTCCACCCGAAAAGAAAACCGGGCGAATCTAAAGATTCACCATACATTCGAAGAGAGTTAATATGAAATCAATCAGTTTAATAATCCGAAATGCCCGACAGCTTCTGACCTTAAGATCAAATCAAAAAGGTCCCCGCACGGGGGAACATATGGAGGATGTGGGGATAATTGAGGACGGAGCAGTGGCGGTCTCTGAAGGCAGGATCGTTGCAGTGGGAAAAACAGAAGAGGTTCTGGGGCAGATCAAAATCGATAAGCAAACCAAAATTATTGATGCTACGGATAAAGTCGTTCTTCCCGGATTCGTTGATTGTCACACTCATCCGGTTTTTGCCAAAACCAGAGAAGAAGAATTCGAGATGAAGATAAAGGGAAAAAGTTATCAGGAAATAGCCGCCTCCGGAGGAGGAATAAAATCCAGCGTAAAAGCTTTAAGATCGAGATCAAAAGAAGAACTGATCCAGCTAACCTTACCCCGTCTTGACAGGATGCTATCATACGGCACCACCACCATCGAAGCCAAAAGCGGATATGGTCTCTCATTAGAGGATGAAATCAAGATGCTGGAGGTGATAGAAGAGCTCAACCAAATTCACCCCATCGACCTGATTCCTACATTTTTGGGAGCGCATGAAGTACCGGAGGAATATAAAGACCAAAGGGATGAATACATCGAATTAATTACCCAGAAGATGATCCCGGAGGTGGCGAAAAGAAAATTAGCCGTCTTCTGTGACATCTTCTGCGAAAAAGGGGTCTTTGGCATTGAAGAATCAAAAGAGATTTTGAGTTCAGCAAAAAAACACGGTTTTGAGCTCAAGTTGCATGCGGATCAGCTTTCGGCTTTGGGCGGAGCAAAACTTGCCGCCCAGCTTGGCGCTGTATCGGCTGATCACTTAGAGTTCATAGACGAAGAAGGAATTAAGATGATGAAGGAGGCGGGTGTGATCGGGGTTTTGTTGCCGGGAGCCTGTTTTGGATTAGGCATGAGGGAATATCCCCCGGCCCGAAAGATGATCGATCAAAGTCTGCCTGTAGCCTTAGCCACCGATTTCAATCCGGGAAGCTCCATGACCGAATCTATGCCCATCATCTTGAGCTTAGCCTGCCTGATGATGAAGATGACTCCCGCAGAAGCAATTGTGGCATCAACGATAAATTCCGCTTACGCCGTAGATAAGAGAAAAGAAGTAGGAAGCATAGAAGTAGGAAAAAAAGCCGATCTGGTCATCTGGAACGTTCAAAACTACAAAGAGATACCATATCATTACGGTGTAAATCTGGTTGAGCAGGTTGTAAAAGATGGAAAAGTAGTGGGAGACTAACTGCTCCGACGGTTATAAATAAAGTGAATAAGAGATAAATTAAAAAAGGAGGTTTCTAGGGTTAAGATTAGCCGTGATTCTACTTTTATTAGCACAGATAAACCTATGTTAGACGGCAGGGAGAGAACCTTGGCTGTATGCCCATGTTTTCTGGAGTATTATGCTTAG
Source organism: uncultured Ignavibacteria bacterium (assembly GCA_964403165.1). Taxonomy (GTDB): domain Bacteria; phylum Zixibacteria; class MSB-5A5; order MSB-5A5; family SM1-73; genus SM23-73-3. The sequence continues at coordinate 32,400 of CAYOFL010000007.1, forward strand.
ACCCACGCGTTTCATCAAGTGCTCGAAAGCAAAAGACGGTTTCAGCGGATTCGATGTCCCCGTATCAGTGAGTTTCCGCTCGGGACATGCTGAGCCGATGGTGTGTCGTGCGTTCCCTGAGATACAACACGTCACCGGGGCTACTGTGTCGACTCGCCTTATGAAGCGAGCAGGAGATCGTGCTGAGACACACGCAGTAAGATGGCGATCGAAGTGGGGACCTGTGGGGGAGCTCGTCGTTCCCATTGATGTGGAGATCAGGCGCTTCAAGGACTCGCTGATGACGAGCGGCCTTGCGCTTGTTCGCGAGCTTCCTGAGCATAGAGACCTTGAGCTCTTCGACCCGTTCCTTGACTCACTTGCTGATTACTTCGTTTCTGAAGAATATATATCTTTGAATTACCCTAAGATTCTAATGTTCTCTAGCTTGTCCCTAGACACCCTGTTACATTCAGCAGTCCTGGTCCTTGGTCACGACGATGATGAGCACCTTCGGATCTTGCGAGCCATTGAGACGGCTGTGAATTATTGGCCTGGACATCGGGGTTGGCTACTTCGTGACTACGCGGATGTTGCTGGAAGAGACCTACGCCAGAAACTATTCACCATGGCGGCTGCCAGCGCCCTTATCATCGTCGAGGATTCGAAACCCAGTGGTCACTTCACCGAACTACCGTTGATCCATGATCTTGGAACGCCCATAGCAATCCTGAGGGGAAGGAGAGCGAGGAGTACTTGGATGTTAGATCCTTTAACTGATTCAAAACATGTGAAGGTGTTCACCTACGACATCGAAGCAAATGCAGCAAGCCTCTGGAAAGCTACTGTCAATTTATGTGCGTGGGCTCAAAGGTGGCGTCGTCGCAAGGCTGCTAAGCTTGATCATAAATATCCGTGGCGGCAGGCGGAGCGAGAGCTAGAGGAGGCTGTCTGGCCACGTCGAAGGGTGTTGTGAGCGCGCATACACTCACTCGACCCTTCGCTCAGGACTTCGCATACCCGCCAAAACGTTAGCTGGCATTTTGTGGAGATATGAAGTTAACCAGACCGGAAATATATAAGATTGTCAATGACTATATCGGCGTGTCAGGTGGCTATCTCGGAGATTTCTCATATCGAACCCACCGAGAGTTCTATCCGTATTATTGCGATTTGGACATCAATCCAGACGAGATACCAGGCACGACCCGTCAGAGATTTCTTACAATTCTGGAAAACTCGGACGCGTTGACTCAAGCCAAGATTCTCAGAGGGATCCTTAAAAAGTATCCTGTTGACCAATCCTCAGAAGATGTCCGTGACAGAAAGCAGGAGTTAGCACATGAGATCAACGATATGATCGCTGGGTTAGAGAGCACTTCTCCGGTTGTCACCCCTACTCTTGTCACCACCTGCGAAGTTGTGGAGCGGGCAATCCAAGATGCAGAAACACTTATCAAAGAAAGTGGTGCAACAAGTGGAGTGGACAGAATTCACACCGCCTTACATGGGTATCTACGGGCAGTTTGTGATAAAGAAGGCATTTCCGTTCCAGCAGATGCTTCGGTAACTGAGCTATTCAAACGTTTACGTGTGGATCATCCTGCCCTTGGGGTTCATGGTCCACGACAGGCGGATATCGACAGGATTGTTAGAGCGATTAGCAACGTGCTCGATACGCTAAATCCGTTGAGGAATAAGGCGAGCGTTGCTCATCCTAATCCGGACTTGCTAGAAGATGACGAAGCAATGTTCGTCATAAACTCCGCTCGCACGATTCTTCATTATTTGAATTCGAAGTTCAAGTGAGTGTAATCGATCGCGAAATAGTATGGAGTAATAGGTCGGCTTTCCCGCAGAGAGCGGGACAGCCGACAAACTTAAAAACTCATTTGTCGGGTAGCTCTCCCGCCAAAGGCGAGATCGCAACCCGACCTACAGAATTTGGAATGTTCAAAACTATTTTGAAAAAGGAGGTAAAAATGAGGAAGAGAATTGTAACCTTGTCACCTTTTATGAAAGTTAGTTTAGTGTTATTTTTGATAGTGGGATTGGTTCTAATTAATGGATGTGGTAAAAAAGAAGAAAAACAACTTTCAGAAAAAGGAGGCGAAAAGACGATGGTTAAAAAAGGTGATAGAGTCAAAGTCCAGTATACTGGAAGTCTAGAGGACGGGACTATATTTGATAGCTCAAAAGAGGGAGAGCCCTTAGAGTTTACTGTGGGAGGCGGACAAATAATGCCCGGTTTTGATAAAACAGTAGAAGGAATGAAATTGAATGAAGAAAAGGAAGTAACTATAAAGGCAGAAGACGCGTATGGTAAGAGAGACGAAACCGTAATAAGGGAATTTCCCCGAACTTCTTTACCCGAAACTCTTAAACCTGAGAAAGGTATGGTAATACAACTACAGGACCAAACCGGAAGACCAGTACCGGCGACAATAATAGATATAACTGAGAATAGCATAACCGTCGACCTCAATCACCCTTTAGCGGGAAAGGATCTTATTTTCAATATAAAGGTTGTTGGTATCGAGTGATTCCGACCAGAGAAGTATTGAATATGATAATGAGACCGGGTGACAATCTTTGAAACTCTTAATATTTAGGTCGCCAAAACATCAGATAACAGCGTATATCTGGTTCGGGCTACGCCCTCACCCAAATCGCCTTCGGCAACTTCAGATACACGCAAAACGTTATCGGACATGTGCCGAACCAGCATTGAATTTTGATTATGAAAACTATTGAAATGGCAAAGGCTAAGTTGCCGCTTGCAGATTACACAAAAGAGGTTGCTAAAGAACCAGTGATAGTTACAATCAGAGGTAAGCCAGTAGCAGCACTGGTAGGCATTAAAAATGCCGACATAGAAACCATTTCTCTTAGCAACAATCCGCGGTTTCTCGCTTTGCTTGAACGTTCAAGAAAGAAACAAAAAACAAAAGACGGAATTTCAACTGAAGAAATGCGTCATCGTCTGCGAATAACAAAACGTTCGGCTCACGTCCGACAATAGAGGTGTAAGTCGGCTTTGCCTCGTAGGGGACAGCCGATAACCTTCTGATTAAAATGCAAAATAACCTTGCGAAATCCAGACGACAGATATCCTCGAATCACAGTCCACTGTTTGCTGTATACTACCTACTGGCTACTGCCTTCTGCCTACTGCTTTTCATCTCCGGATGCGGGGTCTACTCTTTTTCTGGTTCCGGGGTATCCGGAATCAACACCATAGCCATACCCGTGTTTGATAATCAAACCGCAGAATATGGCATCAGGGAAACCCTTACCGAAAAAATTGCCGAGAGGTTTGTCCAGGACAACACCCTCAAGGTAGTCAACGAAAAGACAGCGGATTCCATTTTGCGCGGGGTAATCACAAAATATGAAAGGGAAGCCCACACTTTTGACGAAGAGGAGAACATTAAAGAATACATAGTTAGAATCTGGATGAAGGTGTCCTTTGAGGAGAAGAAAAACAAAAAGATCATCTGGAAGGAAGATGATCTTCTGGGGTGGGGAATCTATTCGGCAGAAGATGAAACAGAGGATCTGGGCAAAGAAAGGGCCATCGAGAAGCTGGCAGAGGATATTGTGAACAAAACTGTAAAAGGATGGTAATTTTGTCGAATTGATTCTTCTCCATTTTAGTGGCTACAATTCTTGACAAAAAAAAGATACTTAAAGACTTAATGAAATTCACATTTTGAACACCTCACCCCCTATCCCCCTCTCCATAAAATGGAGAGGGGGAACAAAGGGGGAGAGGTAGAAAAAAGCCGAGAGCTTAGCTTTTTCAGGCAAATCAGGCTCTTCAGTTAACAACTTTTTTGGAGAAGACCCGTCCAATTATAAACACGGAGACCCGTCTGGGATGGGCAAAAATGAACACAGAGCACCATGGGGATGCATTTATGCAAAAGAGGATAAAAGCAAGTGTAAACCTGGAAAGAAACCAAAATCCGACCAAGAATATTTTGAAGTTCTTTGTTTATGCATTTTACAAGCCGGGCTCAGTTGGGGAACAGTAAGAAAGAATTGGTCAAAAATAAAAAAAGGCTTTTATGGATTCGATATCACTAAATTATCCAAAACAACCATGAGTGAACTTATCAAAAGGCCTGGAGTTTATAGTAACAAAAACAAAGTGAAAGCAATTATAGCTAACGCAAATGAATTTCAAAAGATGAAACGAGATTTTGGAGCTTTTCCAAATTTCTTGATATCCTTGAAGAAACTAAAAGATAAAGATGCAATTAAACAATTAACACAACGATTCAAACATGTGGGAGAATATACTGGAGAATATTACCTACATTGTATAGGATATTGGTGATATGATAATGGATAGACAATGAATTTGGCTATTTAAAGCGGAAAGGTCAATTTCTCATAGCTGATTATTTAGATTAAGCTGATAAGTTGTTATAACTATCTGTTTAATCCGTTTCATCTGTTGGGAATGTAACAGATAATACACCGAATACTTTCATCATACCGCATCAGTGGACGTAAATGCCCAATCGAAAAATGTTGACTTTTGTTGCATATAGAAGTAAATTTGCACAATGAGACAAACGAGGAGATTTTTGGATAGGTAATATTTATAGTTTATTGAAATCAAGCAAAAAATAAGGAATAAAAAATGAAAAAAACAGTGGCATGTGGAATTTTGGTTTTATGTTTGGTGCTTTTGATTTCAGCCACCTCCTGGGGAACCAACTCCAAGGTCGGCACCACTGCGTATGGATTTCTAAAAATCGATGTCGGCGCCCGATCCACCGCAATGGGCGGAGCTTTTGTGGGACTCTCCGATGATGCAACGGCTTTGTATTTCAATCCCGCCGGTCTGATTCAGATGGAGACCAAACGCTTCTTCACCACCTATAACAACTACATCACCGATATCCAATCCGGATTTTTGGGATATGTGCATCCTTATAGTGAAAATATCAAGCTGGGTGCTTCCATCTGCTATTTTAATTACGGTTCTTTCACCAAAACAGATGATCTGGGTACAAACCGGGGAACCTTCGGGGCATCAGATTTCGCCTTAGCTATCTCTTTAGCCAAAGGGATGAATACTCAATTCAGCCTGGGTGCAACCGGAAAGTTCATCTATGAGAGAATTGACGGATACTCCTCCGATGCCCTGGCTTTAGATTTGGGGATTTTATACATCTCCAGAGATACTCGTACTCGCATCGGCGGAGTTGGTCAGAACATAGGAACCCAACTCAAGGGTCACACCAAATCGCATAAAGACCCCTTGCCCACATCTGTTAAGTTGGGAATGTCTCATCGTATGCGAGAGCTCCCCCTGACCATAGCTCTGGATGCGGCCAAGCCCTTTGATAATGACATTTTCTTCAATCTGGGAGGAGAGTTCACCGCCTTCAAACCTCTTTATTTGAGATTTGGCTGGAGCTCTTTTGGGAAAAATTTCAAAACCGATTCAGACAAGGACAATTTAGCCGGCTTTGCCGCCGGTTTCGGAGTGACATGGAAGGTCTACCGCTTTGATTATGCCTACTCCTCTTATGCTGATTTAGGCGGAGTGCACAAGATATCCGTCTCAGGTGAAATTTGAGTTTTCTGTCCAATTTACCTATGAATACATACGACGGATAAAGATTCGAAGAAATCTCCCATAACGAATCTTTAAACCATCAGGATGGTCATATTCTTTTTTCTCTTCATGGTTGGCAGTGAGGCCGCATCAACCAATTAATGAGACAAAGCCACGCAAAATTAAAGAAAGGATATCGTAGGTCCGAAATCCCCCATTTGGGGGCTTCGGACAAAGAATTTTTTCATATCACAAACCCTAAAAAAAGGAGGTAGGAAGTATGAACAAGCGTAACTTCTTGGTTCTGGCTCTTTTGAGCTTGCTTCTGGTGGGCTGTGGCACCCGAATTCCCTCGGGACATCACGGGGTGAAATATATGCAATTCCGCGGGGGAACTGTAATGGGCAAAATCCATGGGGAGGGATTTAAGTGGCATCTGCCCTGGAATTCCTTTTTCGTCTACAAGACCCAGACTGATGAGAGATTGGAGAACTTGCACGTTCTTTCGTCTGACGGAGCTTCCATTGGGTTGGAGACCTCGGTCTGGTTTAGACCCTATGTAGAGAAACTGGACAGTCTTCAGATAACAGTGGGACCTGCCTATTATGACGTGGTGATCGGTCCGGTGCTCAGAGGCGAGGCACGCAGCATCGCAGGCAACTACAAGCCGGATGAGATTTACAGCACCAAAAGGGAGATCATCTCCTCAGAAATCCTGGAGGCAGTCCGTGCAGTGCTGAAAGAAAAGTTCGTAGATGTGGAAAACGTGATCATAAGAAACGTGGTGCTGCCTCCCAAGATAACTGAAGCCATAAATGAGAAATTAGCCGCAGACCAGGAACAGCTCAGGATGAAGTTTGTCCTGCTCAGAGAAACTCAGGAAGCAGAGCGAAAAAGGATCGAAGCCCGGGGGATCCATGATTTCCAGCGGATCGTAACCCAGGGACTTACTCAAAATCTTCTTCTGTGGAAGGGAATAGAGGCGACCGAAAAGTTAGCCCAAAGCCCCAACACCAAGATAGTGGTCATCGGAAGCTCAAAATCCGGACTCCCTTTGATCTTGGGCGGTGAAAAATAACGAAGAAAAGATTTTTCTTGAGCCAGAGCTGAATTTAGAGAGAAGCAGTAGATCCGGGGCGGTGATGCCAGCCCTCACCGCCCCGCTATTGTATTCAAACTGGCTCTTCTAAATCCGTATCAGATGAGTGAAGATGTCTGGTTCGTCAAATCTCTCATCCAAGTAAATTAACTTCTTACTATTACCGATTATAAAGTGGGTAAGAACAAAAATTTCTTTTTGTTTTCCTAAGATGCTCAATTTATGAAGTGGTGGATGTGATTGGCCTGGTGAACTGTGTAGACAAACACGAAATTCATACCTGCAACCAAATGGAGCCTTTACTGTGTCAAAGAATCTGATGGCAGGAATCTCTGGCGTTAGAGGGGTAGTCGGAGAGAGTTTAACCCCGGATATAGTGCTAAAATTTTCTTCCGCCTTTGGGACCTTGTGCAAATCTGGAAAAGTCATCCTGGGAAGAGATTCAAGGGTCTCTGGAGAGACGGTTAGATCTGCCGTGGTCTCCGGACTTCTATCCACCGGGTGTGAGGTGATAGATTTAGGTATCTGTGCTACTCCCACCGTCGAGATAGCAGTAAAGGAAATGATGGCAAAGGGGGGAATAATCATAACCGCCAGCCATAATCCGATTCAGTGGAATGCACTAAAATTTGTGGGAGCTGACGGACTCTTCTTGAGTGAGAAAGAGAATCGAAGGCTCTCCGATCTGGTGAAGAGTGACAGGATCAGATACAAAAGGTGGAACAAGCTGGGAAAGATTAGTTTCGATCACAGATGGAATAAAAGACACATAGACAAAATCCTCAAATTGAGTCACATAAATCCGCACAAAATAAGAAAAAGAAAATTTCGGGTGGTTCTGGATTGTTGTAATGGGGCGGGAGGAGTTATCTCTCCACTTCTTTTGAAAGCTTTAGGCTGTCAGGTGATTGAGTTGAATTGCAAAGTGGATGGAAACTTTGCTCATGATCCGGAGCCGATCCCTCAAAATCTGGTTTCCCTTTGTCAAGCCGTAAAGAAAAAAAATGCCGACTTAGGATTTGCCAACGATCCGGATGTGGATCGGTTGGCTATAGTTTCAGATAAAGGTTTGCCCTTAGGAGAGGAGGCGACTTTAGCTTTGACAACCAAGTTTATTCTGAGTCAAAAGTCAAACTCCAAGGTGGCGACCAACATCTCCACCTCCCGGATGATAGATGATATTGCAGAAGAATTTAACTCTAAAATATACCGAACTAAAGTAGGCGAAGCCCATGTAGCCAGGCGGTTAAAGAAAGTTAAAGGGGTGATTGGCGGGGAAGGCAATGGCGGCGTAATCCTGCCGGAGCTTCATTACGGACGTGATGCCCTGGTGGGAATGGCACTGATACTGCAATATCTAACTGAATCCAAAAAATCCATCAGCCAATTAGCTTTAACTTTGCCCCGATATTTTATGGTCAAAAAGAAGGCGAAGCTGACTAAAAACTTTGAGAAGAATTTGGTTAAGCTGAAAAGAAAATATCCTCAGGAGAAGATAAATTCAATCGATGGTGTGAGAATAGATTTGGAGAACTCCTGGCTGCACATAAGAAAATCCAACACCGAACCTCTGGTGCGAGTGATAGCCGAAGCTAAATCGAAAAAACAAGCCTCGAAACTGGTTTCAGAAGGACTAAAAATCTTAAGTCAAGGTTAGGGTTTCAGTAGGTCCGAAATGTCCGTAAGGACTTTCGGACAAAGTTGATGGTGGCAGATAGAGTGAAAATCTTAGCCCAAATATTAAAAATTCAACGAAAAAATTCTTCCCAATGCTTGAAAAAAACGTATCTTTTAATCAGAAACAAGTTCTTTGATCTGAATGAGAAAATTCAAAGTTTCCGTAGGTCCGAAATCCCGTAGGGTTTCGGACACAGTTGCCAAGTATAAGCCAGAGTCGATTATTAGGGAGTTAATATGTGCGGAATAATCGGATATGTGGGCAAAGAGAAAGCGGTTCCTCTTTTGCTGGAGGGACTAAAAAGATTGGAATATCGGGGATATGATTCCGCGGGCATAGCCGTGCTGGAGGATCAGGGTTTGATATATGAGAAATGCGCCGGCAAGATAAGTGCACTTGAGGCTCTGCTTAAAGATAAAAAATTCAACAGCACCAGCGGGATGGCTCATACCAGATGGGCAACTCATGGAGAGCCCACAGACGAAAATGCTCATCCTCATCTGGATTGTAAAGGCAACATTGCGGTAGTGCATAACGGCATCATAGAAAACTATCGTAGTTTAAGGAAGCTTCTCATCCGAAAGGGACACAAATTCACCTCTGATACCGATACAGAGATTCTGGCTCACTTAATCGAGGAATATTATGACGGCGATCTTCTGGAAGCCACTCAGGCGGCATTATCCCAGGTGGAAGGAACCTACGGTATTGCGGTAATCTGCAAAGATAATCCTCATCAGATAGTGGCGGCACGCAATGGAAGCCCTCTGGTTATTGGCACCGGAAAAGGTGAGAATTTCGTGGCATCCGATGTAGCCGCCATCTTGAGGCATACCAATCGGGTGGTCTATCTGGAGGATAAAGAGGTAGCTTTGGTAGATCCGGATAACTTTATCATCTCCACCGTGGATAAAACCGAAGTCACCCCACAGATTCAGGAAATCTCCTGGACTTTAGATCAAATCGAGAAGGGGGGATTCCCTCATTTCATGCTCAAGGAGATCTTTGAACAGCCCACCACTTTGCGAAATACCATCCGGGGACGATTGAATTATGAGGAGGGAACCGCCCGCTTGAATGGACTCAATTTACAATATGAAGAGTTACATCTCATAAATCGGATAATCATCTCAGCCTGTGGCACTGCCTGGCATGCGGCTTTGGTGGGCGAATATATGATTGAGGATGCCGCCTTAATTCCGGTGGAGGTAGAATACGCCTCCGAGTTTCGGTATAGAAGTCCCATCATCAATGAAGGAACCATCGTCCTTCTGATAAGTCAATCCGGGGAGACTACAGATACACAGGCGGCACTCAGAGAGGCAAAAAGAAAAGGGGCAACCGTTCTGGGCATCTGTAACGTGGTGGGAAGCACCATAGCCCGAGAAACTGATGGTGGGGTCTACATCCACGCTGGTCCGGAAATTGGAGTAGCCTCCACCAAAGCCTTCACCTCTCAGATGATGGTTCTGTCTTTGGTCTCCTTGCTTCTGGCTCGAATGAGGACCATGTCTCTGGAGAGGGGAAGAGAGATTATCGATGCCATTTATAAGCTTCCGGATCAGGTGGAGCAGATTCTCAAAAACGACTCTTATATCAAAAGCATCGCCGAGAAATATTACCAGAAGAATAACTTCCTGTATTTAGGCCGGGGTTTTAACTTTCCCATTGCTTTGGAGGGTGCCTTAAAGCTGAAGGAGATCTCCTATATCCATGCCGAAGGTTATCCTGCCGCAGAAATGAAACACGGACCCATAGCTTTGATAGATGAAAACATGCCGGTGGTGGTGGTAGCCCTGAAGGATAAGGTGCATGAGAAGGTTCTCTCCAATATAGCCGAGATCAAGGCACGCAAAGGAAAAGTGATTGCAGTTGCCACTCAGGGAGACAACGAGATTGCAGACAAGGTGGATCATGTGATATACATTCCTCACACCTTAGAAGTCCTAACCCCCATCCTCTCCGTGATTCCTCTACAGCTTTTGGCTTACCACATGGCGGTCTTGCGAGGCTGTGACGTGGATCAACCCAGAAACTTAGCCAAAAGCGTGACGGTGGAATAAAAGTATTACTCAAATGACCATTTGCGTAGCCCCGCCGTTGGCGGGGCTGGCCCCATTTGGGCCCACACGCTTGGATGAATTTCGCTCAGCGAGGTTGTGTTATCGTTCTCGCTCTTTTCTCTCTTGTGGATGACGGAGCCCCCCACCCGTACGGGGGCTCGTCTGGGATAACATCCACAAGGAGCATGTTGTAAATATGCCTCACAGCTGATTGAAGCAGATTAAGCTGATGTTAGTCATTTCTATCTGCTTAATCTGCTCGATCTGCTGTGAAAGATCCTCCGCTCAGCGAGGATGTTATCCCTGACGGGTCTCCGTCATCCTCGCCCACTTCCTTCTGTTGAAATTATCATAGCCTTTTGAAAGCTTTTTATCAACTTAAAGTTTGGTTCTGCTCAAAAATATGTTATAGAGAAAATACTTGACTCCCGGAAGAAATCGTGTAAAGTATGCGAATAAAGAATGTTAATCTCGAACAGTTTTGAAATACGAGGGCAGTTGAAAAAAACAGTCGGGAGGACTCGTGGGAAAATTACTTCGGTTATCTTCTGCTAAAACGGGGGTTTTGTGCATCTAAGATACGGTACCTGGTTTGATCTCGCCATTATTGTTATCTATCTTGGTTTTTGTGTGCTGGTGGGGATTTATTATAGGCGCCGGGCTGAAAAGAGCTTTGAGGAATATTTTCTGGCTGGTCGAACAATTCCAACCGTGGTCCTAACTTCCTCCATCATGGCTACTTTTATCTCCACGGTTACCATTGTTGGTATCCCCGGGCTGGCTTATAAGATCGGGATTGCTGGCATGATATTCAATTCCATTGCTATGTACTTCCTCAGATATGGCGCCGTATTTTATGGTCCCTATGTCCGAAAAATCCTGCCCACCACCATTATGACCTTACCTGAGATGGCGGAATATCTTTATAATTCAAGAGCGCATCTCGCCTCTACCATATTGTCTATCATCTTCAATATCTCGCGCTTTGGTACCCAATTTCTGGCTGTGGGGTTTTTGCTAAATTTTCTGTTTGGGATAAGTATCTTCTGGGGTGCGGCTATATCTGCTCTGGTGGTATTGAGTTATACTGTGCTCTCCGGGTTCGTGGCTGAAGCCATCACCGACGTCTTTCAGATGCTCTTTATGCTGATCGGCGTGGGCTTGGCAACTATTCTGGGACTGCAGCACTTTGGTGGTTGGGAGAATGTTATGGCAGCGCTACCCAGTAGTCATCTAATCTGGCACGGTAAAGAGCCCTTGATGGCTCTGGTGGCTTATGCCATTATGGCCTTCTATATGTATCCTGACCCATCGTTCTATCAACGTTATTCCGCAGGAAGATCACCCAAACAGGTTCAATTTGCCATGTCCGCCATGATCCTGTTGTCCTCCATGTTCGGCATTATTTGCTGTATCAATGCCATGATGGCGAGGGCGTTGTTCCCGGACATGACCCCGGCGCTGGCGATATATTCATTTTTCGAACGCTTCCTACCACCCGGCATATTCGGGTTATGGCTGGCAGCCTTTGTCGCCGCGGGTATGTCCACCGGCGATACATATATGCTGATTGGTGCCACCAATATATCAAGGGATATCTATAAACGCTGGATCAAGCGTGATGCCACCGATGCCCAGATTATTAGATTGACCCGGGTGCTGATGATATTCTTAGCGGTGATCTCTACGTATGTGGTTGTCCAGTTCAAGACCGTTTGGAGTATCTGGTCCTGGGGTGCGATGATGTTTGCTTCCGCCATCTTCGTACCCTTAGTACCGGGTATCTTATGGCGCTGGCGGAAACATCCCGATTCTGCCTGGATTGCCATAGCAAGTGCCCTGGCAATATTTATACCATTATATCCACCGCCCGGGATCGCACCGCAATATGTGGAGAATCTGGCCCGATTTATTGGAGTAAAACCATTCTCACCGGCTCATCAAGCCTATATCTTCCTTGGTGCCTGGCTTGTCTCGACATTGGTGTATCTTTTCGTGAATTTAGGTTTCGGTAAGAAGCCTCTCAAAAGAGAGAACAGAAAACCAGAAGGACCCCCGAAAGTATTAACCCAGCAGGTAAGATTCTATAATCGAAATACCTTCTTACTATCGCTATTATTCTGGTTACTTGCCCCCACCGCTATTATTGTCTCAATCATCGGTGGTGGTATCGCCACCATCTTATGGTATTTTTTAGGTGGTTTGAATGTGGTCTTTGGGCTGATCATCTTCTGGCAGGTCATCCGGGCACGCAAAGAACTCCTTGCTTTCAAGTAAAGCTGTCTGGCCCGTTTCCCTCTTGTGGATGTTGGAGACCCCCAGACGGGAGGACATACGCACTCGTCTGGGATAACATCCACAAAGAGCCTCTATGCCAACCAGCGGCTCCCTGTCCCACCTACCTGACCCGCCGGATCACCACATGATTGCCAGATCGTCTGTCTTCGGTGCCCCAGACAGGAAGGTTCTCAGGTCTTCCAGGCAGACCTGGGTTAGTGCCTGGGGTGGCAGATCATAACGCCCCTTCACTAATCTGGCCAGCCGCTGGGCGCCGTATTCCGCATCGGCTCTATCCTGTGCCTCGGTGAGTCCGTCGGTGTAAAGCAGGAGACTATCACCGGGGGCCAGTTGCACCCTTTCCGCGGAGCACTCCCCGCTGCAGAATATACCAACAGGAAGACCCGTAGCCTCCAGGCTTGTGATTTTACCTTCTCGAACCAAGAGAGGGGGGCAATGACCGGCATTGCAAATATCCACCTCTCCTGATTTCCCCGCTCTGCCACACACCAGGGTGGCGTAGTCTGCGGATATAGTGCTCTCACAGAAAATTCGATTCGCTCGCTCGACTAGTTGGCTGGCGGATAGCCCGACAGCGATTAGACTGCGAAAGAGCGCGTGCAGGTGAGCCATAAGCATCGATGCGGCCACCCCATGACCTGAAACGTCCCCTAAGAGAAAGAATAGATCTCCTCCCTCGGTCTCAGGACTAACCAGATCGCAGTAATCGCCGCTGACCGGGCCCGCTGGCTCGTAGTGGTAGTAAGCCTCCCAGCCGTTGAAACTGAGATTCTTGTTCGGGAGCAGTCGGGTCTGGATCCGCGAAGCTAAATCCAAATCCTGTTCGAGCGCCCGCTGCTGGTCCGGTGTGAGGCAGTCAATGCAGTTCCGGGTGAGAGGATCCGCCATGAGTCGCTCCTCCCTGATCGGCTCGTGGCACACTTCACACAAACCGTAGGATCCTTCATCCATTCGTTCGAGTGCTGAATCCACCTCTTCCAAAAGGCGCATGACGTGCGTGGTTTCCTTGAATTCGCCGATAGCGGTCTGAAGTCTCTGGCGACGGTCAACCAACCGGTGGCGAAGATCAATCTTCCTAACAGCATTCATTCTACTGTCCCTCCTGACCTAGAAATCTGTTTGTGCCCCGAGCTTCACCCCTTCTACACTACCATACGTTTTGTTTTTCAATCAAGTTTCATTTCTTGTCTCAATAGATTGTCAAACGGGCTTTTCGCTCAGCCCCGCCGTTGGCGGGGCTAACTTCCCTCTTGTGGATGATAATATCCGCAAGAAACATAAGTAACCAGAATTAATACAAAAACGATGGTGATCGAGACTATTTCGCTGTTATATAGGAGGTTCGATTGATGACGAGGACTAACATTTAAGGTTTTTGTGTCGTATATTGCTTGAAGTTTCAAAGATTTTTCAAAAAAATACTTGACAATTTAGGTTTTTTGGTCGATATTATAAATAGACTTGGGTAGCGGTTGGAGATGTCAGGCTCGGACTGACTATCGTTATCACAATCGCCGTTCCTAAGTCTTTTTTTGTGGTCTCCAATACCAGATATTGAATTTAGGCCAGTATTCTTCGACATACCTTTTTGAGTATTTTCCCCACGTATGTGGAAGTAAGTCTGCTACTTTCAGTTTTTTTATTAAATATTCTCTAAGTTCGTTTTTGAACGGTTTCTTAGTGGGCTTTAAGTTATTCAAGATACACCCCATAAGGATGTCATTTATTTGGTTCACCTGGTATTCTTCCAAGTGAGAAGGCACTTCCCTTACATCTTTTAGAGTTGGCTTCTCTGACCCCGCCGAGTGTTTTCCGTATGGGAGACAAAACTCCTGTTTCATGATTTCGATAAATTCATCGCCATTGCATCTCGTAAGAGGATCAACAAACAACGTAGCATTAAAGATGTTTTCTGTGTTATGGCTTAACAGAAGTTCAGCAAATTTCTTATAAAGCCTCGCTTTCTTAATTTTATCTGATTCCCATTTTTTACCAAAATGCTCAAGATCTATGAGTTTCTGTTCAATAACAATGCAACGAAACCAACTTGTGCTCTCAAAAAAGATGTCGATAGCTGCCTTGGCGACTCTCAGCTTTTGATTGTTGGTTACGTAATTATATTTTATTTCTCTCAGTCTTCCGTCTCTTCCGAAATAATTGAATTGTCTTTTTATTTCAGAAAATCTTCTGTGCAAGAACTTATGATGAGGGTTGAAAAGGGTAGACAAGAGCAAGTATTCGTGTTTCTCGTCGTAAGATTCATCAAAATAACTAATCATCTTTGGTTATTCTCTTTCGCTATGGTTCGTGGAACTTCAAAGTTGCGTCAGGACCTAGTCCTGACACGAGGTGTGCGTCAGGAGAAGCTTCGGACGCAACGAGTAAGGAGCATAAAGTAAGCATACCTCACAGCTGATTAAAGCAGATTAAGCTGATGTTAGTCATTTCTATCTGCTTAATCCGCTCGATCTGCTGTGAAAGATTCTCTGCTCAGTCAAGATGTTATCATCCTCGCCAGCTTCCCTTTTGTGGATGTCGAAGACCCTCACCCGTACGGGGGCTCGTCTGGGATAACATCCACAAGAAGTATGGGTATTGAAAAATTGGTAACCGCAGGCTTTAGCCTGCGAAGTGTTTGCGCACCCTGAAGGGTGCGGCTACCATCCTTTCGACAGGCCTGGGCTTCAGCCTACGCAGATAAAAATTAGCTATGTGCTCAGCGAGGATGTTATCATCCTTACTGGCTTGCTTGTAGAACATAGCAGTAGCAAGATACGGGATTCAAGGATCTTGGTTAACGATTCAGTTTGCGGTATTCGGTCGACTCCTGCGTGCCCTTATATACGTAAACACCCGGCTCCTCCTTGCTTTTGTAGAACTGGATGCACACAGTTGCCTTGTAGTAATATTTTTGATCGCGAAGATCCTGGAAGTCAACCCGAAAATGCAAATAGAAAGTTCCCTCAGGCTTATACTGTTGCTTTGACTGCGAAGAAATCGAGATGCCCGGGAAAATGTCTCCCGTCACTTCTGCGGGGATTTCGTGGTGAAATGGATTGTGTTTCTCCGGTGTTATTTGGCAAGCAATCTTGACACCCACAGCGGGCGAAATGCCAACATTCCTCAGTTGGTAGAAAACATTGTAGTCGCCAGTCTGTCGTAGACTGTCCAGCTCCACGAACACCAGCGGAGCAGTCGACAGTTCATAGAGGTCTAGCTGTCTTTCATCGAAGTCCTTCTGGTGAGATATCGTAATGAAAGTGCCCAAAGCGACTAAGAATGTGAATAGCGCCATCGCAGAAGTAGATACCGCAAGTACCATTGGCCACTTGTGGTTTGATTTTTCTCGTCTCGAGGTCCCACGTGCTATTCGTCGAATTCTCCTCCCGGTCACGGACCAGTAATTGTGCTTTTTGCCCAAGACAACCTCCTATTGAGCTCGGCTTCAGAGACAGCCCTTCCTCGGTACACAGAAGAGACTTTTTTAAGTCATCCACAAATTCCTATCCAAACTCCTGTATTGAATGGCTTCGCTTATGTGTTGGGGCAGGATGTCCGGTGCGGATTCTAAGTCGGCGATGGTGCGGGAAACTTTCAGAATACGATCATAGGCGCGGGCAGAAAGTCCCAAGCGAGTGATGGCTTGCCGCAAAAGCTCCTTGGAATCCTCACCAATGGGGCAATACTTCATGATCTCCTTGGATTCCATGTGAGCGTTGCAGAAGATATTCTTCTCGTCTTTGAACCTTTCCAACTGGACTTTTCGGGCGGCATTTACCCTTTCTCTCACTGCTTTCGAGGATTCTCCTGTGGGCTGTCCGGAGAGTTCCTTGAACTTCACTGCGGGCACCTCTATATGTATGTCTATTCGATCCAGAAGCGGACCCGAAATTTTGCTCATGTATCTTTGAATCTGCATGGGGGAGCAGGAACATTCATGTGAAGGATCGCCGTGATAGCCGCACGGGCAGGGGTTTGAAGCTCCGGCAAGCATAAATTGGGCAGGATAGGTTAGCGACATGGCGGCACGGGAGATAGTCACCCTTCCGTCCTCCATGGGCTGTCTTAACACCTCCAGTACGTCCTTGTGAAATTCCGGCATCTCATCCAAAAACAAAACTCCATGATGTGCCAGGCTAACCTCTCCGGGACGGGGAATTCTTCCGCCGCCGATCAGTCCAGCATCGCTTATGGTATGATGAGGGGACCGGAAAGGTCGGATGGCTATTAAAGCGGTATCCGGTGGCAGAAGACCGGCGACTGAATGAATCTTGGTGGTCTGGAGGGCTTCGTCTAAGGTCAGATTAGGCAAGATGGTGGGAAACCTTCTTGCCAGCATGGTCTTGCCGGATCCGGGTGGACCTATTAATATTATATTGTGTCCTCCAGCTGCCGCCACCTCCAAAGCTCTTTTGGCATGCTCCTGACCCTTAACATCAGAAAAGTCGATGGGGTATGTCAGCGCCTTTTCGAAGACTTCAGCTATATCGATCTCAAATGGCTTGATGGTATCGCCATTCTCCAGAAAATCTATTGCCTGATTTAAAGACTCGACCGGATAGATATCCAGTCCCCTTGCCATAGCCGCCTCTTTGGCATTTTCCCTGGGCAGGATCATTCCTTTTATATTGTCGCACTCACGAGCATGCAGTGCCATGCATAAGGCTCCCCGAATTGGTCTTAAGCTCCCGTCCAGCGAAAGCTCGCCCAAGATGACATATTCATCAAAATCCTCTCTTGCGGTCTGACCGGTGGTGGCTAAGATTCCGATGGCTATGGGAAGATCAAATGCAGAGCCCTCCTTTCTCACATCCGCTGGAGCCAAATTTATGGTGACTTTCTTATTAGGGAAGATGAAACCTGAATTTTTAATGGCGGACATAACCCGTTCCTTGCTCTCCTTCACCGCCTCGGTGGGCAAACCCACCGTGGCAAAGGAGGGGAGCATCGGTGTTGTATCTGCCTCCACCTTCACAATATAAGCGTCAATGCCTAAAACTGCACTGGATAGAACCCTGGCTGACATAGTTTAATTACATTAAATGTTTAGTTGGTAGCCGCAGGCTTTAGCCTGCGAAGTTATCTTTTTCTTGACCCTTTACCCTTGCCCCATGACCCTATATTTCAAATGCCCAGGCACAATAATATTCTTCCGGGTGCTCATCCGGGGGACAGCTAATGCAGGTGGTGCGGATGCGCGGGTCAATGGTGCGGGCAAACTCACTGTATTCCACAATTCCCACTGGCTTACAGGGAAAGTCGGGAAGTCCCCTTCTCTTGCGGGCAGACTGGACCCGACAATCGTTCATTCGGAAAACAAAGCGGTTTTCGGTTTCCTCCACCTCCTCCTGTATATTCAGCCGACTGTAAAGCCGAAAATTCAAAGCTTTTTTCAGTCCTTCCAGGCCGCTTCCTTCGGGGATGTTGTGCCGTTTCATTATTCGTTCTGCTTCGATAACAGTGAATTTTTCCCACGCTTTACTATCACATTCTATGGCAGCATCCATATCAAATTTCTGTTCTACCGCCTGAAACCACAGCCCATCATGCGCCAACCAGTTTTTGGCAAAATCGTCCAGCATACCAATCAATTGATCCCGGGAAAGATCATCCAAGCTGATCATGTTTTCGTCCTTTCCTACCATTTTGCATCTAGATCAAAAATTGACCTGTTTAAGAAGACATGTTTCGGGGGAGGATATGCGTATGCATTCATACGAAAATTCCTCCCCCTATGGATAGTTAATCATTCAAACGCCGAGTTATTGGTATTCTCAAAATATCATTCTGTCACTTTATACACCGTGTCATGATCTCGCACCGGCTCTTTTACTTTGATCCCTATCGAATCGCCGGGCTTGGCGGTTTGAACCTGTTCGTGTTCAATCTGTATGGAATCCACCGTCTGGGTAAAATCGGTGGTATGTCCCTTGATGTGGATGGTGTCCCCGACAGAGAGCGTCCCATTAGTGATGTTGATGGCGGCTACCTCAATTTTTCGGAAATAATCCGAAATCTTTCCGATTTCCTCCTCTATCATTTTTCCCTCCTTTGAGCAAAAGGAAGTTGAAGAGTTAACCTGCATAGCTTTAACGCAGGCTTTTTGGTTTATTTTTTCTTAATATAAAAATAAGAAGATGGGACGCAAGGGGAAAATTAACTTTTTTGGCTATATCCAACTGTCCTACGGATTTTGTTTCCCGGATTGTCTTCGACGATTTAGGGTGGGATTTATCTTGTCGGACTGCGGGAGGAGAGAAATATTATCAGATCGCACTTGCCCAATTCATTGGACCGAAATAATTGGCTCCGCTATATTCTCTGTTTGCCGGATCACCTCTGCCATTGGTTCACTTTACTGGCGTATTTCTCTAAAAGTCTTTCCGCCTCGCCCCCTTTGGTTGCTTCGGCGACTATATGGAAGGAAGCCTTTCTGCGATCCGGCATCACCAGCACCCAGGAGTCGGTGTTTAGCACCCTTACTCCATCTATCAGTTCGCGTTTGCAGTCCTCCGTGTGTTTTAGAAGCTCCCTCATCACCTGTCCCTTTTTCCCCCAGGAACAGGGAACTGTTTTTCTGACCATATGGAATTGGTCTAGTTCTTCTCTCAGTTCGGCTAAACTTTTCTTCTTGGGACCGGCAACCGAATTACCGTTTTTGGAGAGAAGCTCCAAAATCTTCGCCACGTTGAACATGGCATCTGCTCCCAATTGGAATCCGGGGAAGATGAAACCTCCTTTAGTCCCACCTACAAAGTCGACTCCTAAACTGGAAAGTGCATCCATCATGGCTAAGTGATCATTTCTCACCCGGATCACTTCCACCCCATACTCTTGGGCAATTTTTTCCACCCCCATGGAAGCCACCACCGGAACAGCGATCTGGCGTGCCGGGGTAGAATCTAAGAAAAGGGAGGTGACTATCAAAAGCAATAAATCCGGCTCAATAAATCCGCCCTCCTCATCCACCACCGAGAGCTTCTCCGCTCCCGGATCAAAAAGAAAGCCAATATCTGCTTTTACTGATTCCACTATAGAGGAGAGCTGTTGAATGGATCGAGAAAGCTCCTCATCTGATCGGGAAAGTCTTTTGGGGTCCAGATAAGCGTTCAAGGAGATGACCTCACAGCCCAAGGAACCAATGATGGAGGGAAAAATCTCACAGGCTCCCCCATGGGAGTAGTCAACCACCACCTTGAACTGTGATTTTCTTATCTGTTGGGAATCTATCGCCCTTAAGAATTCCTGCCTGTAGGATTCGATCACCCGTTGCGGGAAATCGAGCTGTCCGGTCTCCTCCGGAGATGCTCTTCTGAAATCCTCCCGAAAGAAAAGCCTTTCCACCGATTTGGTCTTGGAGGCGGGCAGATCCTGACCTCCTCCATTGAAGAAAACTATATCGGTCTGTCTTTGGTCTAAGGGTGATCTCCGGGTATGTATACCCCCCCGTTCTTTTCCTGACTTTAGTTCATATCTCATCACTGGAATGGGGAGGGTTCTTAAGTCCTGCACGTTTACTCCGGCGGAGAGTAGCCCGCAAATTAGGGCTCGGCTGATCATTCGGGAGGTGCTTCCTGCATCTCTGCTGGTGACCACGGTTGAGCCTTTGCCCAGCATGGCTCCATATGCCGCTCCCAGCTTGACTGCAAACTCCGGGGTCAACTCCAGATTTCCCACCCCCATTACCTTGGCGTCGGTGAAAAGCTCCCGATTCCACCTCTCCCCCCATACCAGGCTGAAGGAAAGGATGGAGCCTGCCTCCACCTCCTTTCCGGGCCACACCCTCACGTTGGCTTTGATTTTGGCACCCTTCTCGATGTGACAGTTTTCGCTGA
>CAYOFL010000008.1:0-49822 GCA_964403165.1 uncultured Ignavibacteria bacterium
AGCTCTTTGTATCGATTCGCTTTTGAACTCATTACAAAATAGTATACGATACAATCTTGGATTTGTTGAGATTTTTTGAAGTTTTGTCCGTCTTTTTGATAATGACTTGTAACACATAAAATTAGCCATCATTCTGCACCCCCGAAGCCTGATCCGGGGGGCTATTCGGAGTCTTATTTTACATAAAGCGTCATGGGTTATGACAGAAGTTGTATGGGCTGGATTATGGTCATCAACATTTTAGTTTTACATGGTTGACCCCCTGTTCCTACGGATCTTCGAGGTCCCCCTTGTCAGGGGGACGGGGGCGGTTCCCTCCCTGATAAGGGAGGGTCAGGGTGGGTTATTATCTCCGAGTGCAGATTTGACAGACTAAGGTTCATTCACCCACCGTTTGCGCATAGATTAACAGCGTGATTATGTGGTGCGATGTGGTATTGTCAAACTAACCAGTTAAAAGCCATTATCGAGCCCGCGGCTGGCAAAGCCCCCCCGCCAAAGGCGGCGGGTGGACACATCCCGCCATAGGCAGGCTTGCCCGCCATAGGCAGGAGTCAGGGAGAATTTTGTTTTCCTCTCCCCTTGGGGGAGAGGATTAAGTCGAAGATCCCGCCAAAGGCGGGGGTGAGGGGGAAATCCAAGGTGGCCCACACATCCTTTCACCCTCCCTTTAGTTCCTTCCCATCCCATCATCGGCGGGAGTGAGGGTGATTATGTTAATGCAAACAATTTCCATAACGTTTAAACATCACTCAAGAAATTAGAGCAACTGAAAAGGTCCTGTAACGGAAAGTCTTAACTTCCCCCAAAAGCAATTTCACTGCAATTTTGATGGTAATCCAGATAGCCCACATGTTATTGAGGAGAGTTATATGCGAGAAAAGAACGTTCACATTCATAGAATCAAATTCCTTCGATCCCCTTTTCCACCGCTGTCCCCCTATGGGCTGATATACCTATCCTTCTCGGTAAGAACGGGATCAAGGTCAGCACATCATTGCAGATGATGAATTTTTTTAAAATGGCCCCCAGAAAGACCAGAAAGCCCAGAAACGCCAGTAAGCCCGGCGCCGACATCCAAATATCAACAACTTACAAAAAGAGGCAAACTTTGATTTTAACCACAAGAGTCGTAGGTCCGAAATCCCCCTTGCTTCCCGTTGGTGTTCTTCACCAACGGGAAACGAACGGCAGGTGAAGCCTGCCAGCCTTGGAACACCAGCCTTAAGCAGAGGACAGTCCCCAGCGAGCAAAAAAAAGCCCCCCAAAAGTGGGGGGACTTTTTTCATTTTATATAAAATGCCCCTTATCTTCTAATCTTCATCTTCTTTGATCTTTGATTGGTCAAGGTCCACCATCCGCACGTCTCCGGCATATTTGACTATGGCTGGCTCCACTATCTTTAAAAGCCGATTGGTCACCTCCTTTATCCGGAGGGCACCGGTCTCGATCTTTTTCAACTTGTCGATGGTATCGGAGTCTAAATTCTCCGGTCTGCTTAAAATAAGTTGGACATACCCCAAAACCGCCGCCAATGGATTGTTCACCTCATGGTTGATGGTAACTGCGGTTTCGATCATGGCTTTGAGCCTTTCGGACTTTATCACATCTTCTTCAATCTCTGCACCTATCTTTGCCTCCCACAAAAATGCTTTAGTAAAAGCTATTCCCAGTTGGTGGCTCAAAGCTTCAAATAACTCCTCTTCTTGACTTAAGTTTCTGTATCCCTCCACCAGTCCGGTGATGGCGCCAACTATTTTTCCATCTCTTTTTATGGGATAGGAAAAACCACTGTGCACTCCTTCCATGTCAAAGGTGGCGTAGACAGACTCCATGTGAATTTGCTTTCTCATCGCTTCCATCACCTGTTGATCAAAATCGCGCAGGATCTTAAGCTTCTCCATCGCCCCGGAGGCTATCTGGTTGGTTATCTTTTTGGTCTTTTCATCCCACAGGGTTAGGGAGGCACATTGTAATTTGAGGATCTCTGAAAGCCCGTCTAACGTCTCTTGAAGGATCTGGTTTATCTCCACCGAGGAGTTGATCCCTTGTGCCAGATTCTTCAAAAGCAGAAACTTTTTATATTCTATGCTCTTTTCCATTTTTTGGGCTTATCTCCCTCTATGGTTTGTTTCCTTCGATCTTCTGTCGTCTCTTCCTTTGGCTGGAAAAAGAAAAGCGATTCCCATAACCGCACATACAAAAACAACCGTGATCAACACTGCCCAATTCTGTTCCATCTCTTCCCCCTTCTTCTTTTAGTTTGCAACCTCTAAACTCATACCTCGCCTTTTTGCCTTAATTGAGTTTTAAGTTCCATCCTGTAAAAAAGCAAAATACATGCCACCAGAGGGTGCTTTTCTTTTGGGAATTATCTTTCAGCTTCGAGGGAAAAGAATATCCAGTCTCCCAGAAATGCAACACCTGTTGATACTTATCCATCTGTTTGAAATTGCCGGTTGAATGCTACCACCAAATCCAACCAGGAGGCAAAAGATTGTGCGTAATTTTGTGCAATCATGTTCATACAAGTTGCAAAGTGAAGTATCCCTTTCATGGTTAAGAAGGATATATAATTTGGACGCTGGAGGATAGAAATAATTGTCTTGTTTTCTTACTCAGGAATAGAATTTCTTTTTTACCTCACTCCCTATAGGGGAAGAGGTCATAATGCAAATTGCAGAGAATAGATTTATTTCAATGCTTCGGAGGGACGGTCATAATCTCGATAAAAGCTGAAGCTTCTAAAGATCTCTTCAGGCAGAAGTGGCTCTCCCTTTGTGATCAGGTTCACCAGATTCAAAGCAATCCCCGGACCAAGCATAAATCCCTGTCCGCAGAAGCCAACAGCCACATAGAATCCATCTGATTTTTTTAACTTATCCACGATGGGAACCCCATCCGGGGTCATGGGATAAAGTCCGCGCCACACTCTACGCACCCTTATGTTTCTCAATCGGGGAAATAGATGGATCAATCGCCTGGCGGCTTGAGGAAGAAACACACATGAAGAATCACGGTTAAGCCCGGGAATAATTGGCTCAGGCGTGAGACAGAAGACTATATGACCCTCTTTCTCCTGATAGAAATAAAAATTCTTAGAACCAGGAAATTCTCTGATGTCCACCACCAGGGGGTGAAAGAAAGGCTTGACCGGCTCGGTTACGCCGGCTTCGTGCGAATCCGGAGAGACGGGCAAGTCCACCCCCATCATCTTCCCCACCTCCCGGGCATTTGCTCCCGCCGCATTTATCACCTTCTCAGTCGTATAAGTCCCCTTGTCGGTTTTGACCTTTATTCCGGAACCCTTCTCCTTCTCCAACCCTATCACCTTCTCCTGAAACTTAAATTCTGCTCCCCGCCTAACTGCCTGCTTGTAAAAAGCTCTTGAGGTTAGAATGGGGGACACGTTTCCGTCTTCAGGAGAATAGGTCCCTCCTCTCAACCCTTTTGGATTTATCCCGGGGAGAAGCCCAACTATATCCTCTGCTTGAAGCCAGTCAATGTTTAAACCATATCTTTTCTGGACATCAACCAACTCCTCTAAGCTTTTTGCATGCTCCTCTTCATAAACTGCAAAACAGTATCCGCCCGGTTGAAAATTAATATCGTCACCGTATTCCTCTTTCCACCCGGAGAAGACCTTAAGGCTCAGCTGACAGG
This sequence comes from uncultured Ignavibacteria bacterium, assembly GCA_964403165.1. Taxonomy (GTDB): domain Bacteria; phylum Zixibacteria; class MSB-5A5; order MSB-5A5; family SM1-73; genus SM23-73-3. The sequence goes on from CAYOFL010000008.1 coordinate 3,664, forward strand.
TTTGAATCTTAGCCGGGTCTGAATGAGTGGCTCTCACCCCTCCGATGGCACTTTTATTTTGACCCTGCCCCGGAGAAGGGAGTTCATCTATCACCAAAACCTTAATTTTTTTTCTGGCTAAGAAAAAAGCAGTGGGTAGCCCCACACTGCCTGCGCCAATTATTATCACCTCATAATTCGACATTTTGGAGATCTCTAAGCCCAAGTTATAACAGTATGACTATCTAAAAAACCATTAAGGTTGAAAGAGGAAAACAGAGCTACCTTATGTTTTTTCAGATTTCCTTTCTTCGAAACATGCAATACTGTATGGGTACCCTGCAATAACTGTGTAAAACCTCAGCATTACACTCGCTTATTCAGATTTTTCCGATTCCTCACCTGCCAACATACCCAGCTTCACCTCGGCCACCAGTGGTCTCTGAGTGAAGGGAACCACCTGGCTTAAATCCACCCCCTCCTGTTGATATAGTCTCATGATCAAAGACTCACAGGTCTTTCCGCCACAAGCGCCCATCCCGCATCTTAAGACTTTGAGTTGATTCATATCCCTTACCCCTTGTCGAATCAGCTTCCTTATCTCTTTAGCCTTTACCCGCTCACATCTACAGATGATGGTTTCATCATCTACGCAGGAGGGGGGTGAAACGTCAATTGGCTCGCTTTCCTTGGGATTTTGAACCCTGAATCCAGCTACCAGACTTGCTTTTTCTTTGGGTACCTTCAACGTAACCAGGATGGTTCTGTCATAGGCTTTCCTTTTGGCTATTTTTTCCACTATCGCTCTGGTCACAAAGTTGCCTTCCATATCCACAGCATCCACAAATTCTCCCACACTAACTTCAAGCTCTAAAAGTTCAAATGGAACTATAACCAAACCATCCGGACCTTCTTCTCTTAAATCCACCATGGTTATGGCTAAGCCGGGGCAGACAGCCACACAGAGGGTGCAACCAGTGCATTCGTCCTTAACTACTTCAGGAAGGCCGAATATCGGATCTCCCCTCATCTTGATCATGTCCTTGGGGCATACATATATACACGGGTCACACGGAATCTCCTGCACGCATCTTATGATGGGGAAGACGCCAGACTTTGGGGTCTTTACCTCCAGAGGATACGTTTTCCCCGGTTTGCTTTTCAGAATCTCCCATCTTTTGTACCACTCCTCAGGGATCATCACCTCTTTGCCCAGTGATTGAGCCATTTCCCTCCCCGCTATCTTCCCGGAGAAGATTGCGGCTGATGCTTCTGCAATCTCTGTGGCATCCCCGGCAGAGTAGGAGTCCATGCCGAACTTTTTGGCTTGATCAAACAGTTCGTTCACTGGATTTAAACCAACAGCAACCAACAAAGTGTCTGCCTGAAAAGTTCTCTCCGTTCCGGGAATCTCACAGAAATTTTGGTCAACTCCGACCACGGTCACCGACTCAACTTTGTCTTTTCCATTGGCGCATTTGACCGTATGAGAGGTCCACACTGGCACCCCCAATCTCTTTATCTTATCCTGATGGACTTTGTATCCTCCCACCTGGGGCATAGCTTCCACCAGACCCACCACCCCGATGCCCGCCTGAAGAGCATGATATGCGGCAATGAGACCAACGTTGCCTCCGCCCACGATGAACAGCTTCTGCGAAGGGCGAATAAGATCCCGGTTCACCAGAGTTTGAAAAGCACCCGCCCCATACACCCCTGGCAAATCACAGCCAGGAAAGGAGAGAGCCTTCTCCCTTGCACCCGTGGCCATCAAAAATTTCTCAGGCTTTATTAAAATATATCCTCTATCATTTATTACCCCAATTTTTTTATCCTGGTAACATGCCACCGCGGTGGTGTTGAGCATCACCTGAACGTTGGGATATTTTTCTATCTCCGAGGCGAGCTTTGTAGCAATATCTATCCCTCTGGTTCCAGCAAAGCAATCTGCCACCGTGCCAAAGAAGGAGTGGGTTTGAAGGACCAACTTCCCTCCCAGCCGATGTTTGTCATCAACGATTAAAACGTCTATCCCATGTGGGGCTAACTCCAAAGCCGCGGTGATCCCTGCGGGCCCACCTCCGATGATCAAAACATCAGTGTCAATTATCTGAACAGGCTTGAATTCACCCGGCAAAGTGTCAACAGCTGGAAGCTTTGGGATACCATCGCAGGTGGTCACCCTCATCCCTTCCCTCACCGGAACCATACATCCCTTGACCGGAACCCCATCTGCTATCACCAGACATTGGGCACACTGTCCATTGGCACAAAAGATACCCTGAGCGCTTCCATCCTTAGGGTGATGACCGAAGATCTTTATGCCATAAGCAAAAAGTGCGGAGGAGATCACCTCCCCCTCTTTTGCCCAAAGCTTTTTTCCGTTAAAGAAGAAAGGAGTTTTAGCCTCCCCAGCCACCTCCAAAATAGGGTGTTTCTCAATTCGATACATAAGCTTAGATCCAGAAATTAAGCCAAACTCGTTCTTAAACTTCAATAAAATCCAACACTTATACGCAAAGTTAGTTAAAGGTTTCACAAAGTCAACTTATTTTTGAAATGGCGGGTTTTTTTAAAAAATTGTGTAGATTTTTGTTGACTATTTGGATATTTTTGTTATATTTTATTTTGGCTGTTTCTTTAAAAGAGAATGAATCCATCCACAAATAGGAAGTGGAAAAGCTTTTGTTTTCCCTAAATCCATTTACCATAGCTACGGCGAGGAGGAAAAGATGAAAAAGGGTGTTTTGATTTTAGTTTTAATGGTTTCGGTATGTTTTGTTGTTTTGTCAGGCTCAAGTTTTGCAGATCAGGACCCCAACGACCCATATGGGCCTGACTCTGTGCTGTTCAAATCAAAAAGCTTTTTAGTCCCCTGTCCGCCCGAAGCAGGGCAAGTTGTGATTCCGCTTTATTTCAGAAACGACACCCCCTTCATCGGTCTGCAGGTTCCGCTGAGTTGGACTGGACCGGCTAATCTGGATTCAGCCAGCTTTTTTGGAAGCAGGATCAATTACCTATTTGATAAACAGGTAACCATTGACAACCCCAACCAGAAGGTTCTGGTCACCGCCCAGGTAGGCGGACAACAGCCCATATCGGATGGGCGAGGCATGTTGGTTAAGTTCTATTTCTCCACCAGTGATACCGGAAATCTGATCATCGACACCATAGCTAATTCTCCCCTTCCGGAGGAACACCTTTTGTTCACCCGGGAGGACTCGGTAACCTATACCCCCCAATATCGGCAAGGCCAGTTCCATTTAGTCTGTGAGCAAGACCCCTACGATCCGGGAGCACCGGATTCGGTCTCGTTTTATCCTGAATATGCCTATTATCCTCTACCCAGTGGTCCGGGTCTATTTTACGCTCATGTGCGTGTAGCCAATGATGACTCAGTGGGAGCGATCACCCTACCGCTTAGGTGGTCTGGACCAGCTCACTTTGATTCGGTCACATTCAGAGATACTAACTTAGGGGATTCGGTTAGAGTGGTAACTTTAGATACTCTGACTCAGGAGGTGCTGGTCGGTTTGATCCCGGTGCATGATCCTCCCATTCCTCCGACTCAAGGGCTTTTCACCACTTTGTGTTTCACTTTAAACGATGTGACCGGGATTATGCAGGTTGACTCCACCTTCATACTTCCGATTAATCATCTGCTCTTCACCACCACCGAGCCTGAAGGCTATCACCCTCAGTTTGTAGCAGGAGAATTCCCTGTGTTGCCATACTGGCCCGGAGACGCTACCTTTGATGGAGAATTGGTAGATATTGCGGACGTAGTTTATCTGATCAACTATATATATAAAGACGGTCCTGCTCCACCCCATCCTATCTCTGCAGATGTAAATCTTCCTGTTCCGGATAGAATTATAGACATCGAGGATGTGATGTATCTGATTAATTATCTGTATCTGGGTGGACCGGTTCCCAATCCCGGTGATCCGTGGTAAGAGGGACAGTATATACGAATAACCAATAATTTTTCACAATTATCTTGACATGATCCTCGCCCAAATAGTGCTTGACAGTAGTGGATTTCTGTCTATATTTACAGTGCACAATTTTAAAGAATTTTTTCTAAATAAGCCTCCAACTGGAGAAAAAAGAAGTAAAAAATCATTTTCATTTCCAGGAGTTATTTGAATTATGGGAGCTGGTCGCATCCCAGGGACATAAAACATGTTAGGGAATCTAACCTTTCTATTTGGATGTGAAACGCCCACTTCAACCCTTTTTCAATCAAGGAGTTCAAAATGCAAAGAAGAGGTTTGCTTTTATCGGGAATGATAATTTTGATCTTCGGATTGTTCACTTTATCCTGGGGTCAATGCCCGGAGGACCCAAACGATCGAGGGGAATGTGACACCTTGAATGTCATCTGCTTAGATTGCGATACCAGCGGAACCGGCCCCTTCTTCGTGAGGTTTCCCCTTTTAGTCACCCATGACCAGGTGGATGAGATCGACTCCATCGCTGGCTTCACCATTCCTCTCACCTGGACTCACACCAATCCTTCTAAATACTGCAGTTTGGGATCCTGGTGGAATAACACTGATCTGTATCCCTATCCCTCCCGTGATCGGAGCATCTTCCGTCATATTACAGACCCAGTAACTGGAGATACTCTCATTTACAACCGGATGATGACCCTATCCGAGGACTTTTCGGGAAGGGAGTGGGACTTCTTTTTTCTGAATTTGGATGGAATCTCACATTTTTGGCTCTCCATGGTTCCCACCGGCTCACCAGATCAGAGATGGTGGGAGGGTGATAGAACTCTGCTTGCCACTATCACCTTCAGAATACAGGACACCATGCACGTTTATATGGACACCACCTTCTGGCCTCCCACCACCAGGTTGACGTTCAGCCGATCTGACGGCATAACCTATATACCCAGGCATAACCTGCCTTATTGTTTCTGGATCGGTCCTCCCCAGATTAAAGTCACCTCTCCCAATGGAGGTGAAGTATGGATAGTGGGCGAGACGCATGATATAACCTGGTTTTCTGAGAACTTTTACGGGGATAATGTAAACATCGAATTGTCCACAGATGGCGGAACCAGTTGGATGCCCATCGCACTGAATACCCCCAATGACGGTGTTTATTCCTGGCTGGTGCCCGACACCACCTCAGACATATGTAAGGTGAAGGTGTCGGATGCCGTAGATGGAGATCCATTTGATGAAAGTGACGATACCTTTTCAATAATATACACCTCTTATTTTACCATGGATGTGGCGCCTGATACTCAGTGGGTTAAGCAGGGTGATACCACCGATTATGAGGTGATCTTGACCTCCTTCTTTGGCTTCAACTCACCTTGCACTTTGACGCTGGAAGGGCTTCCCTCTCTGGCCACCTATCAATTTGATCCTCCGGTGATGACTCCCACCGACACCTCTTCTTTGATTATCGCCATAGATTCCCTTACTCCTTTGGGGACTTATGTGCTGACCATAATCGGGACGGAGATAACCAAACAGGTGACCGACAGCGTGCAGGTGTTACTTTATGTTATCTCTTCTTTAAACCGTTGTCCAGAGATTTCTGTCCCGGGACCGCAGACCGTTTATGCCGGACTTCAACTTTCTTTCCCGGTGATCGCCACCGATCCGGACACTGTGGATACCTTGACCTTGACTAAATCCGGGGTGGGAGATTTTCCCTGCTATCCCAAAGTTTCACCTATGGTTTGTTATTTCCAATGGATCACCACCGATGACGACACGTTAAACTCACCCTATACTGTTACCTTCACCGTGGATGACGGTCGAGACAGCACTGATACAGGCGTGGTGGAGATAACTGTTTTACCCTATGACGTACTTCCTTCAGGGATGCCAGGTGACGTTACCGGAGACACCCTGGTGGACATTGCCGATGTGGTCTTCTTGCTAAACTATCTATTCCAGGGTGGACCGCCACCCAATCCTCCAGCTGCGGGCGATGTGAACGGAGACTGCTTCATAGGACTATCGGATATAATCTGGCTGATTAACTACCTTTATCGCTCCGGCCCACCTCCCCAGATCAGATGCCTTCCCGGTGATTTTAACTATGACGGATATGTCAATATGTTAGACCCCGTGTATTTCATTGACTTTATGGCTTACGGCGGACCACCTCCTATCTCTATGAGGTCTACAGACGTAAATACAGATTGCTTTATAAACATGGTGGATTTAGTCTATGAGATCAAATATCTCCTGCGAGGAGGGGAGGCGCCTCAACCTGGTTGTGTTGAACCCAAGGCTGGAATGGAAAAGGTGGCGCCTCCGGGTATTGCGGAGGTAGGCTTCTCCAAGATAGAATATGACCATGTTTCCAGAATGAGCCAGGTGCCGATTTTTGCCAGCTTCGATGATCCAGTGGCTGGGGTGGAGCTTCTCATCACCTTCAACCCGGATGAGGTCTCCTTGTTACCACCCACTCTCACCCCCAGAACAGAAAAGATGGAACTGTTCTACAATCTTAAAAGGGGTGAGTTGAAAATTGGACTGGTGGACATAAACGGGGTAGACTTCATCCAGCCGGGAGATGGCCCCATCCTCAACTTGATATTTGTGCCCAACTATCCGAAGTCCTTCAATCTGAACAGTATTCAGATTAAAAAAGCCACCTTCGTGAACATGCAGGCACAAGAGATGCAAGAGAGCGTGGTCAGATAGATTCAATTTCGCTTTATTGGAAATTAAAGATTCGGGTCCTTCTGTCCAGATTTGGTTTCTGTGATGGGAGGACCCGTTTTATTGTGGTACACATGATGTGTCCAAAACTATGAGTATTGATAATGTATGAGTTTTATGGTTGATCCCGAAGGAGTTAGAAGAAGAAGTAAAAGAAGAGCTTTCTATTTTTTATTGTTTGGACTCACAGCTGATTATTATGATTAAGCTGATAAAAGCTCTCCACCGACACAAGTGGTATAAACATCTGCTTAATTCGCTCAATCAGCTGTGAATGTCTGGGAGGGCAAGGGGGCAGTTTCGTATCACCCAGACGGGTGAGCCATCCGTTCAGAAATAACTGCGTTTGCTTTAATACAAAGAATAGCCTTATGTTGTGTCAGGACCTCAGTTCCTATGGGTCTCATTTGAGTCAACTTACCTGTGAACCTGACACTTTTAAAAACGTCAGAAACAATGATTCCACCTAAGGTCTGCCCGTAGGGCATACCAAAGGCGGAAGAGTGAAGCTTTTGACGCAATCATAAACTAACCCTTCAGCGCCTTCTCACTTAACACATCTTTCAATTTAGGATGGACGAATATGCCATCCTTGCGGATAAGGACGTCGTCAAAATAAATTTCTCCTCCGCCGTATTCAGCAGTCTGGATTAAGACCAAATCCCAGTGGATAGCTGATTTGTTTCCGTTATCCGCCTCATCATAGGCTGCCCCCGGGGTGAGATGGATACTGCCAAAGATCTTTTCATCAAACAAGGTATCCTTCATGGGTTTTTTAATGCCGGGATGTATTCCAAACGAAAACTCCCCTATGTATCTGGCTCCTTCGTCGGTGTCTAAAAGCTTTATCATCTTGTCCTGATTCACCGTAGCTTTGGCATCTACTATTTTCCCATCCTTAAATTCGAACCTGATCCCGTCATGCAATACTCCCTCCCGAAGCGAAGGGGTGTTGTAACTTATATGTCCGTTCACAGAATTCTTCACCGGAGCGGTGAAAACCTCACCATCCGGGATGTTAATCTTGCCGTCGCATTTTTTGTTGGGAATGCCCTTGATGGAAAATGAAATATCGGTGCCCGGTCCAACTATTCGCACCCTATCCGTCTGGCTCATAAGCTCAGACAGAGGCTCCATGGCTTTTGACATCTTGGCGTAATCTATGTTACATACCTCAAAGTAAAAATCCTCAAATGCCTCCTGGGAAGTCTCTGCCAACTGGGCAAAGGAGTTGGTGGGATAACGCAGAACCACCCATTTGGTATGCTTGACCCTCTGCTCTAAATGAACCGGCTTATAATAAATCGTCATGTACTGTTTCATCTTCTTCTCGGGAACGTCCCCCAGGTCAAAGGCATTGTCCCCTCCCCGGAATGATACAAATGCCTGCACCTGCTTCATCATGGACAGATGGAATTCAGCCAAGCTTTTTAGTTGATCTTCATTACATTCCAGAAGCCATCTTCGGTTGAGGCTATCGTCGTTGTAATACCAGAAGGGAATCGCCCCTTTTTTGGTCACCTGAGTTATCATCTCCTTTGCCATCTCCAGGACCGGGAAGCCTCTGGTCTCGATCCACACCCTTTCACCAAGTTTTAGCTCCAGAGAGTAATTCACCAGATTTTTAGCCAGAGTGACCATTCTTTCATCTCTCATCTTTGTCTCCTTTCGTTGAATGCTGGTTAGCACTTGATTCGTTTGGTTAGATTAGTATACAAAATCTTAAACACTCAAGCAAGCTTAAAAATCCTGCAAAACGTCGCTAAGGGAGTGACTTTCCCCTCTCCTTTCTAAGGAAAAGGGTCGGGTGAGACTCACCGTGAATGGAGGAGAGCATCGGTTGCCAACGAAAAACTACGCAAAATAGGGGCGGGATATGCGTATGCATTCATACGAAAATTCCCGCCCCTATGAGTTCTTCGATTGTTGTTGCGGGGTACCCTTACCCCGCAACATGCGTGGTTCGGGGTGACGGAGACCCATCTGGGAGGGCACCCCGAACCAACCTTCAATCTAATGCCGTGGGATGACAGAGACCCCCAGACAGAAGGGCATACGTCCCGGCATACGGCTCGTCTGGGAAAACATCCCACGGAGAACAAAGGAAAAAAATTGATATTTTCTGAGCCTTTATTTTTTCTGGTGAAGCAAAAATCTTCTATCTTGCCTGTATCAAGTACATCCTGCTGTCTTGAGGAGCAATCTCGATGATAACCCCGGTTTTGAGCTCCTCCGACGAGGTCTTTATCACCTCATCTCCCAGAAGATCAACCAAACGAAGTCTTTTCCCCTTTATTCCAAGCTTTCGGGGATCAAACCGTAGTATTAATTTTCTCTGTTCTTTTCCATTTTCGGAGGAATTCTGATTGGAGGGATTGATCAGATAAAGGATGGCGTGCCTCTCATCTTTTTGTAACACTAAATCCACCTCTGGAGCATCACAGTATATCTGGCTTCGGACGCCTGCTCTATCAAGCACCTCCTCTAAGAAGGAGAGTTTGTGGTGAGAAAGTTGAGCGGAGATATCAAAGGTGAGAACAAAAACTCGCCCTTTGCCCAGTTTTGTAACCACCCCCACTGGTCGGTCCTGGTATTTTGCCAAAACACCCGATCTCTTAGCTCCCCTTACATATCCATAAAGAAAAGCGGTAAACTGCTGATTGAAAGTTTGCACTCTTCCTACCAAGGATTGAACCTTGGTCTGTAGTTTTAAAGAATCCGCCAGAAGCCTGCACTGTTTCATGTTCAGGTCAAATCGGGGCAGAAGACCAAACAGAATCAAGGTCTTTCCCGATCTGGCTAAGTTTATCAAAAGCTTTTGAGTTTCCGCATCCATAAATTCGGCACAAGGCACCATAAGAACCGGGAACTCTTCTAAACTCTCTTCTAACCATAGATCCGGCATCCCATGGTCAAGCTTTAAGTTGATCAAATCCTGACTCAATCCTTTATGAGTTTTGGAAAGCAAAAATGGCAAATAACAGAAAGGCTCTGAGGTCTTTCCTCCTGATCTCATTTGAGTCGACTGACCATGGAAGAGATAATCAAACCAGAGATAGGGGCGGTAATTGACCAATCCCACCTGGGGAAAGGATTTAAGATTCTCCAGTTGAATCTTGGCAACCAGCTCATTGAATTTTTTGATCAGATCAAAATTGGGGCGGATGGTTCCGTCATTGGCTAAAGGCGCATCGTACCAGTGATCTCTTTCCACGAACATGTAGTGATTGAACCCCCTTATCCCCGAGGCTAAGGCAGTGGTCAAAAGAAACTTAACTTTTCTGGGAGGAACTGGAAAATATCTTTCAGCCCCCTTGGGCAGGTCTGCCTGGGACCCTACGGCAAATTCTGAAGACCAGGGGAATTTGCAACAGGTGGCAAAATATCGCAGATGACGCGTAAGCTCCACATAATCATTTTGCCAAAACAGGTTTATTCCGGTAAAAAGATCATCAGATTCTGAAGCCTTCCAGTTAAAAGGCAATGAAAAATCCCGGGATAAGAAAAGATCAGTGGAAAACAAAGGAGAGACATCAAAAGATAGATATAGCTCTTTTAGCTTCGAAATATAATCGGTTGAAATCTTTTCCTTAAAGCTGATCCAATCGAAATACTTGATCAGATTCTGAGGCTTGGAGATTTTCAACCCGCGGGGAGGCTTCACATCCTTGAAATCGCGGTGTTTCTCCCGGTAAAGCTGATTCAACCTTTTGATGTTTTCGTATTTACCTTTGAGATACTCAGGAAACAGAGAGTTGGTCAGATGCTCATTGTAGTCTGAATTAAAAGGATTCAGGTTTTCAGGTGAGCGGTCCGGAAAGAAAGATAGGAGTCCGTTATCCAGCTTGACCAAAATCACCGGACCTTTGGGGTAGACGTAGTTTTTTATTATATCTGAAAGGGCGCCCAGGTATCTCTTAACGTGAGCTAAAAATCGGGGGTGAAGCGGCGAGAAGACGCTCCTTTTCTCACTCTCTATGAGATCCTCACCTACTGATCCGAATTTGAATCCTGCGGATATTTTAGCTGGCTCGCCAGCGGAATCTAAAGCCAAAATCTCAGGACTGTTGTATAAAAAGTCCGGATATCCTCCATTTTTCCATTCCGAACCTATAAACGGACCGGGATGGAGAATCACCTTAAGTCCAAATTCTCTTGCCAACTCCAGAAAAACCACCAGATCTTTGGTATGATCTGTTACTCCCATGAAATCAAAATCCCCAATGAACGGCTCATGCAGATTCCATGGCACCCGGGTGGATATGATTCTGAATCCCGCCTTTCTGATTCGCTCAAAGCAGATGGACCAATACCTCTTGTTAACCCGGAAATAGTGCATCTCAGCTGAAAACGGATAATACTCCTCTTTACCTATAGTCAGTTTATTGTTAGTAGCTTTCAGCATACTTCTCCTTTTTCAGAGAATTGAATTGGTGTCGATAAGACACTTAATTACATCTACTTATCCAAAATCAGCAGGGCGTCTCTTAGCAAATCCGCTTCACGGGTAGGTGATAAGTCCTATCATGTTACATACATAATGCCAATTTGTCAACAAAAAAACTATCTTTACCACAATATTTTTCCAGAAATGCCACAAAATTGGTTTATTCTCTAATCGCTTGTTTCACTGATGGTTAGCACGTGAGAAATTTCTGCGCAAACGTGCTGTTGGTGTCAAGAATATTATGTTTTAATGTCAATCCCAGTAAGGCTTTGGTGTTCAGAGCGTTAGAGGTTTCAAGTAATCAATGCTGATGGATAAGGCGAATCTCAATTAAAGAATCCTTAATTTTTCAGAAATAGGGATCACGAAAACAAATGTCTGTCGAAAAACCACTTTTTTGTCATTGCGGAGCATGTCCCGAGCGTGAGCGAGGGAACTCGACGGAGCAATCTCTAACTCATTGATTTATTCAGAAGCAGATGACATCGTCCCAATTTCGTTGGGACTCGCAAAGACGGCCATTTAAGTTTTTCAACAGGCTCAAATTGGGGTAGCTCGCAAACCGACGCCTCTGAATTTAATTTTACCGTAAAGAATAAAGCGCCCGAGCTTGTCCCGGACGGAGAGATAGGCTGACATCTGGTTCGGTAATAGACGCAAAACATGGGTCAAAAAGCAAAGAAATATTGACAAATAAATATAATTGTGTAATATTGAAAATCGCATACAAGGTAATCATTATTTCAGGAGTATGAAATGAAAGTGTTCATAACTTGGTCTGGGAAAACGAGTAAAGCGTTAGCCGAAGTATTCCGGGAGTGGCTTCCCGGCGTAATCCAAGCGGTGAAACCATACTACTCTCCGGATGATATTACAAAAGGTTCGCGTTGGTTTCCTGAAATTTCAAAGGAACTGGAGGAGTCACGCGTCGGTCTCATATGCTTAACCAGGGACAATTTACAGGAACCTTGGTTATGTTCGAAGTAGGTGCCCTCTCAAAGAATTTAGATAAATCAAGAGTGTGCCCGATTCTTTTTGGATTTGACCCAACAGATATCAAGGGGCCACTTGAGCAATTCCAGACCGCCAGGTTCGAAGAGCAAGACATAAAGAAAGTAGTGAAAATGATCAATCGGGAGCTGGGAGACTCGGCTTTAGCTCCAGGCGTTCTTGATGATGTGTTTGCTATGTGGTGGCCAAAGCTAAAACAGAAAGTTGATGCCATCTTAGCGAATGTAGACCATGCCCAGTCAGCTATGATCCGCTCGGACCGCGATATTCCTGAGGAGGTCTTGACACTTACGCGGTCTCCAACCCGAAAGACTCATCCGACGGTAAGCCCGTTTAGTCCAGCGGCTCTCCGCGATCTCCTACGATCATACAGGCGCTTGATTGAGCGAGCAAGAGATCTCCCTCACCCGGACCCAATACTAGTAGTACTGCACGAGCTAGCGCGTCCTCTGGAACATCTTATTTCAAAAATGGATAGTGGAAGCGACAGGAACAGTCTCTTAACACGATATTACGACTGTCTATCTCGATTGGAAGAGGCTTCGAAGGAGCCAGTGGAAGATGAGGCTACTGAAAAGGCGGACGACGACTTACCGTTCTAAAGCCGTCCTGTCACCACTTGCAGTCACAGATAGGCACAATACGTAGGGACAGGGCTTGCCACGCACTGAGCCCGCCTTTGGCGGGAGAAGTGTCCCTGTCCGAACCCGAAAAGTGGACAGCGCGTAGCCGAGGCTTTATGCCTCGGCACCACCCGTACGGGTGGCTACGCGACTATCCGAACTCAAAAGCGGACAGCCATCCCGCCAGCGGCGGGATCCCTACGGCTCAGGGAACGAAGATTGTAAGGGCGGAGCTTCAGCTCCACCCGCGGTCCCTTGGAACGGGATGTTTGAACAACTCTTATCGCAGGGCTAAATGCCCTGCTCTATGGGTGAGCGTTGCTGTTCGCCATAGGGGCGGGAATTCCCAGACGAGCGCCCGTACGGGTGGGGGTCTCCGTCATCCCGCCCTGCCCGAAAGTGAAAGAGGACAGCCATCGCACCAACGGCGAGATACGTACGGTTTCCAACCGCATCCGGGCGAACCTGAAGGTTTGCCCCTACAATCTTGAAGCTTCGGCATTTCCTTATCCTTCGACCCTGAGGTTTTCCTTCGACACTGAGTCTCAGGACCGAAGGGCAGGATGAACCCCGCCTACGCGGGACTAAGTCATTGTTATTCAATACCCAACCGTGTAGGGCGGGCTCTTAGCCCGCCTAACTCTGACACTTTTTCAGAGATCTCTTAGAAAAAGGTTGACAGGCTCGGGATGAGATAGCATCTTTTCATCGCCCGGAACTTCAGAATGCGGACTTTGATAACTCAGAGGAAGGAGGTCATCTAAAATTCATTGATACTAAGGGGGATAGAAGTTCTCCGGCTATCGGCACCAAAAAGGTTAACGAATAGAGGGATTAATCTCCCATACATTTGGTCAAATTAAAACTTTAGAATGGAAAGATAAAATGAAGATTCTTTTAATAATTCCTTCTTTGAACAAAGGGAGGAGCCGATTCTTAAGAATGCCTCAGCTTACCTTGGGCGTTATCTCTGCTTTGACTCCGGCTGAGATAGAGGTAGATGTGGTTGAGGAGGAGATTGAGGAGGTCAATTTTGACAAATACTATGACCTGGTGGGGATATCCTGTTTGACGACAGTCGCTCCCCGGGTTTACCAACTCGCTTCTGTCTTTAGGAAAAAAGGTGCTAAGGTGGTTTTAGGGGGGATTCATCCCACAGTTATGCCCCAGGAAGCCATCGCTCATTGCGATTGTGTAGTCAGGGGGGAGGCGGAAGGATGTTGGAGTGAGCTCATCGACGATTTTAGACATAACCGATTAAAGAAGTTTTACCAATCTTTTAATTTTGACTTAGCCAAATCTCCCATACCCAAACTGAACCACAATCACACCCCCTTTCATGTGGTCCCCATCTTCTGCACCAGAGGTTGTCCCTACAACTGTGAATTTTGTTCGGTTACTGATCTTTATGGAAAAAAGATGAGACACCGAAAAGTTCAGGACATTGTGAAGGAAATTGCCACAAGAGGAAGCAAAAAATTCTTCTTCTTAGATGACAATATCATAGGAGATGTCAAATTTGCCAAGGAGTTATTCGTCGCTCTTTCGGATTTGGGAATTCGCTGGGTGGGTCAGGCATCTATATCCTTAGCTAAGGACAAAGCTTTGCTAAAGCTGGCGGAAAAATCTGGCTGTGCCGGTCTATTTATCGGACTGGAGTCGGTTTGCTCTGATAATCTTAAGAAGCTCCGTAAGACTCCGGGTAATGCAAAAGATTATATAAAGGCTATCAACATCATTCGGGATGTGGGGATTTTGTTCCATGCCTCATTAGTTTTCGGCTTTGACGATGATGATAAGACCATGTTCGAGAAAACCTTGAACTTTCTTGAAAAAACAAAAATCCCCAGCGCCACTTTTAATATTTTGACCCCTTATCCGGGCACAGCTATCTTCGAGAGATTCAAGAAAGAAGGAAGGCTTTTGAGCCAGAACTGGCAGGACTATAACCACAGAACTGTGGTTTTTAGACCCAAAAAATTGACACCGGAAGAACTGACGGAAGGATTTATCTGGTTAGGAAAAAATTTTTATACCAAAGCTTCAATATTTACCAGATTTTTTCATAACCTCAATCATCCCCTGCTTTATTCTTCTCTTAACTGGGCACATCGGAACGATTATAAAAGTAAAAAAGCAGAAGATTGCCTTCCCCATTCTAAAGAGCCTTCCCCTTCGCTTCAGAGAAATTGATCAGGATGTGTGGCAGCGCTCTGGGAGATAATTGACTTATGGCAGCTTGCAGATCCAAGCCGTTGTCAATTGTTATCGCTTTGTCGAGCAACTTCTTTATGGGCGGCTCGGCACAATTATTCTGGGAAAACTGTGTTAGAAAAAGCTTGACAGGTTCGGGATTAGGAAATACTTTATCAGAGTTGGAAGACAATTGTGAGCCATTGAGTGGAGACAAAACATTTGTTTGTGAGGCGGTAAAATCTGCAGTGTTTGCCTGTTCTGTTGACGAATCCAATTGTCGATAATTGCATACAGGAGAGTTTATGGGATCGCATGTCTTTTTTAATTTCACAAAATCATTAAAAAACAGTAAGACTAATCCAATGGTGCATTACGGCACCAGAAAGGGAAAGGAGGCAATGATGCAAAACAAATCTTCTTTCAGATGGCTTGCTTCAATGATCGTCGTGTTTGCGCTGTTCGCTTGTAGCAACGCTGCTCCCGTGAGTCAGTTCACCGCGGACATGATCCAGAGCGAGGGGGGTGATACCATTACGGGCAAGATTTACGTCAAGAACTCGAAGTACCGCATGGACCTGGAGGAGGACGGTCATCAGGTCTTCGTCATCGTAGACCAGACTGCTGGCGTGACCCGGGTCCTCATGCCCGAGGAAAAGATGTACATGGAAATGGGAACTCAGGACTTCAGAAGCCTCATGAAGGATCCGTTCCAGGGCCTTAAGTATACCGCCTCCACAGGTGACAGTAAGCATCTGGGGACGGAAACGGTGAACGGCTACGAGTGCGACAAGTATCTTATCTCAATGAACCAGCAGGACGTGATGACCCAGTGGGTGTCCCAAAAGCTCAAATTCCCGATTAAAATTGTCATGCATGTCTCAAAACACACGTTTGTTGAGTTGCAGAATATCCAAGAAGGCCCAGTAGACGACGCGCTGTTTGACATTCCATCCGAGTACACGAAAATGACAATGGAGGAGCCCGGTAAGGAACCTGTCCAGACACCAGATGTAGCCAAAGAAACGCCAACGCCCCAGGGCGATAAGGCCCGCATTGCGGTTGGAGAAATCAAGTCTCAGACTGGTGCGTGCAGCAACGATATGGCAGCCGCCATTGGAGAGATGCTGTCAACCGCTCTGGCCAACAATGAGAAATTTATCGTTTTGGCAGGTGGCTCTGCCGACCTGCAGGTGACCGGGACCGTGACAAAGTTCGAACCCGAAGTCAAGGAAGGTGGCGGCCTGGGCGGACTGAAGAAGAAGGCGCTTGGAAAAATCGGAGTGGAGGCGAAGTCAGCCAAGATCGAAATGGACGTTAAACTCATCGAAAACTCCACCGGGAAGGTCCTAAAGGCCAGATCGGTCGAGGCCAAATCAGCCAAATGGGGTGCCGACATGACCGGCGGGAGTTGGGTTAAGGACGTGGCACTCAACGGTGCCCTGAGTATCTATTCCAACGAGCCGATGGAAAAGGCGGTCCGGGCGGCATTGGCCCAGACGGTCGAAATGGTCTCAAAGGAAGTTCCGAAGGACTATTATCGCTATACAGGCGAAGAGCAGCCTAGTCAGGTGTCTGCCGCGAGGCCCGCTGCGGGCGAAGCGAAGACGGCTTCCGGCCCCGTGGCCGAAGATATAACCCTCTACACCAAGTATGACTTCATCCCGGGCGACAAGGTGATTTTCTACGACGACATGAAAGATGATGAGGAGGGCGAATTCCCCTATCGCTGGAACTTAGATCGCGGAGTGTATGAGGTAGTCAGGTTGGGCAAGGAGTTCTGGATCATGGCCAGCGATAATGGCTCCATTCGCCCCAAAATGCCGGATGCACCATTACCACTCAAGTATACCGTGGAGCTGGAATTCTACAACAACGGTCCGGAGTACACCGGAAATTACTTCTATATCTACTGGGTGAATGATAAGGGGAAGAACGTCGGTGAATTCGGCATCTCCAGCCAGACAAGTACCTGGCTCACTATCAAAGGCGATCATCTGGCCAGCAAAAGTCTGGTCAATGCCCTCACAAAGGGTGTTCACACCATGCGTATCATGGCCACCCAGCGTTCGATCAAGTGCTTCATCGACCAGGAGCGAGTTGCTAACGTTCCGAGAATAGAAAATTTCAATCCGGTCGGTTTCCGCCTGCATCACCGCCCATACCGTGATGCCAAGAATCCGACGCTGTTTAGAGGTTTTTGGTTCGCCGAAGGCGGCAAGAGCATGCGGGAGCAGTTGGATGAGACCGGTAAAATCGTCACGCATGGCATTCTGTTCGACGTCAACTCAGCCAAGATCAAAGGTGAATCATACAAGACGCTGAAGGACATCGGTCAGCTACTTTCGGATGATCCTGCCCTCCGACTGTCTATTGAAGGTCACACCGACAGCGACGGTTCGGACGAGCACAACATGACTCTATCGCAAAACCGGGCCAATTCGGTGCGGGACTATCTTATCTCTACTTACAACATCGACGCAAATCGACTGGAGGCAAAAGGCTGGGGTGAGTCAAAGCCGATCGACACCAACGACTCCCCGGAGGGAAAAGCCAACAACCGCCGGGTTGAGCTAATTAAGCTCTGATGGCGAGAAGGTGCAACCTTCATGACTGGAAAAAAAACCTCGGCTGGTCTGATGCTTTGTATTGCTTCTTTCAACTTAATCTCAGGTGCGCAAGGCATCTGACCTATTTTGGTTGGCCACACAGAACTTTTTGTTTAAGCTCTGGACGCACGTTTTTTTGTTTGATTTCCCAAAAGATTTCATATATTATTTATGGATGTTGGTGATGGGGGTCGCTGGCGTCGACATTTGATTTAGACAATATTCTCTTTTTCATATATACATCCAGCACAACATCTGGTGCTAAAGCGCACAGGGAGGTGTTTTATGAAGACGTTTGTGTTGGTGACCAAGCTGGCATCGCGAGATGCGCAGATAACTGAGATCGGTGCCAAGCTTCATGACAGAGATAGAACCGGCAGCGCCTTGCTGAAGGAGATCAAGGAGAAGTGTCCGGAGGTTCGATTTAAGGCCCACTACGCTCTGATGGGTTACTGGGATTCCATGCACATCTACGAAGCTCCGGATGAAGAGTCCGCCGCCAAGGTATCTTTGTTGACCCGGGCTTACTGTGCTCAGGTGGAGAGTTGGCTGGCTATCCCCTACGAAAAATTCCTGAAAATTACCGAGGAGATGGAATCTCCCGAAGGGGACAAATAGCCATAGGCTTAAGCACGGTCATCATTCGAGTTCTGCAATTTGGGGTTGTCGGGCACCCCTGCCCGGCAGCCCCTTGTATTATCTATACTGAGTGGTAACAGAAAATTCGGCGGAACCTTTCTTCCTAAAATTGCCTTGGTTGAAAATTTTTTATACCTTGACACCTCTGATGCGTCAATTTATTATATACATACAAACTGAAGAAGACAGTAAAAACAGAGGCGTCGTTAGCGCTTCACTTAATCGGGCAAGGAAGACCTTTAACCGTTGGATTGAACAGACCTTCTCAAGGATCTTTTAATATACATAAACTGTGAGTAGAAACTTTCCGGAGTTCGGCATCACCCATAGAATTATTAATATCATCATCGACTATTGGGGACATTTAAAACTTTTCTCCAGAAACGCCCGGCTGTTTCTGGTGGGAATCTTCTTTACCGGCTTGAGCTATGCGGTTTTCATATTGCTTTTGAACCTCTATTTTAAGGAATTAGGTTTCACCGAAGATTTAATTGGCGAGGTTTTGTCTTTTACTGCCTGGGGAATGACCATAATTTCAGTGCCCGCCGCTTTGATAATCCCCAAAGTTTCGATCAAAAAGATTCTGATCTTTTCGGTGCTTTTCGCCGGAGTCTTCTACCTTCTGCAGGCAACCTTAGTGGAACGATCTCAGCTTCTCTTAGCCAGCCTGCTTTTGGGAATGACCAGCAGTGTGGCTAGGGTGGCGGCGGCTCCCTTCTTGATGCGAAACAGCACTCCTAAAGAGAGAACCTATCTTTTCAGCCTACATTTTGGCATTTATTTAGTTGCTGCTATCATTGGCAGTTTGGGAGGTGGCTACCTTCCCGATTTGTTTTCTCATTGGGCCACATCCAGGGCTATTGCTTTCCGATACTCCCTCTATTTTTCAGTTTTTCTGGGCATTTTATCTTTGATCCCATTTTTTATGATAATATCGGAGAAAGGACCTAAGGAACCATCCATAATTAAAAGGGGTTGGGATAAAGAACTTTTGACCGAAAGGGGCATTTTGCTTTTCAAACTCTGCCTTCCCTTTTTTATCGTAGGTATGGGGGCGGGTTTGGTTATCCCCTTCTTAAATCTTTATTTCAGAGACCGATTTCTTCTTCCAGCCAGAACCATCGGGATCTATTTTGCACTCCTGCAGTTCTTTATGTTGATGGGGATTTTGATCGGACCACTTTTATCCAAAAGATTCGGAATGATCAAAACCATCGTCTCCACCCAGCTTTCCTCCATCCCTTTTATGTTGGTTTTGGCATTTACTTACAACTTGCCTCTGGCAGTGGTGGCTTTTCTCTTTAGGGGGGCGCTTATGAATATGGGCCAGCCCATCTCCACAAACTTTGCCATGGAGAAGGTTAAGGAAAAAGAGCAGGCATTAGCCA
Source organism: uncultured Ignavibacteria bacterium (assembly GCA_964403165.1). Lineage (GTDB taxonomy): Bacteria > Zixibacteria > MSB-5A5 > MSB-5A5 > SM1-73 > SM23-73-3. Next base: position 23,251 of record CAYOFL010000008.1, read on the forward strand.
ATGCTTTGTTGATGCTCTCCTGGACCGGCTCCTGGGCAGTAACCGTCAATTTAGGGGGAAGGTTGATAAAAGCCTATTCCTTTACCCCGCCACTTTTGATCACGGTTGGATTATATGTCATCTCCAGCGTTCTTTATTATCTCTTTTTTTCCTCAGAAGAGGACAAAAAAATGGGGAAAGCGGTTCTGCCTTTCAGAGAAACTTAATTTAGTGGCAAATCAAGCATTCCTGCCTTTGCCCGGAAACTTGACAATTGCCTACACTTGGCCAAGCAAGTTCTTCTTGCACTTTAGGAAAACATCCTTTATTCCAGTTCTCCTCAACCATCACCTTAGCTTTCTTTAAGCACTCATTAAATTGAGCTTTGAAAAACCAAAATTATCCTATTGGCACGAAGTGTCTTGTTCCCTAACTTGGGTTTTTGCATTTTTTTCTTGAAGGGATGTAGCTCATATCCCGCTCACTGCAAATACATCTCACACATGAATGTTTACATTAACTATATGTGGTGTAAATCACACATAGAGCTCAGAAAAAGTGGAAAAGAGCGGTCGGGCATATGGGTGTCCGACCTACGAAAATCGACATCTTTTGCTCTCGTAGTCAGGGCTCTCCCGCCTCTGGCGGAAATGTGGAGCGAAAAATGAAACCCTCATCCACCCACCGGGGTGGATACCAGGTACCTATACCTGTCCAGTTTGGGGTATTCCAAGATAGGCTCTGTTCAGAGCTCAGGTTACATAACATCTCCACCTTAGAGGAGGCCAACCCCTATCTGTGGGAGAAGTTTATTCCCAAACATAATCGGATGTTCTCCCGCTCAGCTAAAAAACCTGGCTCGGCTTATATGCCTCTACCAAAGGGATTGGTCTTCAAGGATATCTTCTGTTTAAAAGAGGAAAGGACGGTTGCCGGAGATAATACCATAAGTTACAAGGGAAAGACTTTCCAGATACTTCCCAATGAATACTGGATTAGCTTTGTCAAGGCAAAGGTTGTGGTACATGAACATCTGGATGGTTCCATCAACATCTTCTACCAAGGCAAAAAGCTAAAACACAAACCGATATCAAAGGAGAAGATCAAATCCTTCAGTCGCGTTATCGAACAAAAGGAAACGGAGTTTGTAACCATAAATTACTGACATTTTAAATTTGCAAAAAACCTGACATTTTAAATTTGCATTGACACAGAACGAAAAAAAGGTTGACAAAAGGGGATTTTTGCGTTTTAATATAATAATTGAATGGTTAGTAGCCTCGGGGGAAAGAATAAGGGAGAAATTTTCCAGTCGTCTATTCTTTTATGTCTAAGTGGAGAATAGGTCTGTCTTTTACTTTGGCAGGGTCTTTTCTGCAGAAGTAGAGCATAAATTCTGTTTGTTCCGAAAGAACAAAGAATTTGTGAGGGTTAATTTTACCTTCTAAACAACATTTTCGCTGCTATCCGCGGAGATTTTGAAACCGGAAGGAGGTAAACGGGAAGACTTTGTGGCAAAATCTTTACAGGTTTTGTCTTGAAGCCACACAGAGGTTTATGAAAAAGTCGTTCTTTTGCCTTTTGGTTTACAATGGTTCTTTGATATTTTCCAAACTTCTGGATTTTCTTTGAACCACACTTTATACACTGGTTTTTTTACCATCTTTGACCTCTTTAGTCCGAATTTGGATCCTGTGGATTTGTGCCACAACTTAAATCAGTCCAATCTAAAACTAAAGAGATTGTGGTTCAAGAGATTACATTAAATAAAAACCAAAATTACCAACAAGATTTCGATACGCTACCAAATACTGAAACTTTTTAACTCGTATACCTGAAAGGGTTTCATCAAGTATAAAATCTAAACATTTGCTATCAAGGCTCTTTTAAAGAGGGGAGATAATAAATGTGATTTAAAGATACCAAATAGTGTTTTACAACAGGAGGATTTAACATGCAATACAATAAAAACAAATTTTTTTGCATCTTGGTTATGATTTTGCTCTTAGCGGCACTGGTGGTTCCTGCGCAAGCAGCTGACTGGGATTCCACTAGAGTCTACACCGGAACGGTTCAAATGTATGATCTCGCTGTGGGAAGCAAGCTAAAAGGTGCTTCTGATGATACTGTCCGGATTTTCACTACCCAATACCACTCACCTTACCAAGTACTACTCTTCACGGATCGTTCAACAGCATTGCCAATGAACTGGGTTACGGATATCATCTATACCGACGCCTCTGGGAATATAGGCGCGGCAATAGGTGATCCAGATAGAGACGACCAGAATGAACTTCTTTTTGGACGTTATGATTTTCCTGGCAAGCTTAGAATGTCCAAATGGAACGGAAGCGCCTGGATAACCTCAACCATCGCTACACTGCCCTATCCGATATATGATATTGCGGTGGGTGATGCCAATAATGATGGAAGCGATGATGACATTATTGCTGCTACAGCATACGCTGTGTTCAGGGTCCACTGGAACGGAGCTTCGTGGGACACAACCACCTTGAAATCAAGCATAGGCACTTATGGTGTCGCAATTGGCAACTTTGATGCTGCATATGCAGGAAATGAGATTGTCGCTGTGACCATGATGTCACAAGCATTTCGGATCAGGTGGACGGGCGCAGCTTGGGATACACTCACCATGTATTACAACAGCTCGCCATCTGTCTATGACGTAACGGTAGGCGACTTCGATGCTTCTAACCCCGGCGATGAGATCGCTCTTAGCAGTAGCCATTACTCAACATCTACGCATGGTGCGGTGATTGAACTATACGGTTCTGGCACTAACTGGAGTACTAGAGATCTCTATAGTCCCTCTGATTGGGGTACCTTCGCTGAGATAGCGTCTGGAGATTTCTATGCCGGTAATGCTGGAGCAGAAATCGCTGCAATTAGCGGCAGTGGCGATTCTAATCAAGTCAGACTGATATACGGCTCTGGAACTTCTTGGTACAATGAAAAGATAATGGGCACTGGCGGTATGTATAACTATGGCGTAGCCATTGGCAACGTGAACCGATACCGCCCTGGCGACGAGCTGGCGGTTGGCGGTAACCGCAATATCTGGGAAGTAGAAGAGGGGATCGCCATGGACAACAACATGCAAACTTTGTCCATTGACAACCCGACCGACGGTTCCACTCTCAGTGGAGATAGCTCGATTACTATAAGAGCTACCGTTATGAACACAGCCACCAACATCCAAAGCAATGTTCCAGTGATTCTGACGATATCGGACGGGGTTAGCTACACCTATACCGATGCGGAGACCACAGGTACTCTGGTTCAGGGTCAAACTCAGCAGATGATATTTGCTCCTGACTGGACAGTTCCTAACAGTTTTGCCAGCTACACTATCAAGGTAAAGACTGCTTTGGTGGGCGATGAGTATCCTGCGGATGACTCTCTGGTTATCACTGTTACCGGTATTTCCTCGGGTTACACGACGGAAGGCTTCGAGGGCACTTTTCCGCCAGCGGACTGGACACTCCAGTCTAAAGGAACTTACAAAGCTCCATGGACGAAAAGTTCAACGTATGCACACACCGGCACCTACTCCGCGTGCGGAAATTATTCATCTTCAGGATACACCAATGAGTGGTTGATTACGCCCAGATTGGATCTTTCGGCTAAGCCCGGCGGCATTCTACAGTTCTGGAAGAGATTCTACGCTGCATCGGCGTCTTTTCCTGACACGTTGGAGATTCTGATGTCGGAGGATGGTGGTTCCACCTGGCCCACGCAATTAGCCCAATGGACACCTGATTCCACGTCGGATGACGATTTTGTCGTTCGAACCTTCAATCTCTCCAGCTCCAGTAATAATGTCAAGATCGCTTTTAGGTATGCCTCGAAGATTGGTTATGTTTCTTACATTGACGATGTGCTTCTCCCACCAGTCTACGTGCCACCAGTGACATGCGGTGACGTCAACAACGACGGAATCGTAGACCTTGGCGACGTGGTTTATGTGATCAACTATCTCTTCAAAAGCGGTCCTGCTCCTGATCCCTTGTGGATTGCAAATGTCAACGGGGACGAAGTGATTGACATCGGTGATGTGGTTTATCTCATTAACTACCTCTTCAAAGGTGGTCCCCCGCCTTGTTGTCCATGATTATCCTTGTGCATCCGGTTATAGAGAGCCGGCCACAGGTCCCGCCTTTGGCGGGACACTCCAAACTGCCTTTTGACCACATCTTTATTTGCGGGCAGGGCTAAATGCCCTACCCTATGGATGATAAGTAGTTATCTCCCATAGGGGCGGGAATTTTCGTATGAATGCATACGCATATCCCGCCCCAAAATGTAGCTTTTTCAACAAGCCCTGAACGCCCGGCCCTATGACAGGGCGGGTGGCGTCCTCCTTTTCCACGAGAGAAACACACAAGTCAAATTCCCCACAAAGTGTATCATCCGTCTATTTCTGCAGAACAACTCCCATTTTTTTTGTTGACAAAACAAGATGCTTTAACTTAATTTTACGGAGACCCCCAGACGGGAGCGTCCGCTCGTCTGGGACATCGTTTTTCCGCCGAAGGCGGATCTGCCTATGGCAGTCAGGATCGGAAGATGTTGACCACTATCAAAACTGCTACACAAACCGGCAGGATGGAACCAAAGGCAAAAGGCAAAACAAAGGAGGTGACGCAAGAGAGGACCACTGAGGGGACTATCACATAAAAAGCAATATCGAATAAGGCTCTAGTGACCTTGAAGGCAATCAAAAAGAGAACGTAAAAAAGAACTAAATCAAAGGCGAGCTGACCCAAAAAGCCCAGGTGAGCATAGACAAAAAGATTGGCCTCTTCGACCAACTTGATTGGCAGGGCAAAAACTTCAAGTAATGAATTGAGTATCTGAGTTATGATAGAAGGCATAATCTGCTCTTAACCTCCGGTTAGCTCCTCCACTGGTTCGATGGTTAAACTGGATTCGCCTACTTTTTTCAGGTCAGTCATCCTTTGGGTCAAAAAATTCTTGGCACTGATCCATTTTCCAGACATGGAGAGAACCTCCTCTTCGGCTACATCGCTTATCCAGGACATGGTAAGACGGTCGATGTGCTCTTCTCCATGTGGCTGCTTTGGAGAATCGACGGTGAGGTTTTCCATATATAAAGTGAACTTAACCTTCACTTTTGCCCCCCCTTGGTGAGAGGTTCGCTTTCCACCAGACTTATCTGCAAATCTTTTGCCTGATTAAAGATTTTTTTGGAAGCGGGAGGTGAAAACACTAAGTCGTTTGGGTAAGAAAAGTTAGCGCTTGCCAACAAATTGCACAGCTTCTGGAATTGCTATGAGGAATCTCTTATCGGACTGAAAGGTGTGGGAAAAAGTCTATAACTTATAGCCTGCTTCCCGAAGATAAATGTTCAAAAAAGTGTCATGCTGAAAGAATATTTCAAATTAGATGAGTTGGGAACCGATGTGCGGACAGAGGTTCTGGCGGGACTTACTACCTTTCTCGCCATGTCTTATATCATCTTCGTCAACCCCAACATTTTAGGCCTTTCCGGCAATCCTGATTGGCAAGGCAAAGGTCTTCCTATCTCCGCCACGGTTACCGCCACCTGTCTTGCCGCTGGGATCATGTGCATCATCATGGGACTGTTTACCAACTATCCTTTTGCGCTTGCTCCCGGACTGGGGTTAAATGCCATCGTTGCCTATCAGATGGTTGTGGGGATGGGTCTGTCCTGGCCCTCTGCTATGGGAGTGATCGTTCTGGAGGGAATAATAATCACCATTCTGGTTATTACCGGGTTCAGAGAGGCGGTGATGAACTCCATACCGTTCTCTCTAAAGCAAGCCATCTCTGTGGGGATCGGTCTGTTCATTGCGTTCATCGGACTGGTTGACGCTGGATTTGTGCAGAAAAGCGAATCCACTTTGGTTACTCTGGGAACCTTCGACAACCTCAGGGTGGTGGTGGCGATCTTCGGTCTTCTGTTGACCGCCATACTGATGAAAGCGAAAGTTAAGGGGGCGCTTTTGATCGGTATTCTGGGGTCGACAGTGCTGGCAATTATAATCAATTATGCATCTGGACTCACCTCTTTTGCCGATCCCAACATTGCCAAGCTCCCCTCTTCTATCATCTCCATGCCCGATTTTTCAACTGTGGGGCAATTCGATTTTCATGCCATCACCAAGTTGGGGGTGGTTACTGCCACCATTTTAGTCTTCTCGGTGATGTTATCTGATTTCTTCGACACCTTAGGCTCTGTGATCGGCTTGGGCAGTGAGGGTAAATTTTTAGACCAGAAGGGAAGGCTTCCCCGAATAAACCGGGTTCTTCTAGTGGATTCGCTCTCCGCAGTAGCAGGAGGAGCTTCCTCTGCCAGTTCCGTCACCACCTATATCGAAAGCGCGGCTGGAATTTCTGCAGGCGGTAGATCGGGACTGACCACGGTGGCAGTGGGCATTTTCTTCCTTCTTGCCATCTTCCTCTCCCCAATAGCCGGAGTAGTCCCCAAAGAGGCAACCTCCGCCGCTTTGATCATCGTGGGCTTTCTGATGCTTTCCCTGATCAAAGAACTCCCCTTTGAAAAATTCGATGAGGCATTCCCTGCTTTTTTGATTATGATAGTTATGCCCTTGACCTATTCCATCTCCAACGGCATCGGTTTCGGCTTTATCGCCTTCACCTTGATCAAGCTTTTGACCGGAAAGGGCAGGGAAGTTCACTGGCTGATGTATTTAGTTTCCCTTGCCTTTGCAGTCGATTTCGCCATCCCGGCACTTAAATCACTGTTTGGGTTCTAAGCTCAAGATCTGGTGAATTGAATTCCAACTATTTAGAAATTGTATCGCCCCGATTTCATCGGGACTTGCAATAATATTGAAACATTCTGGTTGGGACAGGGGTTTAAGGTTTGTTAAAAAAGCTATATTTTGGGGTGGAATATGCGTATGCATTCATACGAAAATTCCCGCCCCTATGGGAGACAACTACTCATCATCCATAGGGCAGGGTTCATCCTGAAGGGATTTCCCTCGATCTTGCACTTCGTCCCCCGCCATAGGCGGGGTATCGAAGGAAGATCTTCGGGATCGAAGGACACCCTGAAGGGCATTTAGCCCTGCCAAAAGGTTTTTCAACAGCCCCTTTAACCCTTGTCCCATCATAAACGGGGATGAAAAAAGATCTGCAAAAAAGAATAAAAAATCTTTCGCTCAAATTAGAGAGAACCTACGGGAAAAAGAGATGGAAAGTTCATAACGATCCACTCTCTGAGCTTATCGCCACCATCCTTTCCCAGAATACCTCAGATCATAACAGTCACAGAGCATATTTCAACTTAAGATCAAAGTTCAAAACATGGGATAAGGTCAGGAAAGCAAGCGTAAGAAAAATTGCCGACACCATAAGATCAGGTGGACTGGCGGATATCAAAGCCAAAAGAATTAAAAACATTCTTAATCAGATCCATGAGGAGAATTGCAATCTGAACTTAAGTTTTTTGAAAAAGTGGCGGACGGAAAAGATTGTAGCATATCTAAAGAGATTCAAAGGAGTGGGAGAAAAAACCATTGCCTGTGTTTTGCTCTTTTCCTTAAGAAGACCAGTTATGCCGGTGGACACGCACGTCTTGAGAGTCTCCAAAAGGTTAGGCTTGGTTACACAAAAGGCTGATGCCAAAAAGGTGGAGGTGATATTGGAGGAACTTGTTCCCAAAAATCAGGTCTACCAGTTTCACCTGAATTTGATTGAGCATGGCAGAAACATCTGCAAGGCAACAAATCCCCGATGTAAAGAATGCGTATTGCTTGAAAATTGTAACTATGGGAGAAAATTACTGATAGTTTGAGCGACATCACTTAGAAGTGCTAGCTATAGGGACTCGACAAATCAAGCCCGATGACAAATTAGACAAACAGGATTATTTTCTGTATTCTGTTGGGATGAACTCATTATTATTTCCAAATGGAGGGATGAATGCCTAAAATCAATGTCTTAAAAGAAGCGGAGAAGATCAAAAAACCCTATACCCCCTTTCCCCTGGTCAACGTAGATGGTTCACACGTGTTTTTGGGTCTCTTTGAAGGGGACTACCTGAAACACAGGCATCCCTATGATGAGTTTTTCTATGTGATCTCCGGGAAAATCGAAATCAAACTGGACAAGGAGACGGTAACTCTGAAGGCGGGAGATGGGTTTTTAGCTCCAAAAAAAACCTGGCATAAAACCAGCGCAAAAAAGAAAGCTATCGTGATGATTTTTGAGAAACAGGGCTTGCAAAGTGAATTTGCTCAGAAGTAAAGATTTTTGAGTAGAAAAATCTGGGAATATCAATACTTTGTTTCAATTTCTTCACAAGAGCGGGGGCGTGAAGTCTTTAGGTTTTTTCGCTCAACCGGGCGGCTACCCAGTTATTCGGTAGCCGTCCTGCCTCGGGCGGGACGCATATTTAACGCACCCTGAAGGGTGCGGCTACCACTTCACTCGTTAACTCTTATAAACGTGGATTAAAGAACGCTGTGTATCAAAAATCAGCACAAATCTAAAATAGGCAATAAATTTTCGGTAGCGCAACGCCGAATGAAGTAAATTAATTTTAAAATGTTCGTTTGCATATTTAGAAAAATTTTTTATTTTGTTGGATATGCTAAATGAGGTTAGTACAAAGATAACTACCTGGTTTTTCAAATCGGTTAGCAGTCTGAAGCTTTCTGAACAGCGAATCTTAATCATCCTCTCGGTGGTGGTGGGTGTGGGCGGAGGCTTTGGCGCTGTGATCTTTCGGTGGCTCATTGGAGCCTTCCACACACTTTTCTTTGACTACGGCACTCTCCTTTTTTCTCAAATAACCTCTCACCCCAAATGGCTGATTCCATTGATTCCCATGGCTGGAGGGCTGGTGCTCGCTCCCATCACATATCGTCTGGCCAAAGAAGCTAAAGGACACGGCGTGCCAGAGGTGATGTTGGCGGTAGCCTTAAGAGGAGGGATTATTCGGCCTTTCATCGCCCTGGCAAAATCGATCGCTTCCTCCATATGTATCGGTTCCGGTGGTTCAGCCGGAAGGGAGGGTCCAATTGTGCAGATAGGATCTGCTTTGGGTTCCACTGTTGGCCAGATGTTCAAGATGTCGGGAGAAAGGGTGAAAATATTGGTGGGTTGCGGAGCTGCGGCCGGGATATCTGCCACTTTCAATGCCCCCATAGCGGGAGCCCTTTTTGCATTGGAGATCATTTTAGGTGACTTCACCATGTATGCCTTCAGCCCGGTGATCATCTCTTCGGTGACCGCTACGGTCATCTCTCGTGCATTTTTGGGAAACTATCCCGCATTTCTTGTCCCGGCTTACGATCTGGTGAGTGTCTGGGAGATGCCCATGTATATAGGATTGGGATTGGTGGCAGGTGTGTTTTCTGTTTTGTTCATCAAAGTTTTGTACAAAAGCGAAGACCTTTTTGAAGCCCTGAAGATCAACAATTTCCTGAAGCCAGCTTTGGGTGGATTAATATTAGGAATAGTAGGCATTTTTTATCCTCAGCTCTTTGGGGTGGGTTATGAAACTATCAGTTCGGCATTGCACGAGGAGACGGTAATCTGGATTTTGTTTTTATTGGTATTTATGAAGATAGCTGCTACCTCTTTGACTTTAGGCTCAGGTGGATCCGGGGGGATTTTTGCACCATCGCTTTTCATGGGTGCCATGTTAGGAGGATTCTTTGGGAACGTGGTTCATCTTGCTTTCCCCGAAGTTACTGCCACTCCCGGAGCATATGCCCTGGTGGGAATGAGTGCGATGGTGGCGGGGACCATCCATGCGCCTATTACCGCCATGCTGATCATCTTTGAGATGACCGGCGATTACAGGATCATTCTCCCCGTGATGTTAGCCTCAGTGGTAAGTACCCTTCTTGCCAACAAATTGAATCGAGATTCAATATATACCCTAAAGCTGAGTCGCAGAGGGATAACCTTAAAGGCGGGAAAGGATAAAACTGTGCTGGAAGGCATCTTAGTTCAGGAGGTCATGACCACAGATTGGCAAACCGTTCCCCAAAACATGCCCCTCTCCCAACTCCTGCGATTTGTGGAGCAGAGCCGGGAGAACATTTTCCCGGTCCTAAACCAGACAGGTGAACTGGAAGGCATTTTGACCCTTCAGGACATCCGATCGGTGGTAACCCAAAGGGTGCTCGAGGATCTGGTTATCGTAAAAGATATCATGTCGACCAATGCACCCACCATCACCCTGGATGAAAATTTAGGTTCAGCCCTGTCAAAATTTGAAGTTAGGGATTTCGACGGATTGCCAGTAGTGGATAAACATAATCCCAAGAAACTTTTGGGTATCTTGAAAAGATCAGATATCATCTCATTCTACAACAAACGACTCTTGGAGCAGGAGATTTTGAAGAAAGCTTAACTTCCTCCTGTTAGTTTTTGAATTGTTCTACGTTATTTCCAGCACCTAACTTAAGTTAGGTTCTGGTCTGGAACCTGGTGACCTGCTTCAGGCGGGTGTTCTTCACCCGCCGTTTATTCCCCGTTGGTGAAGCCTGCCAGCCATGCACGGACGCCCACCCGTACGGGTGCCTGCCCGTCTGGGGAACACCAACGGGTAGCAAAAATCTTGGGTCTTCAGGCCATCAACTCCAGTTTGTTTTTTTTCGAAAAGCTCCAACACCTAACTTAAGTTAGGTTCTGGTCTGGAACCTGGTGACACACCAAGGATTATATCCATCCTTTTCAACGGCCCTTATTTTCCCCTTGACAACCAAGAATTGATCTTCTTACTTTCATGAAAGCTTTAGAAGATTTTCATCTGAATCGATCCCGAGACGGGGAGGGAAATTCTTTAGTGACCCACGCTGATATTTACAAGAAATCGTTTGATTTAGCTTTCTCCTATTTATCAAAAAACCCCCTTTATTGTTCCTGGCAGGTGACCTACAGGTGCAACTTCCGTTGTTCCTTCTGCGGCTACTGGAAGATGAAAACAAAAAAAGAGGAGGAGCTTTCCGTCTCTGATTTCGTCTTGGGCGCAAGGAAGCTAAAGAAAATCGGGCCTCTGTTTATCTCCCTGGCAGGCGGAGAACCTCTGATCAGAAAAGATTTACCCAAAATAGTTAATGCCGTCTCTTTCTATCATTTCCCCTTTATAACCACTAACGGATGGCTGGTTACACCGGATGTAGCCAAAAGGCTTTTTCAATCCGGGCTGATGGGGGCAGTGGTCTCCTTGGATTTTGCCGATGAGAAAAAACATGACGAAAATCGGGGCAAAAAGGGAGCTTTCAAAAGAGCGGTTGCCGCGGTTAAGTATTTTGTGGAGGCAAAAGCCACCAAGCTCCAAAAGGTAAACGTCACTGCCGTGCTTCTTAAAGAAAACATCGATGAAATAGAAAAGCTGATAATTTTAGCAAAAAAGCTGGGGGCGGAATTTACCCTTCAACCGTATGCCAATATAAAAACAGACGGCCAAGAAGATACCGGGATAACCGATCATACAATCACACAGGAGGTCTCCGATCACCTTCTGAAGCTAAAAAGAAAGTATCCCCACTTCAAATCCAGCCAAGAGTATCTAAGAAGGTATGATGACTTTTTCCGAGAGGGCATTGACAACTGTCAGGCCGGGAGGCTGTTTTTCAACATCGATCAGAAAGGGGACATAGCCAAGTGTGTGGAGGACATGCAAAATCCGGTGGGAAACATAAAAACCATAAAAATTAAAGAGTTGAAAAATGCACTTTTCCAAAAACAGAGAGAAAACAGGTGCAAGGCTTGCTGGTATGGCTGTCGGGGAGAGGTGGAATGCTTCTATACCTGGAATGGCATTAAGAATACCTTAGCCAGAATCGTCTCAAGAAACGGAGATGGGAATGGATCTAAGCTTTGACAAAAAACACATATTAAAAGGCTTCCGGCTGTTTGTCCTCTTAAGCCTTTTAGGCTTTGCCACCATATTTTTCTTCACCAGCACAGGGGAAAGCCTTAAAGCTTTACAGTCGTTTAAAGCCGAATTTTTGCTTTTGGCACTGTTTTTGGTTATGTTGGACTTCTTCTTAGGGGGCTTGCGCATCTATGTCTTCTTCACCAAACAGATTTTGAAAAAAGTCAGCCTATTTGATTGCATCAAAGCCAATTTAGCCAATATCTTCGTTGCCGCCGTCACCCCTTCCAACACCGGAGGTGGCCCGGCACAGCTTTATATACTCAATCGACGGGGGGTTCCGTTTTCCGGCGCCATGTCGGTGGGCGTAATTAATTTCTTCTCTACCCTCTTTTTCTTTTTTCTCACCTTCCTTATCGTTTTCTTTTTCACCAAAGAGGGAATGTTCGCCAGAGGTCTTGTCTATCTGATTCGATACAGCTTTCTGGTGTTTTCATTGGTCTCTGTGATGGGAGTATTCTTGCTTTTAAAGCCTGAATTCTTAAGCTCTTTATTTAAGATGTTTTCTTGGATCGTAAGGATAATCTGGAAAAGGGACCAGGAGAAACAAAAGAGGATATCGGAGAAATTTAAAGATCAGGTGGTTCAGCTCAGGTTCTATCTTCAACATTTCTTTCACAAGGAAAAGCTGATTCTGTTCGTCAGTTTTCTTTTGACCATCCTGATTTATTTCAATAAATACCTGATAGCCTATGTGATCTTAAAGGGCTTGGGGCTGGACGTGAATTTCATGCAGGTTTTGTATCTTCAGATTATCCAGTTTTTTATCCTGTATTTCTCTCCTACGCCGGGAGCCAGCGGAATTGCCGAAGTCAGCTCGGTTTCCTTAATGTCCACCATTGTCCCCACCGGCTATCTTCCGGTATTTGCCATCCTGTGGAGGTTTTTCGCCACTTACCTGGGTGTGACCTGTGGGGGATGGATCACGCTTAAGGATTTAAACCAGCACTTCAAAGAAAAGCAGATGGCGTTGGAAAAGGTCACGGAAGAGGCTCACCTTACTACCACCTGAGCAAATGCTAAAATTATCTTGCCAAAAGAAATTTAGTATTTTTTTACATATAGAGAATTCTAAAAAAGTCAAATGAGAAAGGGGGGTTACTGGAGTGTCAGGCTTCAGCCTGACCAAAAAGAACTTAGAGCTTGTGCTGCATACCTGGTCTGTCTAAAATCAAACGACCTGTAGGGGCAGACACTCCAGGTTGTACGTTGCCCTGGAGTACCAAGCCTTGGGGACATTTGAAGAATTCTGTTGGCAGGGCTAAATGCCCTTCAGGGTGTCCTTCGATCCCGAAGATCTTCCTTCGACACTGAGTCTCAGGACGAAGTGCAAGATCGAGGGAAATCCCTTCAGGGTGAACCCTGCCCTATAGGGGATGTGCCATTATCCCCCATAGGGGCGGGAATTCCCAGACGAGCGGACGCTCCCGTCTGGGGGTCTCCGTCATCCCGCCCTGAAATAGAGAAATTTCAACTGCTCTATAGGTGATGAACCACTATTGCTCATAGGGATGGGAATTTATCCCATCCCGAAGTTAACCATCAGAATCGTGGGCAAGACATGAAGAAACTCTTTGTTATCCTACTATTAACGTCGACCCTGCTTGGATTACCTTTATTGGCACAAGCAGGAATCTGGTATGTTGATGACCTGAAGGATAGTAAAGTAGGCTCAGGTGTCCAAAGCGATCCTTTTCGTAATCTCCAGACTGCCATAGACTCCGCCAACGACGGAGACAGAATTCTTATTTTGCCCGGAACCTATGAAGCTCGCCCGGATTCGTATCCAGAGCAACTCTGCGGCAACTGCGAAAAGCATAAAACCTATGTTAGAGCCACAAGGGGTTTCTTAATAAAAGACAAAGCTCTTGAAATTGTGGGCTCTGGAATTGACATTACCATTTTAATCACAAAGGCTGGATATGGTGTTCTGTTTGATCATAGCCGCGGGTCGATTATAACAGATCTGACTATCACCGGTGGGGTTCGTGACCCGGATGGAAATGCTACCGACGCTGGAGTGGTGGCAAAGTTTTCATCAGTTACTGTAAAAAACGTCAAGATCAGTGATAACAAACATCAACTCGAAGACGTGGTGGTGGGCATTGGCGGAGTGTTTGGAAGGGAGAATTCAGAGCTGTTCATAATAGATAACATAATTGAGAACAACGGCTGGGATGGGATCGCACTTTATCGGGGAGCAAATGCTTACATTTCAGACAATCTGATCTGTGAAGGTCGGGGAGCCGGAATCGGCATAACCTGGGATGCAACCGCTATCGTGTATCGTAACCATATCTCCGGTTACTGGAAAGGGATCGGCACATTCGGGGATTCACGGGCAGTGGTAAGAAACAATGCGGTTTATGACAACTTAGGGTGGGGAATAATCGCCACCGGGAACTCTTTTATGGAGACTACCAACAACGTAATCACCAGAAATGGCAACTGCGGGTTCGCTCCCTGGAGCCAGACTGCTCGTGGTGTTTTTATAAACAATATAGTCACGGAAAACGGTTGGAGAAAAGAGTGGGTCTGCCCCTGCGTGGGAATCTGGATGTATGGACTTCCTGAGAACTTCGTGATCTCTCACAATATCGTCTGGGGCAATGAAGAAGGAAATTACCGGGATATGGATGATCTGACCGGAAAGGATGGAAACATTTCAGCAGATCCGCTTTTTAGAGGCAAAATCGATTTTCGTCTGATGCCCAATTCGCCGGCTATCAACACGGGCGATTCGGTCTTCACTGATCCGGATGGGGGTCCCTCGGATATGGGAATTTACGGTGGTCCCGGCGCCCGCATAGACACAGATTATAAAGCTCAGATGGAAGATACCTCCTTTATAGAGCTGGTGGCGGTTGGAGACGTGATGCTCGCCAGAGGGGTTAACAAAAAAATAAAACAATTTGGACCAACCTATCCCTTTAGAAAAATCCAGGAAATCATAAGCAAAGCAGACATCGCTTTCTGCAATTTAGAATGCGCCATCTCTCTGCGTGCAAGCGGAAAGTTCGAACACAATAATTTTTGTATCAAACCGGAGGATGCAGAGGGGTTATCGTTCGCTGGTTTCGACGTCGTTTCTCTGGCAAACAACCATATGTTTGACTGCGAAAAGAAAGGCATTTTGAGCACCATGGAATTTCTGACCAAGGAAAAGATAAAGTTCACCGGAGCAGGAAAGACAACTAAACATGCTATACGTCCCGTAATCTTTGATCTCAAGAATATAAGAGTGGGCTTTTTGGCATTTTGTGCCTATCCCATGGATTGGATAATTCTTAAAGAGGATGACCCAGCCATAGCGTTCTATGATTCAAGCCGGGCCATAGAAGCCATTGAAAAGCTTAAGAAAAAAGCGGATGTAATCGTCGTCTCTCTGCATTGGGGAGACGAATATAAAAAGAACCCCACGCCTTCGCAAATCAATATTGCTCACCAGCTAATAAATGCTGGTGCTCATTTGATTTTAGGACATCACCCGCATGTGCTTCAAGGGATAGAGGAATACAAGGGTGGAATAATTATCTACAGTCTAGGGAATTTCGTTTTTGATCAGCGCAAGAAAGAGACCAGAAAAAGCATGATACTCAAAGCAAAGCTTTCCAGAAACGGAGTCGAGGAATACTCAACCTTGCCGATCGAGATCGTTGATTTTCGACCGCGTATCATAGAAGAAATTCCAAAGAAGACCGAAGAGATCGATATGCAAAGATACTGAAGAATAGTGCCAGGAGCACGGGGCTTCTGACCTACAGCCTGTCCTACCGGATGGACTTACTGGACTTGCTGGATTTACTGGACTTACTGGTGGTTGTTTTTAATTTTTTTTAGTGCTTTTATCATATATTCATCTCCCATAAACGGTGGAGTTATCGTTTTCACCATTAAAGTTGTAGCGAATATGCTTTTTGTGGTAAGAAAGACTACAGGTTAGGTGCCCTGCACACTTGACAAATGAATAGTGTCAGGAGCACGGGGCTCCTGAGCTACTGCCTGTTTAGAAGTCTATTCCTCTGAGTACTCATCCAGCAATCTATCTCGATCTTGTGGAAGAATGTAAGTCTTGTTGCTGATCTCTATATTCACTGATATCTGGGTTTTACTTCCTGTTTCCCTCGACCGCAGACTAAGGAGACGATCGATCACCTTGCACAGGATGTGTGCGCTGACTGCCGACCCGATTGCGACGAGAACGGTCGTGGAGATTGGCTCGGCAAAGAGAAGAGGCACCTGAATCCTAACACCTTGTTTCGCAAATTCGCCTTGGAGCTGCTTGCCCATGTCGATGTACTGTTTAGCGTTTGGACCAAGGGCTCGTATCTCTATAGTCGGGTCAGCCATCTTTACTTCCCTCTGCCATTCGTATGCTGCAACGATTGAAAATACAATTTCTTTATCAAACCCTTATGCCGTTTTCTAAAGTGTGAGACACCATTGTGTGTTCATTCTTAAGCCTTGTAGTCAGGTGCCCTGCGCCCAAGCGGACTCAATCGAGCACCTGCCAAATGAACAGTGTCAGGAGCACGAGGCTCCTGATTTACTACTGTATGTGTGTCAGGTCACACCTGTAGGGCAAGACCTGACACAACAGGAAGGAGCTCGGACGAGCCCGTCTGGGCACGAGGCCCCTGAATTACTAACTATTTAGTATATCGGATCCTCGTCGATTCGCGAGTGCTCGATGGGTTTCTCAAAACCATACTTATGAGTCACGTTTTTAACAATGTCCACGAACCACTCAGGTGATCCAGGCGCAACATAGACAGCTCTTATTAGAACATCCATGTTAACCGGAATCAATTCGCCTGGATCATTCCACGGTGCTTTAGCATTTTCGTTTAGAATTTGCTCAGCGCCTTGCAACCCCCGCCAAATCACAGCTCTTACTTCCTTTTCATGCTCAAAACTCTTCCGTTTTGTCATTAATGGATAGAGCATGTTTGATGTGGGAATATCCTCCCTATCATAATCTATATACAATACACGACCTATGAATACGTCCTCTTGCACATTAGCGAAAGACTGTTCCATTCTATCAAAATCGGATTCAATAGCTATTCCTTCGCGAGACGTAAGGTATAGTTTCCACATCGCAGCTGATTCATGTTCGCCTTCATGCCAGCAGTTAGTGGCCGTCCATGAAGGTTGGTATTTCAGAAACTCCGGATAGCCTGGTGGATGACTTTCGTAAAAATTCTTCAACTCCATGAATTTCTGCGCAGCTCTTTCATTTCCGACTTTCTGAGCATTCTTAATGTATCTTTCCCATTGCTTAATGATCTCGTTTCGAGCCTGCTTTGCTGCTTCTACTAGCCTGGTCCACTGCTTTTTCGGATATTTACCCTCCCAACGATCCCCTAATTTGTCCAATCGAACAAAAAAAAGTGAGCGTGTCGAAAGCATCGATACATACTTCGTGAAGTCCATGTACCGCCAAAGGCGGCTATTGTCTCTCAATTCCGGTTCGAATATTGGGTGTTTTTTATACACAGCTTCTTACATCAAGTGTCTTGTGCACCTGACAAATGAATAGTGTCAACAACACGAGGCTCCTGACCTACGACTGCTCAATTTTTTTGCATTGGTTTCAAAAAACGGATAAAGACCATCTAGAAAATGTTTAATCATTAAACAAATTTCATGATTGTTTTTCTTTATTTCTTCTAGCTTATCTTCTTTGTAAAAATTAGTGAAGATTCTTAAAGCGTTACGAATGTCAATTATTTCTTTCTTTTTTCTGTTAAGTTGCGATTCAACGTCTGCAATTAGAGAAATCCTATGTAGCCTAGTCAATTCTTCGTCACGATATTCCCTTTGATGAGTTATTAAATTTTTCGTTGTTTTGATCTTTTTGAATCCCTTTTTCGAAATCTGCATGTATTTATTAATACCCATCTTTTTTACTTGTTTCATATTCATTACCAAATCAAATCTTGCTTCTTTGACAGGGATTCCTAATGAAAGAGTATCATTTATCAGTAATGCAATTTTGTCCAGCAAGCTTGAGGCCCGAAAGATATAGTTTTCTAGATGATATTGGAAATATTTGGCTTTTGTCATTTTTGATCTTTTATATGTTCTTGTATTTGGAAAGTGACGAAAAAAAAGATAAATATATTCCAGTTGCTCTACAGTATTTGTGATGTTCTGCAGCCTTGAAAAAACATCATATAGATATTCTTCGTAAGCCGTTAAGGGGCCAAATTGCTTGATATTTCCTTTTTTGTCAAACTGGACTTTCTTAAAAACGGAATTCATTCTATTAGAAACGACTAAATACTTATAGAATTCATGCTCAAGTAGATTTTCAGCTTTCAATATTTTTTTCCTCATTTAATTATATTGCCTGACTATTCTTATACTGTTCCGTACAACAGCCTTTGTCTGCCTTGGCGCCAGCTAAAGACACCACACCATATCGCCCGTAAGCTGCATCTTGCCAGATGGTCAATAGACATTATAATCATTTACCCAACCTTGTCAACCACTTTTAAAATTACTTTTCCGATTGATTTCCCTGCTTAAGGCGGGTGTTCTTCACCCGCCGTTCATCCCCCGTTGGTGAAGAACACCAACGGGAAGCAAGAAGTTCAGGGTGAGGGTTCATCCTGACTTCGTCCCGAGGGACTCAGTCCGAGGGAAGGATTCACCCTGAAGGGCACCCTAAACTAACTCTTACAGGAGTTGATTTTCTAAATTGAATTCCATCCCGTCGCTGGCGGCGATGGTCTTGATTTTTGTCTCTTTTTCGACCTGAGCTGCCACCTCCCAAGGCTTGGAGCGGATCATGGTCATGCCAAAATGCGTCAATATAGCTTGCTTGGGACTTATCCCTTTTATGATCTTTTTGGCATCCTCAAGGTTAAGATGATCCACGTCCAGCCTCTTTCCCCCTTTTCCATTATAGCGGACCACATTGATTACAAGTAAATCACTCTCTTTGTATTTTTCAATCAAATCAGGAAAGAACCTGGTGTCGACTATGAATGAAATGGTATACTTCGGCGTTTTGAACACGACACCATAGGTCTCAACCGGATGAATATGGCGCAGAGGGGTGGATATCTCAATATCCCCTAAGGTATAGGTGGCTTTCTCTTTCAGGAGGTGAATTTCGTTCAGATAATCCCTCACGTATTTTAAAACAATAGGATCATCTTCTAAGGCTGATCCGGGGGCAAACAGTGCTCCCTTTTTGGAGAAACCGCCGGTGGTCATGGCTTCGATCATGATATTTGTATCGTTGGCATGATCGATATGCTGATGAGACAATATGATGGCGTCCAACTGAGTAGGATCCAAAGGAGGTCTGCTTTTGGCACACCTGACCAGGGTTCCCGGTCCCGGATCCAAAAGCAAATTTTTGTCCTCCAAGGTAATCCAAGTTCCAGCAGATGATCGCAATTGCTTGATCATCACAAAACGTGCCCCAGCCGTGCCTAAAAATTTTATCTTGTTTGCCATTGTAACGCATTTATACGTTTAATCCGTTCAATCCGTTGACAGCCTCCTGAAAGGTTTAAGGTTTAAGGTTTAAGGTTTAAGGTTTAAGGTTTATTGCCTACTGCCTACTGCATACTGTATACTGCCTATTGTCCATTAGAGCAAGAAAAAAGCCCCACTACAAAGCAGGGCTCCTTTCTTGAGGTGCATTCCCTTCCCCCTCTAATCGTCTGAGATCTCTATTTTAACGGCGATGCAAACTCCTCCTTTAGGATCTTCATCACAGAAGGAGACCACTCCATTCTCTATGGCGGGATCGGTTGTGGCGGTGAAGGTAAAGCCGGTTGCCTCTCCAAATGCATTGGTATAAGCTGATCCGGCAACCGTTCCTCCAGAGGTATTAGTCTGATCAGCCACAATGTAATGTCCACCCAAGGGATTACCATAGCGATCCCGGATGACCACCACCACTGGAACTGTGGAACCATGCGGAACAGAAGCTTCCATGTCAATGTCACAGTTTTTGCTGTAGGTATTTGCTGTAAGGAAGGTGATATAGACCGAGGTGGATACAAATCCCGATTTGGCGGTCAAAACACTCATCGCACCAATTCCATCATCATGATCTGTATAAGTCATGGAGTAATCCTGGGGCAAGACCTGACTGATAAGCTCAGTCTCAAACAGGCTGGCATAACAGCCATCGCTGGTATTCCCGGAGGAGACTGAGCCAAAGTCGGTCTTCATCTTTACCGGAGTCTGGTCCACAACGAAATTGTCATTCACATCCAACACCTCCACCAGCACGTCTCCTTTGGAAACCCCATCCGCTAAAAGAGTCAAAGGATAGCTAAGGAAGGTGACGCTGGCAGGAGGTCCGGAGACGATCAATACGCAAGTGTCTTTTATTATTCCATCCTCACCCCAGGTTTCTGCCCAGATCTTAGCCAAACCATCGTTCCTGGGATCACCGGAGATGTAGGTGGTATGAGCACAGCCCTGTTTGGTCTTGTCGCAACAGTACACCATCCCTTCCTCAGTTCCGAAATGGACTGAGGTGGAATCTGGAACCGGATTTCCATAGGTGTCCACCGCGCAGGCGCAGATGGCCGCCTCCACACAATCTCTGTCCCAGCCCCGGATATTACAAGGGGTGACACCCAAGGAGATATCCGTTGGTGGTCCCGAACATATGGTGATAAGGGTAGAGGTGGAAAGAACAGCTCCCACCTTGGCTCTCAGTCTCACCGGGCCCGATTTGGTGCCGGCAGAAAGGGTCACCCTTGCCTCGCCATTGGAGTTGGTATTTATGGTGATGGAATCTTGAGCTACTCCGTTGAGAGTCTCTCCTCCTCCTGGACCGTTTATGATATAAAACTCCACCGGCCAGTCGGCACCCACCCGATTGCCGTTATCATCATAACAGATGGCTCTTATCTGGGTGGCTTCCATGCCACCGGTTCCTCGCACCTGAATTGTAGCCTGATCCGGAATCAAAACCATGTATGCTACAGTATCTGTGGGAACTAAAAGCAGGCTGACGTCACCCTGAAGGAAATTCCCTTCAGGCTCTGAGGTCACTTTGATATATGCGGTGCCGGTCCGGAGTCCGGCAAGATAGGTAACCTCCACTTCCCCATTCTGGGTAAGGGCATAAGCGGGGATGAACCCTATGGGGTTCCACCTGCCGTCCTGATTAACGTCATATTTTAACTCGTCTATTCCCTCAGTGAAATAGCCGTCACCGTTGGTATCCTCAAACTTTTCTCCGGCGGCGAATTTCACCACGGTACCATCTTCAGCCAAATTGCCGGTGGTATCGCTGACCGTCACCTTCACCGCGCAGACGGAGATGCCATCTGCTGGAAGCCAGGTGGGGGTAACTTCAATCTCCAAAGGCTGGAAGGTTCCTCCAGAGGTCACCACCTCTACCTGAACGGTTTTGGACCCAGCCCCTGCGACGCTGGCTTGAATGGTGGCAGTGCCAAAGTCCGTGGGGGTAAAGATAGTGGCGGCAGAGCCATTCTCGTCTGTGGTATCAACCGACGGTGAACAGTAACCAATAGTGGCAGGAGTAACAGAGAAGGAGACAGAGATGCCAGAGACGGCACGATCTGCATCGTCCTCCACCACCACATCCACCACCCCGGTCTGTCCTTTTTGAATCTGAGGCGGGGCAACTGAAAGCGTTTTTATGATCACCACCGCCTCACTATCTTTAGTCGACTTCTCTGAGCAACCCATACTCATCACCGAAACTAAGAAAACAGCTATTAGAAACCAATAAAGTGCTTTTGGAAAACCAACTTTTTTCCTGTTCATAGTTCTCTCCCTTTAGCTTTAAATTATTAGCTTGTGAATCTGGTTATTTCATTCTGATTCCGCCGCTTTGGTTCTAAATTTTCATATCGGCATAATTTATCAATTATTTAGATTTAACATAAAAGGAGATTGGGTAAGAAGTCTGCTGGATCAAGATCTGCTGGGAGGAAGTCGTGTGGTTATCTGTCTGTGAAGAATAACCTCGGCAAGTGAGTCAACGGATTAAACAGATTAAGCGGATGAAAACCCACTTAATCAACCTTTCCATTTTAACAATCTCCACAATTTTGGATCAGACTGATTGAGCGGATTTGAAAATTGTGTGGCCGCCAGGCTCGTATGAGTGCATACGCATCCCCTGACCTGGCGGAAAGTTATAGTTAAGGAAAGGATTTTGTCCGTCCCGCCAAAGGCGGGACAGACACGGAATGCCAAATATAATGTTTCTAATAATTATTCAATATTCACTAATCCGTTTAATCCTTCAGGACAAGTCCGTTACATCGGTTGACTGATCCGTTGCATCCGTTGACCAATCCGCTACATCCGTTGACCGATAATAAAAAAAGGTCGGGTGTCTCGCCACCCGACCCATATTTCTTTGTATTCTTTTAGTTCTTAAGCTTTCGCCTTCTTGTTATTCTTCTGAATTAGCTAAGAAACCTGAATGGGCATATTGCCTGTTATGGACATCCTGGTGCAGGTCCTCCTTTGTAAAGGTAATTGATCAGATAGATCACATCTGCTAAGTCTATTGTGCCGTCGCAGTTGGCATCTCCAGCTTCAGTGGAGGCAGGGGCGGGACCACCTTTATAAAGATAATTCACCAGGTAGACTATGTCCGCTAAATCTATTGTGCCGTCTGAATTGGCATCGCCGCGAAGAGACCCGGAAACATCTACCTCTTGTTGATAGGGGAGATAATTGTGTTTGGTTGCGGTCACGTACATGGTTCCCTGTGTGGATGGCGATGGATTAAAAGTTATGTCTCCGCTGGAGTTGGTGTATCCGGTCAGATAGACTTGGGCTCCTTTCCATAAACAGACGTAAGCTAAATTCACGGAAGCGTGGGTGGTTGCATCCTCAACATGAACTGGAAATGACGAAGGCCCCACTGGGAGCGTGGAGGGATGAGTTACGTCAAAACTATCCGGCTCATCAGTCCAGATGGGCATCTCCGGCTCACCCAAGAGGTTGAAAGTCCATTCGCAGTGTTTTTCGATTGCCTGCGTAGTGCTGAAATGATGCTTACTGTCCACAAGGGTCTGACCCAAGTTATACTTTTGGCGGCTAAACAATCCGACCCACCACTCCTTGTCCAGTGCGCATGATAGGCTGTAAGGATTGCCCACATATCCCCAACCATGTCTGGTATTACCGGTAAAGGCTACGCCCGCCTGATATGGATTACGAATGACAAAGTATTCAGCTATGCAGTCATTGTGATCCATGGCATTTGGCTCACAACCAAGCGATACCACTACAGACATCTTATTATTATTAACTAAATTATTTACGTCAGTATTGTAAATGCCCAACGAGTGATTAACCCAGCCTGTTCCCATGAAGGTCTCACTGGAATGGTCTGCATGATTCACCAGGTTTTGACCAGCGTTGAGAGCATTGATAACGGCGGTTCTGTGGTTTCCAGCATGACTGTCGTATACCTTGGTCACTGTGAACTGTGAAGGAATATAGCCATCTATGGACTCCTTCAGAAATTCACCATGGGTTGAAGCGTCGAGATCCATGCCGATAAGCAGTGCTTTTAAGAGATAATCTGTTCGAGGCGGATCCTTTTCATATTTTAAAACCTTATTTACAAATGTAGTGATCTCAGATGAGCTTCCAACAGAAGCCCTCCCAACAAAGACCTCATGCGTCCAGTCGTCATCAAAATCTGAGTAGTATTGGTCACTGGGAGTGTATTGTTGATAGTAGGTTCTGAATTCAAAAGGAACGGTCTCATTCTCACCCCCCAAAAGGAAATAGGTGGTTCCCCAGGTGGTGTTGGCATCAATTATGAAGTTGCGAATCTTCTGCTTATTAGTGGAGCCGCTGTAGTTTGAGTAAATCCAGGTGGTGGTTACTGCTGTATCTTTTACTCCTTTCTGAATGTGCCAATCAACCAGCGATTGAAAATATGAAACATACGTTGAGGAGGTGATGATCACATGATCGAAGGGTCCTCCGGGGAGGAGCAGGGAGGTGCCCATCTTGAAAGCGGCATTTAATTGAACATCCTCAGGGTTTTGCACCATATCCTTAATCATCTGTTCATAAGTCCTTCTGCCTCTCTCTGAGATGTTGGGTGAAAGAAAATCACCACATTCATATCCACCCACACCTTCGATAACCAAGCTAATGGAGGTGTAAAGGGTAAGTCTCTTTTCTGCAGGGACATATTGCAGAGGATAAAGCTGGATAACTGCCATACCCTGACCAACCAAATCGGTTTGATGGACAAACTCCACCAATTTTGATGGATATGGCTGGTTTGACGAGTAAGTCTTTTTGTCAGGTTCAACAAAATCCACGCTCTCTTCTGAGAGGTCGGTTCTTATGGGCGGCTGAGAAGGGAGGATATTAAACTCGCCCAAAATTTCCTCACTTTTAGAATCTACAACCCGTACACCCTTTACCTCCATTCCAGAGGGGAGGGCTATTCTTATATCCAGAGACGGCAACACCGGCTTTCCCAACTCAGCCAGACATCCGCCATCTTTAAGCCTTACCAGATCGTATCCCATGACTCTATCAAACGAAAGCTCCTCTGCTGAGAACTTTTCGGTGAAGCGGACTTTGTAGTTATCCTCAGAAAAGATCGGACTGGCAAATAGCAGAAAAGATATTATGGTGAAGGATACGGCGATTAGTTTTATTCTACTCATTTTCCCCTTCTCTGTTAGATTGTTTGTCGTAAAGAAACAATGAATTAAAAAGGTCCTCATCTAATTGCTTGTGTTTTTGTGCAAAACACTTGCTCATTAGAGAAATCCCCCCACCTTACAAGTGGCTGAGAAATTTCGATAAACCGATAAACATAGGCCAATAACAAATCATCAATCTCTGTGAACGGAAGCCTTGTGAAGAAGCAAAAAACCTCCTTCTTTCAAGTTTTGGCAAAGACTAACAACCCTTTCCTCTAAATCCAAATTTACCAAAATTTTTGGGTTTGTCAATGTATTTTTTGCAGTTACGGTGTAAGTTGTATGTAAATACATCCCATCCTGATCAAGTAAGGAGAAGCAGAAAAAGAACCACTTCGAAGATACTCTATAGAAAGTTCGATAGAATTAACATAAGGGAGGGGATCACAGCTCCCTGGAACGCATACGTTGCTGTCGTAATAGATGGAAAAACTGGGCGTGTTCGGACTATCTATCCAACCCGCAGGATAAAAAAGGAGTGAGATTGGTGACCCCGATAGATGTAAAATTTGACTATGACAAGGAGGGGGACGTTTTATATATCACTTTCGGCACGGGCGAACCCTCTTATTGCGAAGAGGTTGATGATATGCTTTTAGTAGAGAAGGGAATCATCACGAACGCAATAACTGGTTTCCGTATCCTTGATGTCCGGCACCACAAGATTCAATCCGTCGAAGTCTGGGTCGGAAAGATGGAACAAGCATTAGAGCGCACAGAGACTCCCCTTAGAAATGTATATGTAGATGCCCTCCGACAGAAACTCGTGCCCAAAAGACTCCAAAAGCTAATTCACGCCTGATTTATCAGTCTTAAACCCTGCCCTCAAGAGTTCCTTCCAATTCCAAATGTGATCTGTTATACCCGCAAACATAGCAGGCGTCGTTCTAAGGTTTTACAAGAAATTTAAGTGTTGGCGGTACAATAAGTTCTGGGTTTCAAAAAAACGCCCATCCGGGCACTCCGAAAATCGTTTTTTCAACACTCCCTGAAGGGCATTTAGCCCTACCGACAGAGTTTTTCAACAGTCTGGTATGGTTCTTACCTGCGGGCAGGCACAAAAAACCCAAGCTTATCAAGCAAAAATCTCCTTGCTAATACACAAAAAACGAATATATTAAACATACAAAAGCAGATTTTCATAAAACCTATCTAAGATGAAATGCCACCTTATTCTCTAATCCCTAACCCGGGAGATCCCATGCGTTCCATAGCCATCATTTTTTGTTTTGCCCTCGTCCTCTTCTCTTTCTCACAGACACAGGCAACCATCATCCACGTCCCGGGTGACCAGCCGAGCATTCAGGCGGGAATAGACGCTTCCTCGAACGGGGATACGGTTCTCGTTGCTCCGGGAACCTATTATGAACACATCAACTTCAACGGCAGGGCGATATTAGTCACAAGCGAAGCAGGAGCACAGACAACGTTTATAGAGAAACTCCAAAATGATGTTAGCATCGTCATTTTCGCCACGGGTGAAGATACCACCTCGGTTTTAGACGGATTTACCATTCGCAACGCAGACGGCGGAAGTGGTATCGAATGTCAGAGTGCTTCGCCTCTCATTGAAAATAATATCGTTACTTACAATATATCCAGCGGATTTGGGGGAGGAATATTGTGTGTAACATCCCATCCGACCATAAGAAACAACCGCATCTCCAGTAATACTGCAGCGTGGGGGGGAGGAATCCGCATTCACACCTCCTCACCGACCATAGTAAACAACGAAATAGTTTCGAATACTGCAACCATGCTTGGCGGAGGTATTCACTGTACTGACTTAAGTCATGCCACTATTACTGGCAACACCATCATTTCAAACACTTGTGATGCCGCTGGTGGCGGTATACTTGTTGACAACACGTCGGGCGGAGTTGTCTCATTTAATCTTGTATGCGATAATGTCGCAAACGGTAGAGGGGGTGGAATATTCTGCCACAACAATTCCACACCG
>CAYOFL010000009.1:0-8368 GCA_964403165.1 uncultured Ignavibacteria bacterium
CCAGACGGGTCTCCGTTTTCCGAATCGCCAAGATAATTAGTTGATAACCATAAGCTTGACCTGAAAAACGCTTTTACACGGTTCGCCTAATGGTCAACAACTTTTTAACTTGACGAATTTTGGCATTGGCTTTGTTGAATTTGGTAGGCGGACGCCCCGTCTGGGATGGATTGTCTCAGTAGGGCAACCCCGCCTTTGGCGGGGTTGACCTACATGACTATTACGTCATGTCTGATTGTCACCATAATTAGTTGATAACCATAAGTTAGGTGCTGGTTCTTTTGTGTTAGACCAAAGACGTTTCCATTAAAGTTTTGATGCTATATTTCCTAAGACTTGTCAGGTTAGAATTCTGCTCCCAAAGAGAGGTAATGTCTGGGCTTGGGTGAAACCCAACTGAGATCGGTCGCCCAGGCCACATCATATCTTAAAACGAAAAATCCCAGATTTGCCCTGGCTCCGAACCCGAAGCCAGCTTTCATATCCTTAAGTTTAGTCCCACCCACCGAGGTTGCGCCTTTGAATTTTTTGTTCTCATCCCAAGCGGCTCCCATGTCGTAAAACATGGCACCGTTTACGTAATGAAAAGTTATGGGGAGGGGGAATCGCATGACCAGATGCTCAACAAATGGATAGCGCAGTTCGAGGTTGGTTAAGAAAAATTTTGTGCCGCTTATGTCGAAATATTTATAGCCACGGAGCGGGGTCACTATGTTTCCGAAATAAAGATCATTTATGCCATAAATGTTCTCCGAGCCTAAGCTGGGCCCTATCCAGTTGGACTGTCCGCCCAGAAAGAATGTCTTCTTATCGTCTCCGTGCGAAAATCCTCCGCTTAACCGGAAGACAAAATTATATCTTTTCTTGAAATGAAAGTATTTGCGATAATCCATCATAGCCGCACCATGGGTGATGCTCCGCGGGGTTATGTATGGTGCATATTCATAGGAGAGTAAACTTCTGCTTCCGTTGATGGGACCGGTATGTCCCCATATGACCGTGTCGTTAATCCAGGAAAGGGAGGTTAAAAGCACCTTCGCGCTCCGATCATCATAAGTTTTTGTCGAAGGATGAAGATCGTAGTATTTTCTGTCCACTGAAAGCTGGGTTAAGCTTAGCTCTGCCCGGGTGAACTTGCTGAACGGAAAGGAAAGATATGCCAGTGCTCCATAGACCCGGTCGGAGAAAAGCCGATCCAGATTATCAATGTAGTAATATTTGGTATGTAGAATCCCCCCTCCCACATTCAACCTTCGAGCGCTGTAAAGATAGAATATCTGGAAATTGCTCTGGTCTATGGTGTTGACCAGGTCGGTGGCTAAGATAAACGAATGATTCCCTAACAGATCGCTTATGGCGATAAGGGACTGTCCCTGGAAACCAAAGTAGGTGTCATAGTTTAACGTTCCTGAAATAAGATCGGGAGAAAACTTAAGCTTGTACTTGCGTTCTCTGAATTCACCGTTTGGAAGCCGGTAGCTTATGCTGTCTTTTTTTTCTACAATATTTTCCTCCAACATCTCCGCCAGACTGTCTAGCTCACTTTTTCCAGCCTTAAATACATAAGAGGAGAAATCCAACTTACTTTCGATAGGTTCCTCCACCTGAACGGTATCGGTTGGGGTGGAAATAGTGTCCTTCTCCAACGCCAGAAGATAGGTGGTCTTGGTTAATGAATCTTCCTCCTCAACTGCCGGCTTGATCTCTTTGATTAAGAAAATGTCCCAGCCTCCTTTTTGAAAGGCAGAAAAGGCGATCTTATCGCCATCTTTGGACCAGGAGGGGGAAAAACAGCCAGAAAGAATATTGGTGATGGGGAAAACCACGGAGCTATCCAGATCTGCTAAGTATAGATTGTATATTCCGTTTCGATCCGAGACAAAGCAGATTTTCTTGCCGTTGGGCGACCAGGCAGGAGAGGTGTTGTTACCTTCCCCTTTGGTGATAGGGGTAATTTTCCAGGAGTCCAAGTCAAGAAGGAGGAGATTGTAATGACCATATTCATAATCCGATGAATCTACGCTCACCTCCACCGGTCGATCGGAACTGAAGGCAATGAATCTGCCGTCCGGAGAGAAGCTGGGGTCCTCATCGTCATAATGGTCATCAGTCAGCTTAGTTAATTTTTGAGTATCGATATGGCACATAAAAATGTCTGCTTTTCCATTTTTGATGCCTACGAAGGCGATGCTTTTGCCATCTGGCGACCAGGAGGGTGAACGCATGGCATCCAGCGGGAAGCGGAGTTTTTTGTAAATCTTCCGATTTCTTACCCGGATCAGACACAAAACGTCCTTTCCTTTGCTTTTTGACACAAAAGCTAAGCTTTTGCCATCCGGAGACCAAGAAAGACCGCTGACATAGGAATGCAGGGATTCCAAATCTCCTGATCTTTCCCCCTTTACCAGCCGTTTTAATACCTTTCCGTCGATGGCGGAGATGATATAGATTTCCGTATAGTCGCTTTTGTCAGAAAAGATAGCCAGACGGTCACCCAGTGGAGAGAAAGCTGGTTTTTCATTGACATATGAGCCGTCCTTTGGATGATGGGTGAGCTTTTTGCCAAACTCCTTGGCCTCTTTTCTCAAGGCGATATCGGGCCAGTATTTTTTCCGCTGAGCCTTCATCCATTCCTCAGATAAACCTCTCTGATCCACTCCAATGGCAGACTTTAAAGCCTTGTCCATGGAGAGTTGAGTTTTGCCCTTGTTCAGAATCTCAGAAAGTTTTTCCTCTCCGTACTTCTCCACAATATACGCTATGGCGGATTGCCCCTCCTTGTAAACCAGATAGCCTCCGGCGAGTTCCAAAGGCGTTAAATACCCGTTGATGGTAGCATCCCTTAACACCATGTCCGCCTGAATGTCCCAGCCGCCCCGGGAAGAATATTCCGCATACCCTTCGGCAAACCACAAAGGAAGCTGAAACAGATACTGTTGGCTGAAAAACGAACCAAGGACATTTCCGTAAAGCATATCGAACGTCACCGCATGGGTCAACTCATGGTGAAGCACATGCCGGAAATCCTCGTATGATCCGGTGAAGGGCATCACTATTCGGGTCTTGAAGGTTTCAGTAAATCCGCCCACCCCCTCCTCGATCAGATTAGGAATAACATTGGTCTGCTGAAAATCATTAGGGGAGTTATATAGAATCACCGGTATCTTCTTGCCTAAATCGTAACGCAACTCCTCCTTTACCTTAAGGTAGGCATTCTCCAAAACATCTGCGGCGAACTTAGCCAGAGTATACTCTCCCTTATAATAGTAAATGTTGAAGTTCTCAGTTTGAATGTAATGCCAATCGAAGGATTTATACTGGACCTTGTTCTTTCCGAAATAGGGCTCCTGTGCCGTCCCCTGGCTAATGAATAAGAAAAGAGCCAAGCTGCAAATGACAATATGTCGGAGAAAATATCTCATGATTCAAGTCTCCCTGCGGTTTTATACTCGCTATATAAGCGGGGATTTTAAAAAACCGCATTTCATTTTTCAAATTTTACTGTTCTAATCTTTTTATTTTGAAGATATCTGAAAATACGAGATCTGGTAGCCGCCCCGCTAAAAGCGGGGCGAAAATAGAGCATTGAATTTCAATAACTTACGCCCGTACGGGCGGCTACCGCCCGAAACTTAGTTTTCGGACAGGATGAATCATCCAAGATGAAAGCATGCTGAATCTTCCTTTTCTTAGCTTTTCACCCTCCTTATGCTTGCACCCAAGAAAGCAAGCCTTTTATCTATATGATCGTGTCCTCTGTCAATATGATACACTCTCAACACTTCGGTGGTTCCCTCCGCGGCCAGACCGGCTAAGGTCAAACCCGCCCCCCCTCTGATATCCGAAGCCATAACCGACGCACCCTTGAGCCGGCGAACCCCGTTTATGGTGGCTCTATCCCCGGAGATCTTTATATCTGCTCCCAGTCGGCAAAGCTCCATCACCTGGGTGAATCTCTCCTCAAATACCGTCTCTCTTATCTGACTGGTCCCATCAGCAATACAGGCCAATGCCATGATGGAAGCCTGTACATCAGTGGGAAACCCAGGATGAGGATAGGTGGTAACCGAAATCGGCTTAAGCTTTTTGGGTCCCTTCACCGTGATTCTTTTTTTATTTTCCGTTATCTGTGCGCCCATTTCCCTCAACTTTAAGGTTACCATTCTCACATGCTCTGGCACCACATCTTTCAACTCCACATGTCCTCTAGTGATACATGCCGCCATCATAAAAGTGGCCGCGTCCAACCTATCCGGAATAGGCGTATATTCTGTAGCTTTGAGCCTTTTTGTCCCTTCCACGTAGATGGTGGAACCTCCTGCTCCTTTGATCTTTGCTCCCATCAGACTCAGAAACTTGGCTAAATCCACCACCTCTGGATCGCAGGCGGCATTTACAATGGTGGTTTTTCCTGAGGACAGACATGCCACCATCAAAATGTTTTCAGTACCTGTGTGAGAGGGACGGTCGAAACAGATGATGTTGCCAGTAAGCCTTTTCCCGGAGGCGAATACATAGCCATGTTCCTCCTTGATCTTTGCTCCCAGACTGGCAAACCCGGAAAGATGCAGGTTCACCGGTCGTGGACCCAGAACGCATCCGCCCGGAAGTGAAACCTTTGCCTTTCTGAATCGAGCCAAAAGAGGTCCCATCACCAAAAAGGACGCTCTCATCTTCCGGACCAGATCGTAGGGCGCCTCATAACTTTTTAGATGCTCAGCATTTATCACCACCGTTGCCCTGGAGGGCGATCCACTGAACTTATCGTCAGCGAAACTTTGCACTTTAGCTCCCAGTTTCTCCAACACCTTGAGCATAATCTTCACATCAGCTAAATCGGGCACACCGTTAATTTTGGTTTCCCCCTTCTCCGCCAGCAGGGAAGCGGCTAAAATGGGAAGGACCGAATTCTTGGAGGCTTGGATTCTTACCGTGCCAGAAAGCTTTCTTCCACCCTCTATTACAAACTTATCCATAATTCCTTACCTAATCTTATGATCCCACGGAAAATTGTTTCAACATAATTTAAAACGTGTTCCACCCTATTTCATTGGTGCAAAAATCTTCAACTTCTAAATTATGTGCCCCATCTTCCAATGTCAAGCAATTCCAAAAGTAAATTTGTATCCCTCAATCCCGAAAGATAGTTTTTTTATTCATTTTGGCGGAGTATATCTGTTCTATAATAATGTAGCGTTGAAACACTATTTGCCCTGAACACAAATGAAGGGTGGGCACTGGTGGCCTATAAAAAGCCAACCCCTAACTTAAGTTAGATACCGGGACTTCCGATAAAAATAATAATCGGCACGAACAGAAAAACTCTTATAGAGTTCCTAAGATATGAAAAGAAGAGGCAAGTCTAAATTGAAGCAGTATGCCTTGACCCTGGGTATTGCTCTGGTGGTTGGCATATTGTTGCGCACTTACGTGGTGCAGGCATACCGCATTCCGTCTGGCTCCATGCAAGATACCCTGCTTAAAGGGGATTTTTTATTGGTCAATAAGTTAATGTATCGTTTCTCTGAGCCTCAGGTGGGGGACGTTATTGTTTTTGACTACCCTTTGAATCCAAATAAAGATTTCATAAAGAGGATCATTGCCACTGAAGGTCAAACCATTCAGATAATAAATAAGAACCTTTATGTTGATGGTCAATTGGCGGAGGGTTGGTTTCCTTCCAGGCACACGGATTATCATATATTTCCTGCCGCATATTCCAATCGGGACAACTTTGGCCCATTCGAGGTGCCATCAGGTCAATACTTCGTCTTAGGAGATAATCGGGACAATAGTCGGGATTCCAGAAACTGGGGTTTTCTGGAGAAAAGACATATCAAAGGAAAGAGTCTCCTGATCTATTTTTCCTGGGCTCCGGATCCTAATGCTCCCAGATGGTCCAATCCATACATAACCTCCATCTTTAAAATACTCTTCTACAATCTCACCCACCTCCCCCGGCGAATACGCTGGGAAAGAATCGGAACCGTCATTCGTTAAGATTCCAAGATTTTAAAAACCGAAATACCCGAAGGGCTTTCGGATAGTCTTCGAGAAGGTCAAGCAACCTTCGATCATGCATCCCCAACCCTACGGGTTCAAAACTTTTTTGATAAACTTGAAATGACCGCTATCTGATGCTCCTTCGTTATTGGTCTCTGTCTGTTTATAGTTGATCCGTTAGCATACCCTTTCCGTTTACCCTCCTCTCACTATGTATGAATCAGGGATCCGGTGATTTTCTGGGTTTAAACTTGGATACGATGTGTCTGCAGGGTACATGATTTGCGCAATTTAACTTGACCTTTTGAGAGTAAGTTTGTATTTTCAGTTTTGGTTTTCAGCACATGGAGATTGGTTTTGGCGAAAGCCTACTGTTTGGTAAAATCTTTAAGCCAGATTACAAAAAAACGAAAGGTGGAGTATATGAAAAATCAATTTCTTATATCGGCGATCCTGTGCGTTTGTGTTCTTGTAACCGGCTGGCAGGTGAAGGCTTGCACCAGCCTGTTGGTGACCAAGGGAGCCTCGGAGGACGGCTCAACAATGATCACCTATACCTGCGATGCGGAGTTCCATCCCCATCTTGAATATTTTCCTGCGGCCCATTACGAGCCGGGAGATTCGCTTGAGATAGCCGATTGGCATGGAAACGTTCGGGGCAAGATAAAACAGGTTCGGCACACTTACGCCGTCGTCGGGATGATGAACCAACACCAACTAACCATCTCTGAGACAACCTTCGAGGGTCGTGAGGAGCTGCGCAATCCTGATGGTCTATTGCACTACTGGGACATGATAGAGTTGGCACTTATGCGCGCCAAAACCGCCCGGGAGGCGATTGTGGTTATGACCGACTTGGTGGCTGATTACGGCTATCGATCCACGGGTGAATCGTTCTCCATCGCCGACACAAAAGAGGTCTGGATAATGGAGATGATCGGACCTGGCCCGGGAGGGGAGGGAGCCGTATGGGTGGCACTTAAGGTTCCGGATGGATACATATCCTGTCATGCCAACAAAGCCCGAATCGGCGAATTCCCTTTGGACGATCCGAAAAACTGCCTCTATTCAGACAACCTCATTTCCTTCGCCGTGGAAAAGGGTTATTACGATCCCAAATCGGGCGAACCCTTCCGATTCTGTGAGGCCTACTGCCCGTCCACACCGGAAAACAAGCGGTATGCCGATACGCGTGTCTGGAG
Organism: uncultured Ignavibacteria bacterium; assembly: GCA_964403165.1. Classification (GTDB taxonomy): domain Bacteria; phylum Zixibacteria; class MSB-5A5; order MSB-5A5; family SM1-73; genus SM23-73-3. The sequence goes on from CAYOFL010000009.1 coordinate 7,206, forward strand.
CATCTTCCGCCGGGCCGCCCCGTCTGCCAACTTCTCACCCGATTTCCACCGGGCTGTCGAGGGAGCAAAACCGTATCCGCTCTGGATCAAACCTGATAAAAAACTATCTGTGGCTGATGTCTTCGCCTTGATGCGCGACCACTATGAAGGAACCGATTACGATATGACCAAAGGGATCGACGCGGGACCTTATGGCACCCCCAATCGTTGGCGGCCCATGGATTGGATGGTCGACAGCGTGGAATATACCTGGGAGCGTCCCATCTCCACTCAACAGACAGCCTTTTCATTTGTTTCCCAGTCACGCTCATGGCTTCCGGACCCTGTTGGTGGCATCTTTTGGTACGGCGTGGATGACACTTACACTACCTGCTATATACCGCTATACTGTGGCATCGATACAGTTCCGAAATCGTTCACGGTTGGCAGTTCGCAAAAATTTTCGTGGGAATCTGCCTGGTGGGTGTTCAATTTTGTGGCAAACTTCGCCAACCTGAAATATTCTTACATGCTGTCGGAGATTCAGGCAGTGCAGAGTGATATCGAGGAGACATTTCTGGCTTTACAGCCATTTGTGGAAAAAACGGCAGTGGAACTCGCCAGATCGGATCCGGAACTTTTGACCCGTTACTTGACCCATTACTCCGTCACGCACGCTGAAAAGGTAGTATCACGCTGGCGAGAGCTGGGAGAACATCTGATAACAAAATACAACGATGGGTATGTCAAGGACGAAGAGGGCCGTCCGCAGGAAAAAGGGTATCCTGAAACTTGGCTGAAAGAGGTTGTGAAATCACGCCCTGACCAGTTCCGCTTGCCAGAGAAAAAAGAAGGAATACCGGAATCGAAGCTGGTGGATTGACATCTGTCGTGTCAGGTCACACCCGCCAAGCCGGGCAAGACGTGACAGAACAGGAACTCACCCTAAATCCCTCTCTTGGGAAGAGAGGGACTTCTGCTCCCCTTCTCTTTATAAGAGAAGGGGCCGGGGGATGAGTTCGAAACCTGCGGGCGCAACAACCTGATGATTGACAGAGCGATCTGGCAGATTGAACTCACCCTAAATACCTCTCTTGGGAAGAGAGGGACTTCTGCTCCCCTTCTCTTCATAAGAGAAGGGGCCGGGGGATGAGTTCGAAACCTGCGGGCGCAACAACCTGATG
>CAYOFL010000009.1:8468-48531 GCA_964403165.1 uncultured Ignavibacteria bacterium
GGGGCCGGGGGATGAGTTCGAAACCTGCGGGCGCAACAACCTGATGATTGACAGAACGATCTGGCAGATTGAACTCACCCTAAATCCCTCTCTTGGGAAGAGAGGGACTTCTGCTCCCCTTCTCTTTATAAGAGAAGGGGCCGGGGGATGAGTTCGAAACCTGCGGGCGCAACAACCTGATGATTGACAGAGCGATCTGGCAGATTGAACTCACCCTAAATACCTCTCTTGGGAAGAGGGGGACTTTCATACACCCCTCTTGATGGAAAAACGCGTGGGGAATGAGGTTAGGGAAGGATTAGCATGAAGAAAAACGTTGCCGAGGCAGCCAAAAGACTGTGTCGGGATCTACGGAGGAGATCCACCCGGAGTGAACAGTTATTTTGGCATGCAGTTCGGAACAGAAAAGTGTTAGGGAAGAAGTTTCTCCGCCAGTTTCCCATATTCTTTGAGTACATGGACAAGAAGACTTTCTTTATCGCAGATTTCTATTGCCATGAGAACCGATTAGTTGTGGAGATTGATGGCAAGAATCATGACTACCAGAAAGAGTATGACGAGTTGAGGACATATATCATCAATGATCTAGGCATTGAAGTTGTCCGATTTCCAAATAAGGAAATCGAGACAGATATCAACAAAGTGTTGGAAAAACTTCGGTTAGTATTGATCCATGGAACTCACCCTAAATCCCTCTCTTAGGAGGAGAGGGACTTGTGCTCCCCTTCTCTTCATAAGAGAAGGGGCCGGGGGATGAGTTCGAAACCTGTAGGCAGAACAACCTGATGAACTCACCCTAAATCCCTCTCTTAGGAAGAGAGGGACTTCCGCTCCCCTTCTGTGCGTTAAAGAAGGGGTCAGGAGCATGGGTTTCCAACGTGTCGGCACCTGCTAGTAGTTAGCGATGAGTGTGACTTGACACACACGCAGCAAGTTTCGTCAAGATTCGGAGTGAGCATTCGAGTTGCGGCTTCCAGGTCACACTCCCCAAAGCGGGCAAGACCTAAGAGAACAGGAAAGGCCAGAGATGACAGGTACAAAACTTAAGGATTCAAGCTGCTGGGATGCGTGTGACAATCACAGAAATGTAGATGCAAGATAAGTAATGAGAATCCCCAAGACTATGCCGATTAGGATCATAGCTATCTTCTCAAGAAACGAGGCACCCGTGAGATAATCCTTCATCTTAAGATGAAACCGCACCTTGACTTCATCCATGCTGGCTCTCAGCTTATGAAGCGTTAAGATCACTCTATTGAATACTGGTTCCACCCTGCTCCAGTACACTTCATTTTCAGACCCTTTCGTCTTGCAGGTGTCTATTTCTGCTAATAGTCGATCCAGTTCCTTCAAATCATCATCCCCGACGATTGCAGTTCTCTTGAGATGCAGGATGGTCGCCTCCCGGAATCTGCGGACCTCCGCAAAGAATTCCTTCCGCGAATCACGCAGTGTTTCGAAACATTTGAACTGGTCTAATTGTTTATCCAGATACTGCTTTGTTTTTTCAGCCCTATTCATTGTTAGCCTTCTTGAAGTTCACTCACTTACCTTACGCTGTGTCAGGTCTTGCTGATGGCTTGCTATGAGTATGACCTGACACATATCTATCCCCCGACCACCCCTCGCTCCTTGTGGATGTTATCATCCACAAGACGCAAGTTCGCGAGAATGATAACATCCTCGCTGAGCAAAGTTATGCGCTACTGTGACTGTCAGGTCACACCCGCCAAGGCGGGCAAGACCCGACAGAACAAGAGTTATTCTGCTTATTCTCAGAACCTATGTAGCTTTAACACACGAAAAAACCGGAAGATCTCCAGCATCATTGCCCCCTTCCTCTTCGTAAACTTCAAACCCAATTCTTTTTAATGATTTTCTCCAGACATCCAATGAAAAAAGACCACACACGTGAAGGTCATGCTCAATTCTTAATTTGCCATTTTTGCGAATAAGATAGACCAATGTTTTCTCAAAAGTATCGTCCTTCGGATTCGGATCGTACTGGTTTTCAATAAATGTTATTTCCATATCATCTGTTTTGGAAGTCCAGATATTAGTTTCGTTCTGCTTAAATCTTTCTTTGCATTCATCCGGATAAGTGATCATCACGCTCCCAGCTCTCAGATGCTTATATGCGGAACGGAATACCTTGAGCAAATCCCTCTTAGTTGTCATGTAGGTTATTGAGTCATTAATGAAGACTGAATCAAACTTTTGCTTCAAGTCAAAATTCCGCATATCTGTTAGATGGAATTTGCAATCTGGATTCTGTTTTTTGGCGTTGGCAAGCATGGGTCGGCTGATATCAATTCCTGTTACTGCAAAGTACTTCTTCAAATGAAATGCGTTTTTACCACCACCGCACCCCATATCCAGCAGGGAATGAACTTTGATTTCTGCGAATTTTTTTATGAGTCTAACAAAAAGTTGGCTCTCTTTTCTATATACTTCGACATCTTCCCAAAGAGGCCAGAGCCAGGCAAGGTCTTTATACAAACGATTAACATTTTTTCTCATGTTCTTCTCACCTTACCAGAGTATTCTTGCCTAACATCAATTCTGAGGAATAGTTTTCTCATATCCCCTCTACCAGGCAATTCTCTTAGAACTCCACGTGAGGGAATGGCACACTCAACTTTGACAAATTACTCCAGTTTCTGAAACCTGTCAATCTTTTTCTAACCCTGTTTTCTTACACAATAATCGTAACGAGTTGCCACTTGTGAGGCTGTTCCAGACGGTGGAGATGATGCGATCCAGGCTTCCCTAACCAAATAGAAATGATTTTACACTCAGTTTCTAAAGCTTTCGAGCTAAGTCGAAACCTTATCCAAGCTATTCTCAAAATCGTTTCTTGACAAAATGAAATTTTTTGCTATGTTACAATGAGAGACGTGCAATGAGGCTGTTTATCACCTGTTATAGCAGCTAAAGGGTTTAGCATAAGATAACCTAAATTTTTTGTGCTGAGCAGTTTTTAACCAAGGTCCGGGGAAGGGGTTGTCCTTCGGTTTTAAACGGCATAGTTAAACTGCCGAACTGCCTTTTTTTGCGACATCGACCCACACAGCAAATTTGAGGTTTTGCGTTCCATCGCCGATATAAAAGAAGTAGAGGACTTCATCCTGAAGGAGATAGAAGATGAAGACAAAGTCGTTTTACTCCACCATAATCTTAACTTCCATTCTGGTGTTACTTTCAGCGGGTAACTTTTCACATTCCGCACCAAACGAAAAGAGATTATCAGATAGTGTGATTATACTTCCAGAAAGTTTTGACGCTGTAAAAATCGCCGACGAGGCTCAGATTCCCAGTCCACCGCACCTTAAGTCTGAACCCAAACTATTCTGTCTTTTACAGCATGACAATGGATCAACTCTTGCTTATTTTCCCAACTGGAATGCAGGTGACAAAAATACAATATATTTTGATCCACAGGACTGTGGTGTTCCTCATCCCTTTCCTTTTCAGATAACGGATGTGGAATTTCTACTTTACAATCACGCGGGAGTGGACTCCACCCAGGTGAGGTTCAGCATATGGACCATTGAATCTGATCTATGCAATGGTCCACAGACAGAGATATGGTCATCCTCTGTTTACAGCTGTACCACCTTTTATCCGGATTGGGCGGTGGTGAGTTTGCCTGACAGTATTTGCGTGGACGATCCATTCTTTTTCACCATCGAGTATGTCAATGGAGAACAGGGAACCATACCTGGTGTGGCATCCGATGCTCAGCAGGATATGGTGGATACCTGTTATCAGTGGATGTGGTATGCCCCCCTATCTCCTCCCTGGTGGGAATGGAATTGGTTCTGGAACGATCCTGATCCGGGATGGTTGATGTTGCGGGTTGGAGGCGAGACCTATTCTTTGGTCTGTGATACTGGATGGGTCTGGTTGTCTGATAATGGATTTGCGCTCAGCGGAGCACCAGATGTGGACGAAAACCAACACATGTGGGTTGGACGATGCGGTCCTGTAGCGGCAGGGAACTGTCTGGAGTGGTTTGGAGTTCACGCCTCGCTGGGTTGGAGCATACCCGAATTCGTCGATACATTAGCTACATATTCTCAAACCGGCTCAGATGGCACAGAGGTTCATAACATAAAGTCTGGAATTGACAACTTCTTAAATGATTTTGCCGTTCTCGGATTCTACTTAAGCATCTGGCCAGCACCTGATTGTAGTGTGATGGTGGAGTCACTTCAGGTCAGCCAGACCATTGTCCTGCTTTTGGGTTTCTGGTGGCGGGAAGGGGAAAACTGGTGGAGGGAGGGAGGACATTTTGTTACCATGTCGGGAGTAAACCCACAGCCGTTAAAGATTGCCTTAAGCGATCCGGGAAAAGATGCGGCGGAGTATGCTTGGCCAGGCAGAGTGAGACCTGTTGATCATCCCTCACCACCTCACCCCGATACTCTACATAATGATTTAATGTATGTTTCGCATGATATCTATCAGTCGAGCTTAGAATCTCCCACCCCGGGAAATCCCTTTTGGCAACTAACGGATTATCTTGAGTCAGATCCTGATTTTCCTCGTCAGTATACCGGCAAGAATTTCCCTTCTGAGTTTGTATCTTTTTACCAAGTAGCGCCTGCTGGCACCACCTTTGTAACTGAAGTGGAATATGCGGTGATGATCTGCTCTCAGCAGGAACATATGTTCTGGGAAGCTTCCTGTCCAGACTATGCACCCAGCGGAATGCCGGATTTCGATCAGGGGCAGGATAATTGGATCAATACCGTAACGGGACAGCCCACCTTCTGTGGTCCAGTGGCGGTTGCCAACTGTTTCTGGTGGATGGATTCAAAGTTCAATCTCCCTCCGGGGACTATGGGAGATGGGAAAGATCAATTTCCTCTGGTGAGGGATTATCTGGACAACCTATCCCCTTACAGCAACTGGGATGATCATGATCTATGGAACGTGGATCACTCTGCCACACCTTGGAGTGGTGTTGGTCCTCCGCCGTCAACTCCACAACCCTTTATACCCGGTTCTCAACCACCCGGAAGTGTGGATAGTTGGGGGGAGTTAGTGGAGAGACTTGCCTGGCAGATGGATGTTGACGGTCAACGAACCGGAAGCTCGCATATAGGAACCAGAGTAGAAGACGTAGATGATGCCATCGAAGAGTGGCTTTTGGCTGAGACCTTCTCTGATGGAAGCAATCTTGGCGATAGCTTATGTGTGAAGACATGGCAAAAACCAACATTTACCTTTGTGGAATCACTGGTGGAGAGGCATGAAAACGTGATTCTGCTTTTAGGCTTCTGGTATTTGGAAAGTGACAAGTGGCGACGGGTGGGAGGGCATTATGCCACGGTTGCCGGGGTGAATTCGGTGCAACTGATGATAGCTTTCTCAGATCCATTCTTTGACAATGCAGAAACAGGAGCCCCCGGAAGAGTGCTTTCTGGCTTATACATTCCTCATACTCCCACACCACATACTGATTCTATCATCCATAATGATGCGGGTAATGTTTCTCACGATGTTTACCAGGCGGACTTGAACTCCCCCGCACCCGCTGGAAGATGGTGGGTTCCTGAATATCCGGTCAACTCAGATCTGGATTATTTTATGCAGGTTTTCTACCAGCAGAATGTTCCGGACGAGTTTGTCCTATCCACACAATCCTACCCTCCGGGCTATCCAATCAACACCGTAGTGGAGTATGCTATTCTAATTGACGTTCTGGATTATCGGGGAGACGTCAATGGGAGCGGCTCAGTTGAATTAGGAGACATAATCTTTTTGATTAATTATCTGTTTAAAGAAGATGTTCCCCCCACCCCTGTTTCCGTTGGAGACGTCAATTGCGATAGGGTGGTGGATCTGGGAGACGTAGTGTTTCTGTTAAATTTTCTCTTTAGAGAGGGTTCAACTTCCCGCTGTTGCGGTCCTTAAACTTCAGGGTATTCTCCGGGAGTTGAGGGGATAGGGTCAGAGCAGAGATTTTATATCCTGAGGCGGAATATTTCCCATACAGAAAAGAGAAGTCATCAGAGTTTTTCGCAGAATGGAGTGGCAGCCATAGACCCGTAAGTTATTTTACTCAAATGAGCTTTTAGTGTGCGGGATAGAAATGAAGAATTAAGAAACTTTCTTATAAAGAGTCCCCTGATAAAATCTTGTTTTTGTTAGGAACGTTCCAGAAGATAGGGAACAACTTTTTATTTTCTTCGACTTTTTTTCATGTCATAACCTCGATTATTCTCCCCTAAGCAGACCAGCATCCATTAGAAGCTTGTTTTTATCTTGACATCTATGCAAGTTTTCACCAATTTTGAGGAAAATTTGCCCTTATAGGGTAAGTTCGAGGAATTCTCACATAAAGAGGAGCCAAATATGCAAGTTTTTACAAACTTGATGGGGACATCATTCAGATGTTAACTTTCATCTATACATTAAGTTGTGGTTACATGCTATGCAAACCTGTGCAGATCGAATACAAAAAAAAGGGAATACAAAAAGTGTTAATGTCTGTCCTCTAACAGCTTCCGCTTTGGTACACCCATTGCTTTCTTTGGGTTAACGAACTTTTAGTTTAACTCTACTTTGATAAAAGAAGGAGGTGAATCGAATGAGAAAAGGGCTAACAAGATGTATCCTTTTAGCTCTAGTGCTTCTGGTGGCGAGCTATGGAGTATCTTTTTTCTGTGAAATCCACATGAAGGAGACGATCTGCTACGATTTCACCTTCCCACTGGATCACCATACTTATGATTATGCTTCCATAGTTGATTTTTACTACGGAAAGCATCCAGATTCATTCCTTTACGGGGTTTTCATTGGGACGAGGCATTATCTTCCGGATTCTTTGGCATGGGCTCATACCTTGCCTCCAGGGTTTTCTGTCCCCTCCAACCTTATTACCGGAGCAAAGTTGTGGATTGACGCCGCTTGGGTAAACACCGATCAAAACATGGTGGAGATCGAAGGGACTTTCGACTGGGATCCGCTGAATCATGGTTGCTTGGACAACACCACCTATGATTTGATAGAAGTCGTTACAGAAGGATTCTGGAATGATGGTGCGCTTGATGTGATCGTCCGAGCAGGTGAGAGATGCTTAAGGTTGGATGAGGCAAAACTGCTTATGGATTATTACGAGGATCACACAGATGTGGATGAGGAATTCCCCTCACAGCCGATAGGCTTCCATCTTGATCAAAACTATCCTAATCCTTTCAACCCGGAGACTGGGATTTCGTTCTCTTTGCCTGAAAGGGCATCGGTTTCGCTTACGGTGTATAATGTTTTCGGGCAAAAGGTGAGAGAGCTGATCGAGGGAACCTTGCCTGCTGGCTCGTATAAGGTAACCTAGGATGGCTCCGATGATCTGGGGAATAGTTTGGCAAGCGGAGTGTATTTCTGTCGCCTTTCCGCCGGAGATAATGCCAGCACACAAAAGATGATCCTGATGAAGTAGCGAAAAAAGCATACCAAACAAGTTTTTGCACCCCAGCCGTATCTTCATGGCTGGGGTGCTTTTATTTCCTTTGGAGGTTAAACTGTTATTTTAATTTCCCCCTCTTCTTTTTTTCAGATAAAGATTGAGCAAAAAATTATTGCCTTCTTTCGTAAAAAAAGTTATAATGAAAAATGACCAGATCATAGGTCAAAAGGATTTGAAGCTGGAATAAGCACCTCAAAAGTAGGTATTGCCGGGCTTTGGTAAGAGAAGAAATCTACTGACTATTGCCTTCTGACTTATGACTGCTTTATCCAGAGAGATGTCCGAGCCCCGCAAAAGCGGGACAAGTTTGGTCTTTAGAGCACACCTGGCCACCCCGCCTCTGGCGGGGGGTTCCCCGTCCGGGGAAAGAGCGTGTGGGCGCAAGAGATGTATTATGTATATATTCTGAGGAACGAAGCTGGGAATCATTATGTAGGCCACACAGCCGACTTGTCGGCAAGAATAAAGGGTCACAACTCCAGCAAGAGTAGATGGACGCGGAGTAAAGGACCTTGGCATCTGGTTTACAAGGAGGAATACGAAACCAAGAAGAAGGCATTCTTAAGAGAAAGACAGATAAAAAGATACAAAGGCAGAGAAGCTTTTCGAAAGCTTCTGGCCAAACAGATGAAAGACTAGCTACGCAAGTTTACGGAGAGATGTCCGAGTTGGCCTAAGGAGCACGCCTGGAGAGCGTGTAGGGCGAGAAATTGCCCTCCTGGGTTCGAATCCCAGTCTCTCCGTTTTAATTATTTGTGTTACATTGAGTTACGGCTAAGGCGCAAGCCTTTACACAAACACCACGAAGGGAATTTCAGTCTCCAGGCTTTTCAATTCTCACGGAATTTCCCATGGTCTCATTTTTTGCTTGAGAATGAATTTGGCAGCACTCAACTTGAGTTCTGTCGACTGGCTCTTGAGTATTCTAATTTTCATAGTACCAACTTACCTTCCAAGGCAAGTCATGCTCTCAGAAGAGTAGCGGATCTCACATACAATTCATTCGCTCTTGATAAAAAAATCCGGCAAGAACACGCCGTCCGGTCGGTTACCAATCCGATCCATGCTCTGAGAAGTTGTGTCTTGATATCTGACTATCCTGCCGAGAATTTCTGAGCAATGACTAGATAACCACCATACAGTTTATCATGTTTGCCATCTCTCAACGCCTTCTTTATCTTTGGCTTCAAGAAAGACCTCAAGATGCTTGTCTGGACGCTTTCGGGGATTGCATATTGTAACCTCAAGAGCCCGGTTTTTTTCTGTATGGCGTGAGGTTTCAGATTTGAGCCAAACAGTCTATACATGTATCCGGCGGTATGATTGGAGATGGATTCCCATATGCGTACCGCTGATTCTGGAAAATATAATTCCTCTTGAACAATGTCTAAGCCAACATTCCTGAGCATCGCCTCAGCTTTATTGTGATCATAGTAACGATTATGTGCAAGCCTCACGTTTATCATTCTGGAATACTCTTCTAAATTTCCCCCTGAAAACTTCTTGGCCCAGAACCTGCTTGTTTTCATCAATCTATCAAAACCCGTACTTGGCACTGTAAAAATGAATTTTCCGTTCGGTTTTAATACCCGGCCAACTTCCACTAACACCTCATCAATATCGGGGATGTGCTCAATCACAGAATTTGCAAAACAAAAGTCGAAACTACCATTTTTCTCTGGGATGGCGTTTGCTGAACACGTATGTACCTTTTCGTAAAGTCCACTTTTTCTTGCAATAGCTGAATCTTCAACATCCGGATCAATCCCCACTAATCTGCAAGTTTCCTTGTTGTTCCAAGAACACCGGGCCTGCGAGAATATCGCACTGGTTACTCTACCATCGCCGCATCCGAGATCCAGTATTCTACCTCTTACCCGCGTTTTCTGGGCCAATGCTTCTATCTCGAACAGGCGCCAGAATAAGGTGGCTGGTTGAAAGATATTACCAAAAGCCAACTTCCTCAAAATATCACACAACGTATTATATGGAAGCATATTAGTTTCAGCCTGTTTTATTTATGCGAAATATGCTAAGATAATACTTGGGCTTTGTCCATGATCTCATGCTGCATGCGGAGTACCTGCAACCCATCCTCACTGCTTATCTCGGCGGGAATGGCTCCGGTTTTGACGGCCTTAAGAAAGCGTGCAAAAACCTCTTCGTTGCCGTAAAGCAGGTTCTTGGTGATCAGCCGCATCCCTGAGACAAACACACCCCGAAAATGAGAATAGGCCGCTGCAAAAGAGGTGCGCAGGATGTCGGTCGCCTGATGTGAACCATCGCACGGAATTACCACCAGGATGTCGCGAAACACGTCTACTGTAGCTATTTTTCGGGCACCCATGACGCACAGTTGCCATTCAGAGATGGGACTCTCGAAATTCATATAAAGAAAGATAGGCAGTTTTTGGTCATCTGTGTAATGGGCGGTAACCAGAGCCGGGGTAGATTTGCCTTCCAAAGAAGGGTGCGTTACAGCAGAGAGGAGCCGAATCCCTTTGGCCAAACGCTTCAAAAGGTAAAGCAGGTGTGGGGATTCGTCATAGAAAAGACCATATGGCAATGTGTCATACCAAGAGGGGAGGCGACGCTGGGGACTGCTGAGTTGAATGGCAGCGATTCCCCTTATCTCGCCCATGTCTCCCTGTGTAATCATCCGCTTTAATGTGAGGAAGGAGGAGGTGAACTGGAAATTATGAACGATGGAGAGCGTCAAACGTGTCTCATGCGCTATCCTGCAAAGGTCTTCGCCTTGCCCCACGGTCAGCGCCATTGGTTTTTCAAGAATAACATGCTTGCCCAAATTGAGAGCCTCTTTGGTCAGCTGGTAGTGCATCATAGGCGAGACCCCGATAGAGAGCGCCTGAACTTTCTCCATCCACTCTACCTCAGAGAGCGACCGCGCACCGGCCTGGTATTTCAAGCGATACCTTCTCTGCAACTTATCCGCCCTTTGCGGGTCAGCATCCACAACTCCCACCAGGTCACAGAGGTCGCTTTTCAGCAAGGACGGGACATGCCTGTTGGAAACCACCCATCCGGCGCCAACTACGGCTACCTTCAGTTTGTCCCTTGAACGTAGCATTGTGTTTCCTTCCTTATCAGTGAACTCTGGTTCCTGCCCACCAGCGAGGCATACAGATCAAGATGTTTTTGCACGTTATTGTCCCATCCAAATTTCTTCTCTACCAATTTGCGCGCAGATTGGCCTGCACGTTCCAGGTTCTGTTTTGACTCCAACATTCCAGAAAGACCCTCTCTCACGCCTTCGACCGTGGGCGAAACCAGCCTGGCACAGGAGGAGTCTACGTAATCCTTGTAACCGGGATCATCGGATAAAATCACCGGGACACCGCAGGCCATAGCCTCCTGAGCAATCAGCGGAAAACCCTCACCAATTGAGGGAAGGACGAGCACGTCACTGGCTCGCAAGATATCGGGAATTTTCTCCCTTGGCTGTGCTGGCCAAATGGTAATATGAGGTGCCGGCACCTGTTCCCGACAAGGTATGCTCCCGTTCCCCACCACCACCACATGGATGCCCATGTCCGGTCTAACCGCCTGGACCACCAGTTGTGGTCCCTTCCGTGGTACCAAGCGTCCCACGAAAGTGGCGATGTTCTTTCCTACGGGAAGTCCCAGCCGTTTCCTAATGGATATCTTCCCCTCCTTAGAGACAGGGCTGAAGAGACATGTATCAACCCCGTTGGGTATCCAATGGATATTGCTGTCGGAACCCGGTATCCGACGGATGTAGTCACGCACGGCAGAATTCAATACCACAATCGCATCGGAGTTTCTGACATTGCGGTGGCCAACAAAACGATGCGCGCCCCATTCCACGAGCTTGATACCTCGGTTCATCATTTTCTTCACCGACCCAATCCCGTCGCCCCCGGGAGGTCTGGCCTGATCGATTACATGGGAAGTCAACACCACTGGACGGCCTCGCCTGCGTGCCTCCCGGATAGCCAGCGAGGTTCCTTGGTAGAGCATGCCATGGACGTGGACGATCTGTGATCGCTCCACTTCGCTGCGGATGATCCTTCTTAGCTCTCTGGTGAAAATGGGATAGGGGATGCCTCGAGATTCGAAGGGATTCAGCGCCTTAGCCCGCAGGAGCGCATAACCCTCGTGGTCTTCCACAGGTGCCTCGTCGGCGAAACGGGAGGAAATCCAGGTCACCTCATGACCCTTGCGCACAAATCGTCTTGCCTGCTCCCAGACGACAAACTCAATCCCTCCTCGGTGGGGAGGTGCGTAGGCAGAGACTATCAGTATTTTCATAGACTAACATCTCACAAATAAAATACAAAGCTGAAATTTCTGCGCCTTGGTGACATCTGGCAATCTATCAACCGCGAGTCATGCCAGCACTATCTTAATGATTCAGGTCGTGCTCATGAGAAACGCACGACTCTGAAGTTGCTACGGAATCCCCGGGTTATGCCAGACCGTATGGTTATTCTTTCTTTTCAATCCAAGAATGCTCATGAAAAAACTGGAGAAGATTATCTGTACGCCAAGTATCAATGACGTTACCGCCGGAATAATCAGACGCAGGCTATCAGGATAGGAAAGCTCTCCAAAACCTTGTTTGGCCCAATAGACCACAGCACCTATCAGAAGACCCAGTCCGGAGACCGCTAAAATGAGCCCGATTAAAATACCCACCTCAAGGGTAACAATAGAAAAAAGGCGATTCAGCCTCGGATCTTCCGGAAGCAATCCCTCGGATATGGCAAATATTTTAGTGAACATGGCAAATGAGATCAACTGAAAGCTCAAAATAATAGCCATACCGGAAACTAAAAGAGTATTGGTATCGAAAAATGCCATCCCAAGTCTTAGAGGTCCCTGAAGCAGCAAGGCAAAGAAGAACGCTCCCACAAGAAAACCTATCATCCCTGGAAAAAGGAAAAGCCACCTGGGGCTGTACATCAGCATAAACCGGAGGTGGCGCCAGCCGTCACGCCAACTCCTAAGGTGAGGAGGCCGAGACCGTCCATCCTTATACAAGGTTATTGGTATCTGGGTTATTCGCATTTTGTTCAATGTGGCTTTTATCACCATTTCAGATGCAAATTCCATTCCGGTAGTCCGCATGTCCAGCTTCTGATAAGCTTCATTGCGGAACGCACGCAGTCCGCAATGAAAATCCGAAATCGGACTCCGAAAGAAGAGTCGACCTATTGCGGTCAACACAGGATTACCAATCCACCTGTGTTTCCAAGGCATGGCGCCAGGCACAACCGTCCCCCCACCTGAAGGTAAACGACAACCCATCACCAAGTCATAGCTCTCTCGCAGTTTTTCAATGAATGGGAATATATAGGAAAAATCGTAACTATCATCGGCATCTCCCATAATTATGTACCGCCCTTTGGCAGCCTCGATGCCTTCCGCGAGTGCACTTCCGTAACCTTTTGCTTCGACGGGGACCACTCGGGCACCACTCTGTCGCGCGATCTCCCTCGACCCATCTGTGCTTCCATTATCGGCTATTATGATCTCTGCTCTGAGGTCATGTTGTCGGATGGACTCCTGGGCCTTTCTGATACACCTTCTGAGAGTCTCTGCCTCATTCAAACACGGCATCACTATTGACACTTCCAGTTCAGATACGTCCCTCTCTATTACAGTTGTGGCCTCGGGTTCGTTATAAGCCGGCATCACCGCTGAAACCCCAACTTCCCCGAATTCTGGGTCGTGAGGTTTGGCGTTCCCCTCTGTTCGACGAATTCTGTATCGTAAGATTGGCATTTTTCAATATCCCCTAATCTCTGTCAATTGACTTAACAGGCGAATATTTTGCGGATGCAGTTTTAGAGCCTTTTCCCATTCCTCGATCGCCAAAAGCCGATAATTATAACTCCTTTCTTGGTTGTACTGATCGAAATATACTGCGCCCAAGACCTCATGAGCAAACGAGCTGGTTGGATCGAATGTTGAAGCTCTTTCCAAAAACAGAGCAGCCTTCTCGTAATCTTGCCTATCATAGTAGATCTCCGCTAAAGTCATATATCCACTGAAATTTCGGGGATGATTCGAAACAAACTGATTGAGCAGGACTATGGCTGAGTCAATTTGATCCTCTTGGATCAGCAACTTCGCTTTCTCAAAATCGGACAATTTATAGTTTTTGGTTTTCGGGTTTCCACTCGATTCTGCCACCCTTAGAATCTGAACCGGGAAATTTCTTAAACGATAGGTGGCAACAGGTCTGGCGTTTTTCATAACTTCAGGATAATCTGTGAAAGCTTGCTCTCTTTGTCCACCCTCTGCTTCCAGGGCCAGATGTGTTATAGGATGCCTCAGGAAGAAATCGGGATCGTCATCCCCGGGATGGAACATGCGTAAAACCAACTTCAACTCGTTTTCCATAACGAGCGTTTGGGAGTAAGGTCCTGAGATCACCGCTTCTTGACCCAGTATCTGGGCCAAGTCCTGGGATGAGTGAAGAAGAGAGTACTGCGTGTTTCTGCCGAAAGCCCAAAACTGTGCGCCATTGATGATAACAACCAATAGGACCGCTTCTGTTACGATGACCCTCTTGCGGGCCCTCATACGGAGGGAAGGTTTCCATCTCTTCGCTTCATGAAAAGCGTAAGTAAAAGGAAATGAGAGGAACACCGAGGGCACTATGATTGAACTCAACTGCGCGGTCCATCCGAACAACTTCAGAAAAAAGGATATAATGTGGAATGTGAGAAATGAAGACACGGGAATGGAAAATACCCAAAACCACACGCTCCTTTTAGGTTTCTTCTTGACCTCGGAGGGGTTCAAAAAATCGATGAGGCAGAAGGCCGCCAAAGCACACATGGGAGGAATCAGCAGCACTTGATACCTCAAAGGACGATAGTTCCAAGGCATTAAGGCCAAGATGCCCACCACAAGCCACAATGCGAAAAAAAGGTCTAATCTTGAGCATGACTTAAGATATCCGAGAATCTTTTTAACTTTGAAGGTCTTAAAAAAGAGTCCTAATAGAAAAAGCAGGGACAAAATGAAAAGAAAAGGCATCCTATAGAAAAGGTCTGTGCCCAGTGAATATTCTTTGCTGGCAAAAACCTGGGTTACCCCGCCAAAGGAGAAGAGCGAATAAATGAAATCAGAGAGTGACTCAAAACCCTTGGGGGAACCGTACAGTCCCACCGACATTCCAGAAACATACTGAGATACAGTCTCACCAAAAGGAGAGTAAATCAGAAAAAACCAGAGTAATGCCAGCGAGGAAGAGCCAGCGGCAAAAAATAGAATGAGGGAGTACTTAATCTTCCGGTGATCGGCTGAAAGCTTCTCTAAAGCACTAAAGACTACCACGCCCAAACATACTAGGAGTATGAACATGGCTAACATTTTACCGAAGAATATCGAAACGGCAAAACAAACGCCGGAAGGGATCAAAAGCCAGCCTCTTTTGAAACCTAACACAAAAAAGTAAATCCCCAGAGCGATAAAGAAGATTACTGAAACTTCGGCAAAAGTGCTACGGCTGTACATCACGAGAATGTAATTGATGCCCAAGAAAAACGTCGCCAAAAGGGCGGTTTTCTTGTCTTTCCCTTTTTTAATCGCCAGATAGAAAAAGATCAGAGTGAGGAAACTTAAAGTGGCAGCCACAAAGTTGGCTTGCCAGCGTCCTACCCCCCAAAGCTTGAAAAAGAAGAAAGAAATCAAAGTCAGGGCCGAATTCAAACATAAGACAAGATTATGCCCGAAAAGGTCCCAGCTACCCCACAATGCTTTGCTTCTGGCAAAGGAGGTATATTGGTCAGGATCAGTGTTAACATCCTGGCTCCAGGACAAATTCAAAGGGGGATCCGCAGATAAGCAAAAGCATCTTAGAAAAACTGCCAAGCCGATTATTAGGGCAAATAGAAGAACGCTAGTGGTAGAGGAGCTCAAGAAACGTATTCCGAGAAACCCTTTCTCTTGGAGCTTGGGGGACGGTATCATGTTATTCTACCTGGATTTCACTGATTCTTTGGCACGGGATCCGCAACGCAATCGTTTCAATTCCATTGGTTTTATCGACAGTTTGCACACCCCACTTAAGGAGGATTTTTTGCTAACCGTCTTTGCTCCAGCCCGCTCTCCAGTCTCGGTCTTATGATTAATTGTTCGAGAGTATTTGAAGGATATTTAGATATTGTGAAAGCAATGCTCAGAGGGCGTGAATTTCTGTATATATGTACTGGATGGTCAAGGATTCAAGGTTCTTCCTGCAAACATGAGTTTTGATGACGAGCAATTATAATCGAGGATTATTTTATTCAAAAAACCCGCGCAGAAGTTTTGTGCCAACTTTGAGTCAAAATAGATCAAACTACATCAAAATAAATCAAAATAACCGTAATTGATAAATTCTTGTTTATTTACGTCTTGGGTCATAATCCAGTGCGGGACAGTAACTTATAGAAACGACCTGATTCGAATCCCAGTCTCTCCGTTTTTTAATTTCCACAATAAACTTGCTCATAACCTTTTGTTGTGTCCACAACGAAATTCCTTGACAATCGAAAGTCGAACCAATAATATTCCACAGGGAAAGTTGAAATTGGATCGGTTATTTGATTACCTTTGGTTGCCAACTTTCGTATAATGGTTGGAAGCTTGTGAAATAATTCACTTATTAAAGGATAACTTATGTGGCGGAAAAGTATTGGGGTAAAGCTGATTTTGGTGGTGGGATTTATCTTGATATTGTCCATGGGGATCTTTGCATACGTCAACATCGCCTCTCAGAAAAAACAACTTATAGGTGAGGTGATGCGGGGTGCCATTAGGATAAGTGAGACGGTAAGGAGAAGCACCAGATATGATATGCTGAGATACCAAAGTGACGATGTGCATCGGATCATTGAGACCATAGGAGAGCAGGAGGGTTTGGAGAAGATCAGGGTTTTCAATAAAGATGGCAAGATAATGTTCTCCACTGCTAAAAATGAGATCGGAGAAATGGTGGACAAGAAAGCCGAAGCCTGCTATGCCTGTCATGCAGCGGAAAAACCCCTGGAGAGACTGACCACACCGGACCGCTCCAGAATTTTTACAGCCAAGACAGATCATAGAGTGTTAGGAGTCATCTCTGCCATATATAATGAACCCGATTGTTATACCCCAGACTGCCATGCCCATCCTCCAGAGCAAAAGGTCCTGGGAGTATTGGACATTGGGATGTCCTTAGAGGATGTGGATAAGGAGATCAAAGGTGCTCAAAATAAGATGATCTTCTTCGCCGTGATTGCCTTTTTGGTGATCTCGGTGACTATCAGTATCTCCATCAATCGATATATCACTCGCCCGGTCAGGGAATTAGTCAAAGGAACCAAAAAGGTCGCCGAAGGGGATCTGGACTATTCCATTCCCATCAAAGCTGAAGGCGAGATCGCACAGCTGGCTTTCTCATTTAGTCAGATGACCGCAGATTTGAAAAAGGCGGATGAAAAATTGGTCGACTGGGGGAAGACTTTGGAGCATAAGGTGGAAGAGAGGACTGAAGAGTTGAGAAAAACCCAGAATCAGTTGATTCAGTCGGATAAGGTGGCTTCTTTAGGTAAGCTGGCTGCTGGGGTTGCTCATGAGATCAATAGCCCATTGACCGGAATTCTGACCTACTCTTCTCTCCTTCTTAAAGCCAAGGAAAAAGGAGATCCGGAAAAGGAGGATTTAGAGGTCATCGTAAATGAAACCAATCGGTGCAAAATGATCGTCAAAGGTCTTTTGGACTTTGCCCGACAGACCGAACCCCAAAAGGTTTTGTCCGACATAAATGAGGTAATAGGTAAATCGATAGATTTGATTTCCCATCAAGCCAGTTTGCAAAATGTCAAAATTGATAAGAAAATCAAACAGGACTTGCCCAAAATAATGATAGATGTGGGGCAGATTCAACAGGTGTTTATTAATATCCTGCTCAATGCCATTGAGGCTATGCTCCAGGGAGGAACTTTGACCGTATCTTCAGGAACCGAAGATGAGATGGTGGCTATTCGATTTACCGATACCGGCATTGGAATTCCAGAGGAGAATTTACCAAAAATCTTAGACCCTTTCTTCACAACAAAAAAACAAGGAAAGGGGACTGGCCTGGGGCTCTCGGTAAGCTATGGTATAATTGAACGTCATCGAGGCAAATTAGAAGTGAAAAGCAAGGTGGGAAAAGGCACTACCTTTACTGTAAAGTTACCGATAAAAGAAAAAGCTTTTGAAATTGGAGAAAAGGGGAACCAGTAAATGATGAAAGCTAAAATATTGGTAGTGGATGATGAGGAGATTGTATTGAAAAGCTGTCGGAAGATACTGGAAGGTGGCGGGCATGAAGTCTTTTGTGCCCTTTCCGGTCAGGAGGCTTTTGACTATTTGGAAAAAGAGCCAATTGACCTCGTGATCACCGATATAAAGATGCCGGGGATGGATGGGATGGAAGTTCTGGAAAGGGTCAAGGAAAAATACCCGGATATCTTGGTGATTATGATCACCGGCTACTCCACAGTCCAGTCCGCGGTCCAGGCAATGAAATTAGGAGCTTTTGACTATATCCCCAAGCCCTTCACCCCGGATGAAGTTTTGGTTGTGGTGGAAAAGGCTATGGAAAAAAAAAGCCTAATTCATGAGAATATCTACCTGCGAAAGGAGTTGGAGGCTAAATACGGGTTCGATAACATTATTGGCAACAGCCCCAAGATGCAGGAAGTATATAAGTTAATTCGTAAAGTTGCTCCGACGGAAAGTACCGTTTTAATTCGGGGGGAAAGCGGGACAGGCAAAGAGCTCATCGCCCGAGCCATCCATTTCAATAGTCCTCGAAAACAAAAACCCTTTGTTCCGGTCGACTGCGGAGTCTTAGCTCAGGAACTTTTGGAATCTGAGCTTTTCGGTCATGTTAAAGGGTCATTCACCGGGGCAATAGTTACCAAACCAGGGCTATTTGAGATTGCGGATGGGGGATCGTTTTTCTTAGATGAGATTGGAGACATTAACCTGAATTTTCAATCAAAACTATTGAGGGTGATTCAAGAGAGGGAGTTCACCCCGGTGGGAGGAGTTAAGCCCAAAAAGGTTGATTTAAGATTGATTGTAGCCACCAATAAGGACTTGGAAAAATTGGTGAAAGAGGAAAAATTCCGGGAGGATCTTTTCTACCGACTGAATGTGGTAAGCATCACCATACCGCCTTTAAGGGAAAAGAAAGATGATATCCCTCTTTTAGCTTATCATTTTTTAAAAAAATATGCCAACGAGATGAAAAAGAATATTAAAAGTATCTCAGTCGATGCGATGAATATGTTAATTGCTTACAGCTGGCCCGGAAATGTGAGGCAGCTGGAGAATGTGATCGAGCGAGCCGTTGTCATGGCTGAAGGGGATACCGTCACTACCGAGTATCTACCCTTCGTGGTCGGAGCCGAGGCGACTCATCCCAATACCCCTATCCCCAAAACTTCGAAAGAGTTGAAGGAAACAAAGAAAAAGGTGAGGGAATCGGCGATTGAAAGCATTGAGAAATCGTTCATTTTGGATGCCTTGACCAGAAACGACTGGAACATAACCCGATCCGCCAAAGATGTAGGAATGCAGAGATCAAATTTTCAGGCTTTGATGAGAAAATACAATATTAGAATAGAAAAATAAATGGAGGTCAGGAGCCTGCGGCTCTTGACCTACCGGCTGGACTTGCTGGACTTACTGGACTTACTGGTGTTTGTTTTACGTTTTTTTTAGCATTAGAAAATTTATGATGAGAAAGTAGTTCGTCATCCCAGAGGATGGCGTAGGTTCCGGTTTGGGTTTTAGCCTTTCTGAATCCCATGGAGGAGAGGAGCCGACCAATCCGGTGATAAGTGAGCCGGCTTTCTTTGGATTTGCCTTGATTGAAAGTGTCGGTAATGATTTTAACCGGAAGGATGCCATTTTTTACTTGTTGTTTAAGCCCTATGATAGTACTTAGAATTTGAGCTTCCAGGTTGTTAGATTCAGGATAAAGTTTTGGCAATACCTCTCTTCTTATTGCTTCTATTTCCTGCCAGAAGATTTTTTCGGCCCTATGGGTTTCACTCCGTTCAACTTCCGAGGTTTTAGTTATGTTCTGTTTAAGCTGGATGGCTTTTAAAGCATCCCGGATTCTCGGCTTACAGGATTTATCTTCTAATCTTTTAATGCTCTTCTCGATTAATATCTCTAGAAGCTTCGAGTGCTTGGAGTCTATTGTTTCGTCGTCGGTATCAATCAGATGGTTCATATGATTCTTCTTCTCCCTTAAGGCGGGATTCTGTGCATGCAAAATATATTCGTCTCCCCAATAAACGGTGGAGCTATCCTTTTCACCATTAAGGTTAGGGAAATTTTGCTATTTGTGGTAAGAGAGGCTACGGGTTAGGTATTAGAATGGTTCGAGGCTCACCATAAATGTTTCGAAACTCACTATAAATGGGGTTTTATCCACCCTCGCCTTTGGCGGGATTTTCAACCTGAGGCCGTAGGAGGATAACGTTCGGTATAAGCGGCGAGCGGGTTGAACTACGAGAGCCAGGTAAAAGCTTCTTATTAAGAAAAGATCAAGCTCCGTCGAAGCCTCGAAAAATAACCCGTCCGGCTTAATGCTGTTGATATGCACAGATTTCTATCTTCATTTTTGATCCGTGCTCAGTCTACGAAGAACTCTTTGGAAGTGTTCTTCATGAACAAGATGGCGGTACCGATCCATCACCTCCTGCTGAACAGGAGGTAGTATAGGTTGTGCACGATTCGCCCAATACGCTATTACGTTCAAATATAACCAAAGACTTCTCATGGTCCTAAGAAGCACAAAACTTGTAGCACTTTCAAGTGCCTCTATAGCTGAACACATTAGTTCTTCGAAATCACTAATGGTCTTTATTCCCAGTTTAGAAACGTATCCAATAGCCCCTTCTGCCTCTTTGTCCGGCAGCTCAAGACCAAGCACATCCCATGAATACTGTTTAAGAAACTGTTTGGTAACAGGCTGCGGGGAAAATATCAGGAACCTAGGGACTCTTGATCCTGAGTGATCATATTCTTTTGCTTCTAAAGCAAAAACCTCATCCACCTCCTCAAGCAGTGCTGCAAGTCGTGCCAGTCTCCGATGTGTTTTATCGGAAGATTCATGTTCTTGTTTATAGAGAAGCTCATGAGATACTGAAGCCCAAGCGTGCTGTAACAGGGTTCGAACTTGTAGTTCAAAGGAGACATCCTTAGCCATCTCGTTTGCATCAGCTATTTGTGTCTCAAGTTTTATTTTGAATTCTCCGTTTATGGGTTCTCCGGATGGGAAGCTGCGCATGTAAGAAGGGAGGTCATCAAATTGTGCAGGACCAGGATACTTTTCATTCCATTTTAACACGCAATGCTTAGATGAGTACCCAAATGTTGTAGGTCCTCCTCTTTCAATAGTATCCTCCATTTCTTGTACATGAAACAGGTGAGACACATGGTTCAAAACTATATCGATATCGTGGGTATACAAGCAAATCACTCGAACTCCAGCTCGGTCGTTCAAATCTTTTAGGTCCTTATAGCATTTCCTTTGAAGTTTATCGAGGACGCTCGGCAGGGATTTTATTCTCCAATCAATAGCGAATACATCAACACCAGCTTTAGCAAGCTCGTAACGAAGTAGCCTTGCGGCTCCGCGGCCCAACACCCCGTACAACCAGTTCCCCTTGAGAAAATTGTTGATCAGATAATGAGTTGCTCGTAAATCTAGATTCATTTTGCCATCTTCATAAGAAAGACTATATTTTTGAAAATCTTCCTTGAGCAAAACACAGAAATCAGCGTTGGTGAGCAAGCACAGAACTGGTGAGGTGCGCGTCGAACCATCCACTGGAATGAGTCGTTGGAAATTATTTTATTTTTCTAAATTTTCAAGGTCGGCTAAATCCTGTAATCTACCACTGGCTTTTTTATTTTTCTTTAAGTCTTGAAAAGAAATGAAGTTTATTTCGATGCCATCGATGGTTAACGTATTTTTATTCTTATAGCATCCAGGAAATTCAACGCCATCTATAGAGGTTAAAATTTCTATGCGGATGGGAGGTTCTCCCATTCTTATGTTCTTCCCTTTCTCCAAGAATAATTCTTCTTTCAATTCAGGGACGTCAAAGCCGAATTCCCGCAGAGCTGACACAGTTTTTTGTGCATTATCTTTAGAGATAGCAATCCAGATATCGATATCTCCGGTAGCCCGGGGATATCCGTAGAGGGCAACAGCATAGCCACCAACTACCAAATACTCAATTCTTTTTGAGTTGAGTAATTGTAATAGTTCTTTGAAGTCTTGCGGTAGATGGATCATAACCAAAAATAATCCTTCTTAATAGCTCCAAAGCCTCGAGCCTTTCTTCATAACTTTTTTGTTTCCAGTAGTCCCGGTCATTTCCATCACGTACAGAAGTAATCTGAAAAAGTTTTTTGTTCATATTTTAATTATACCAAAATTATTGGATTTTATTTGTTTTGGTTAACGGTGATTGTGCAGTCTGAATGGATCTGCAAAGATAGACGGCCCGCTTCTGTATAATATGACTTCAATGCGTCAGTCACCCCAGACGGGGGCGTTTGCCCAGGATTCCCCATACGGCGAAGAGTAAGCTCCTGACGCAAGCTTTAACATTGTCAGGAGCACGGGGCTCCTGACTTATCTTGGTGTCAGGTGCTTAGAGCACCTGACCTACCTGCTAATCATAAGGTGCTAAAAGACTGTTTTGTTTATTTTGGCGATGCCCTCAATTAAATCACTGACTTCTTCTGATTTGGGGTCACGATCTTTCTTGTGATCACATAGGTTTCTTATGTCTCCTAGGTGTTGGATAAACCGCCAGGTAGGCACATCAATTGCGTCATTGTCTTTTAAAGCTTGGTTGTAATCATTAATGCTCGGATCTTTCTTTCTGATTTTAATCTTGTGGTTCTGGCATATTTGAGAAAGATGCTTTTCAAGAACAACGCCGGCGATAGCACCTGCTCCACGAATAAATCCCCTTTTTAGAAGCTCTCTGGCAGATTCCAGTTCGTCATCAAAAATATCTGCTTGTAATACCTGCCTAATATCGAATAGGGAATTTTCAAACCGTTCCTCTGCAGATTTTAGAATGCTCAATTGCCGTTCGAATTTGGGTGCAGCCGCCTTATGATCTACAACAGTCTCAAAGCTACGAGTCACTTTTAAGCCGATCATGTAATCCGAGATTGTATAGGTCAAATAGTCGGTCTGTTTTCTCTTTTCATTCTTATACTGTTTAACAAAATCGTCGAGTCTGTCTGGCAGAATTTGCTTTATTACTTGCATGGATACAGAATACCATCTTTCGTATTCTTGTTTAAATAATGGTAATTTTAGTTCCTTTAACTTTTTCTTAGTCTCTTCGTCAACTAAATCAACATCCAGCAACAGACTATAGTAGAGTAATTCTCCTTTCTTTATCAACTTATCAAGCTCTTCTCTATACTTCGTCAGATTCGAATTCATTTCTTACCTTATAACTATTGATTATATGGTTTCCTGATAAAACCGCATCATGTTTAGCAGCACCGAACTGCCATTCGCGCACGTGCTTGTAAACGGTCGAACAGCCTATACTCAGATGTTCCTCTGCCTCCCTCAGCCTCAGCCACTTTGTCATTCATCATGACCCTTCCTGTAACGTCTATTAAGATACGAGCACAATATAGCAATGCCTGCGAACAGGTCAAGTGTAATTCTTTCTTTTTGTGGGGATACCAAATACAAATTCCGTGCCTGGTAGGTAGGCAGAAGAATTTCATTTATTAGGCGTCAGTCACCCCAGACGGGGGCCGTCCGTTGCCAACAAGAGAAGCCCAGATTCTTCGGCTAACGCCTCAGAATGACATTCCAAGTTCGTCACGGGCGCCCTCGTCCGTGACGCATATGGTAACAGACAAGGTGTCCGTTACCAACGAGAGAACCCCCTAAATCCCCCTTATCAGGGGGACTTTAACTTTTGATTTTGCCTCCTTGACAAGAGGGGTAGGGGGTTACTCAGAATGTTTTTCTATTTGATTTCTATTATCTTCATCACTTATCTTAGTGTCAGGTGCTCAGGGCACCAGACCTACGGGGCTAAAATAGTATATAAAACAAATACACCGCATATTTCTACTATACATCACAAATCCCACCTAAGTCTTTATTTACCAATAAAAGCACTTCAAACTGATGCATAGTTTCAATATGCACCAGGCTTTTAAGCTCCTCAAGACGTATCCATTTTCAATTTTATCATACAATTTAAGTTCTTAAATTTCAAATAGTTAAGAAATACATTTGCTAAACTTTGTGAAAAGAGTCACAATCTGGCACATCTGTTGCACTATATGACATTGGAAGGAAAAGAAAGGAAGGTGAGAGAAGATGTCATACAGAGCAAATGTCCTGGTGGTAGATGATGAGCAGGTTGTGTGCAATAGCTGCAGAAAGATATTAGGCCGGCAAGGACACAGAGTTCAGACAGCTTTGAACGGAAGGGAGGCTCTCAAAAAAGTGGAAGAGGATAAGTATGATGTGGTTATTGCCGACTGGAAGATGCCGGAGATCGACGGAATGGAGGTCTTGAGGATTGTGAAGAAAAATCACCCGGACATTATTGCTATAATGATAACTGGATATCCATCAGTAGAATCGGCAGTCAAAGCGATGAGGTTGGGTGTCTCCAACTATGTTCCTAAACCTTTCGACCCGGATGAATTAACTCAAACTTTGGAAAAAGCCTTAGAAGAGAGAAAAATCGAAGGAAAAGAGCTACTCTATTATCAGAAGTACGTATGGGCCAGGATGTTGGAGGATGGCACTGTCGAAGTCGGGGTCAATGACAAGCTCAGGGAAGACGTGGGAGACATACTGTATGTGGATCTGCCATGCCACGAGACCAAAGCGGAAAACGGAAGGTTGCTTATTAGGGTTTTGGCTGCGGATAAGCAGATGCACAAACTCTGTGTTCCCATCCGGGGTCGAGTGGTCGAAATCAACTACCAGATCAACTTCAATACCGACCTGATAAACCATGATCCGTTTGGCAAAGGCTGGATCGTCCGACTCGAACCCTTTAACTTGGAAGAGGACCTCAAAAACTGGTCTGGCAACATCTCGATTTTCTCCGACCAGGGAAAGGCTGGAACGAATTCCCCGAATGCAGCCAATACAGCAGATTCAAAACCAACCACCAAAAACGAGACTAAGATAACGGAAAAACCAGACGCGGAGTCATCCGCAGAGCTTGGAAGAGAACCACATGATTCTAAACCTTCCGTTGCGAGGTTCCTATTGTCTGCCCTGGCCTCCCGGCTTTTCTTCATATCTCTATTGCCCGTATGTTTGGGCGCTATAACCAAAGCTCTATTTAGTCAGGTTAGCCCCCAGCGGGCTAACTGAAAGGAGTGATTGAAATGAAACGCAATGTCTTGGTAGTAGATGATGAAAGGACCGTATGCAACAGTTGCAGGAAGATTTTGACCCAAGAAGGTTACAAGGTGGATGTAGCTTTATCTGGAGAGGAAGCACTGAACAAGGTTAAAGGAAACGGATTCGATGTGGTGATCACCGATTGGAAGATGCCGGAGATCGATGGGTTTGAAGTAACCCGAAGAATAAAGAAGGAAAACCCCAAAATTGTGGTGATACTGATCACCGGCTATCCTTCACTCGAAAACTCGATCAAAGCCATAAGGTCTGGGGTATCTGACTATGTGCCAAAGCCCTTTACTCCCGACGAGCTCTCCGATGTGATGATCAGAGCCTTAGCTAAGGGTCAGGCTGTTCCGACAGATTTAGTTCTCGATCGATTGGTTGAAAAAGGAGTGGTGACCACAAAGGTAAAACCTGAGGTGGTGGAGGCTCCTCAGAAAGAAGCCCTGGTTACTCCGAGGGTGGCTTTAGTGCCTGCCGAAGAGGGAAAAGTTGGCCCAATAAGATTTGTTTTTAAATCCGTCTTAGCTCCCGTTTTTGGCAGATTATTCTTTATCGCCTTGGGACCCATAGTGATTTTCACCATAGTCGGCGGCATTTTCAAAGCGGTTGTTGGAAAAAAGCCTTTGGATTAGTATAGGTTTGCGATTTTCAAATTCATTTTGGTCAAAAGATCCTTGCAATAAGGATTAGCCTAAAAAAGGTTGTAAAAGAAGCTAAGCAAAATGGACAAAAATGATAACAAAAAATAAAAGGAGCAGAAATGGTAGCCCTATTAGTAGCATTGACCTTCATAGTAGCACTGGTGATTGACGCTCTGGTTAGACGAGGTAAGAAGGGAGAGAAGGGTGTGGAATTACCTTCGTTTGTCAGACCAGCTGTTAGGCCTGCCCCAGCTGCCAGACCCGTCCAAACTGCCAAGCCTATCCCCACTGCTAAGTCCATCCCCAATGTCTTGGTTGTGGATGACGAAAAGACCGTGTGCAACAGTTGCAAGAAGATTCTAACCCAGGAAGGTTACAACGTGGAAGTTGCTTTATCGGGGGAGGAAGCATTAAACAAAGTTAAGGGAAATGGATTCGATGTGGTGATCGCCGATTGGAAGATGCCGGAGATCGACGGGATTGAGGTGGCCAGAAGGATAAAGAAGGAGAAGCCCAGTATCGCGGTGATAATGATAACCGGGTACCCTTCAGTCGAAAGTTCCATCGACGCCATCAGGTCCGGGATATCCGACTACGTGCCCAAGCCCTTTACCCCGGAGGAGCTCTCCGATGCCATGGTCAGAGCCTTGGCCAAGGGTCAGGCCGTTCCGGCAAATTTAGTGCTGAATCGGTTAGCTGAAAAAGGGGATGACCTTAGAGCCACAGCCTAAGCCGGCTTCGAGAATTTGCCAGAAACCATCTCCCACAGAAAGCTCTGGCTCGGCTCTTGTGGATGGGGGACATCTATGGACGGATTGGTGGAACATTTCGAATCAAAGAGTGTCGGGAAGTTTGAAGTCCAATTTATGCACAAGCAGATTTAAGGAAAGAAATTAGTTATGAAGGCACCCAGTTTTTAGTTGCCTTCATAACTTATTTTTATTATATTTTAAAAAGATTAAAAAAAGTCAAACGGTCAAAGAATAAGGAGTTATTAAATGACAAAACCCAAGGCGCTTCTGATAGATATCACTAAGTGTATCGGGTGTCAGCTTTGCGCTTTAGCCTGCAAGGAAGCCAATGGCCTTCCCGGGGAGGAGGAAGAGGAACTCTCCGCAACAGCTTATACCGTGGTGAAGGAAAAAGATGACGTCTATTATCGTCGTTTGTGCATGCATTGCAATGACCCCACCTGTGCCTCGGTTTGTCCGGTAGGAGCTTTTGAAAAGACTCCTCAAGGTGCTGTGATCTATCACGCACACAAATGTATAGGTTGTCGTTATTGCATGCAGGCCTGTCCTTTCAGCATCCCGACTTTTGAATGGAACAAACGTGCGCCCAAAGTGAGAAAGTGCACCATGTGTTACGAGAGGCAGAAGCAGGGAAAGATTACAGCCTGTGCCGAAGCCTGCCCCACCGGAGCCACCATATTTGGAGACCGAGATGAACTGATCAAAGAAGCTCGAAAACGTATTCAGGAAAACCCGGATCTATATGTGGATCACATCTATGGGGAACACGAAGCGGGGGGAACATCTGTCTTGATGTTGTCCAATATTGCATTTGAAAAACTTGGATTTCCGAATAATCTCCCCAAGGACCCTCTGCCTCTGTTGACCTGGAAGGCTTTGAAGACGGTTCCCAGTATTGTCATCTTTGGCGGCGCCTTTTTGTATGGAGTGTGGTGGATCATCGACCGTAGAATGGAGTTGGTAGAATACAAAACAAAAGAGCGGGAGTCTAAGAAGTCACAAGAAAAGATATGATTGATAATAAAAATAGTCCAAGAACAAAGAAGATAATGAAAGAGAGATTAAGATGGAAATCAAACTACCATTCAAAATAACTTTCTGGAAAGTGGTTTTGCTGTTAACCTGGCTGGCTGGCTTGGTAGCCGTTATAGTCCGTTTCACCAAGGGTTTGGGAGCTGCCACCAATTTAAGCGATAAGTTCCCCTGGGGGCTGTGGGTTGGTTTCGACGTCATAACCGGAGTAGGCCTAGCCGCTGGCGGATTCACAATTGCGGCAGCAGTTTACGTCTTTCACGTAAAGAAATTCTATCCGGTCTTAAGACCTACGATCCTGACGGCTTTTTTAGGATATCTGATAGTGATCGTAGCGCTTTTAGTTGACGTGGGACGCCCGGACAGAATCTACAACCCACTTTTCATGGGAAATCCCCACTCCGCGCTATTTGAAGTAGCCATGTGCGTCATGTTTTACACCACGGTTTTGTTTTTTGAGTTCAGCACCATTCTTTTTGAACGTCTGGGCTGGAGCGGGCCCAAAAGATGGATAGCCCGGGTAACTGTGCCTTTGGTCATACTGGGAGTCATCCTTTCCACCATGCATCAGTCTTCTTTGGGCTCCTTGTTCTTGATAGTTCCTCAGAAATTATACACTTTCTGGTATTCTGCATCTCTGCCGATCTTATTCTTCGTCTCTGCTGTTGCGGCGGGATGCGCCATGGTAATCTTCGAATCACACTTAAGCTTCAGAGCTTTCGGTCACCGCTTGAAAGAGGATGTGCTGGCAGATATTGGAAGGGTTCTTTTGGTGGTTTTGGTAATATATGCACTTTTGAAAGTTTATGATTTTTACGGACGGGGAGTTTGGCACGAATTCTTCCTGCCTCGCACCGAAACCTTGCTCTTTTGGTTGGAGATATTGTCGGGAGTAGTCGCTCCCATCGTTTTGCTCTCCATACGAAAAGTGAGGTTATCCACCCGGGGCTTATACTCTGCGGCGGTGTGTACCATCACCGGTTTTTTGTTAAATAGATTGAACGTATCCACCACCGGTTTGATGGCCTCTTCCGGTGTTAACTATTTCCCATCCTGGATGGAGATTTCGGTAACCATCGCCCTGGTATCCACAGCTATCTTCATCTTTGCTATGGCGGTGCGTTATTTGCCGATCTTTCAGCATCCGGAGGCAAATTCCAAACCAGAAACGGTTACGATTCCAGAGGCAGTTCTTGATGTTGAAGCATATCCTAAGCCCTGAACAAATAGAATGATAGATGTGATAAGAAGAGATTAGCCCCCCAAAAAAGGGGAAGGGTTAAGGTCCCCTTCTGAAATCTTACCCTTCCCCTTCTTCCTAACTGAACTTCAAAGCTGGGTTTCACAATTTAGTCGGTTGAAATTGGAGAAATATTTGAACCCATTGAAACAAGAGCAGTTTATAAAAGCACCATCGTTGCAAGCGATATTGAGATTATTATGAATGAAGCTGCGCGAAAAACATTACAAGCAGGTTCCAACATCTTAATGCAACACTTAATAGATTCCATCGACAATACTCCACCATCTCTATCAAAAAGCGGTGTTTTGATTAGGACGGCACTAAAGAATAATTAATAATTTTTAAAGAGGAATAAGTTCATTGCCAAACATTACCCTGTGTCCATTTTGTGTCCATCCAGAGTAAAAACAAATAAAAACGTATCAAAACAAATCAAAAATGAAAATTCTTGACAGTCAAAGTCTTATTCCGTAATTTAATGGTGCAGAAGAACTTGTGAGAATGCCCATATTAGACTCCCAGTCTCTCCGCTTATTAATTATTTGTTGTATGTTAAAGTTACACTTGTGAGGAGAGAAAGTTCTTTAAAAGAAGTTTGGTGGACTCAAACAGGGAAAAAAAGAAAAAAACAAAGAAGCCCCGCCGATGGCGGGGCTTCTTCCTACTTATCTCTAACAGAAGGGGCTACCGTTTACCGCGAAATCGCATAGCGTGAGAAATGAGAGACCTCAAACTCCAGCTTTAGCGTGGCGTCCTCCATCACCACCTCTTGCTCTATATACCACAGCCCGGTCTCTGGATTGAGCAAATAGAGCTTTAGCACCTCGCCGTTCTCAGCCTCCAGCACCGAAGCTTCAAGCTCAATTTCAGCTGGTTTGTAAAAGACCAGGCCATCAGGTCCAAAATCGAAATGCAGCCCTTTTTGGACTTCCTCGTTCTGGCAATAGTTGAAGAGGGTTGCTGTTACCGAAATGAAGACCTCTTCGGTCAGTGCACCTGGTTCGACATCGAAATCAAGATCGAAACACTTTGCCTGTAAGTTTAACACACCACCGTTGGGACCAAACCAGCCGGAACTTTCCGCTGAGCAAGGTTCTGGCCATCCTACTAAACTGGCGGGTGGCTTTGGCCATAACTGTTCTGCTGTATATCCCTGGACTAAATCTTCTCCGGGTGCCGTGGGAAGTAGCTTACTACAGCCCAGGGGAAATAGCATCATTACTCCCAGGGCCAGGACGGCGACAGCCCCTATAAAAGCTTGAAGGAAGCGTTTGTTTTTCATGTTTTCCCCTTTCTGCCAGAGGTTTCAGGTTTTAGTTTTTGCCTTTCAGACAAATATTTTAGCAATCTTTTTGCCCATCTGTCAAAAAAGTTTCAGGGTGTGAACAACATGTTGACGTCTCTTCGGTTAAGCCAGTGCAAGCAATTTAAGCAGGGGGTTTTCCTTTTGAACAGTGCTTTTTTTTATCAAAAAATGTTGGAATAATCCTATAAGTTGTGGGATAGTTCCAATATTAAAGCCTCCGTTACCATCAAATCCGTTTAAGCAATTAATTCTCTGTTGGGGCGCGGGGGTTGCACCCTTCAGGGCGAGCCTTTCCTTCGACATCCCGCCCAGACGGGCGTCCGTCTGGACGCCTTTGGCGGGAGACGAAGTGCAGGACGAGCCCCCGCCCCCTTCTCTATGGTCACGGAGACCCCCCAGACGGGAGCGTCGGCTCGTCTGGGAGATGACCGCCCTGTCTGGGCGGACAGGTGTACAACCCTTCAGGTCAAATCATTCAGGGCAAGCCCCTGTCCGATCTGGATGTAAATGAAATCCTCAAAAAGCGGTGATTAGCTTTAGATAAAGATAGAAGGATTTCATGTCGACAAAGATAAAGAGGCACTAACACCAAGCTTGGATCCCATTTGAGATTATCTTTGAATCTTGAGGTTTGATTCTGTTGAATGTTTAATAATAACACTTAATTCAATTATATGAGAAAAATCTTAGTAGTGGATGACGATCCGAATATCGCAGACGTGATCGAGCAATATTTTGATGGGCCCGAGTATGAAGTGTGCACCATGCTGGAAGGGGAGAGGGTCCCGGAGACAGCTTCGAGGATAAAGCCGGATTTGATACTTCTGGATTTGAAACTTCCCGACGTCTACGGAATGGATGTCCTCAAGAACTTAAAGAAAGTGGGTTTTCAGGCTCCCGTGGTGATAATTACAGGCAACGTCTCTGCCGGAGTCGCTATGGAAGCAATGAAGGAAGGGGCTTATGAATACCTCCCCAAGCCTTTCAGTTTGGATGAACTGGGCAAATTAGTGGACAAGCTTTTGGCAAAAGATACCGAATCTGAAACCATATCATCTGCACAAAATGAGCATTATGGTCCTCAAGAAGTTGAGGAATTGGAGGGTAGAAGCTCAGAGATTCTGCATATAGGAAAAATGATCGGACAAGCCGCATCCTCGGAAGCCCCCGTCCTAATCACTGGTGAAAACGGGACAGGCAAGGAACTTGTTGCCAAGATAATCCATCAAAACAGCAGAAGAAAAGATAAGCCATTTGTGGTGGTTAATTGCGTCTTTCCCTCACCCCAAATGTTAGACCAAGAACTTTTTGGGCAAGGTGAAAAAACAGAAGAGGAGACCTCGCAGGGGTCTGCGGGCAAGTTTGAACTTTGCAATGGTGGGACTATTTTTCTGGATGATATTGGGAATATGAGCTTATCCACTCAGAATAAACTGATGACAGTTTTGAAGAAGGGGGAGATTGTAACCAAAGGAAATAAAACTGTAAGTGTAGACGTCCGCATAATAACCGCATCTCCGGGGGACTTATCAAAAAGAGTGAGCGAAGGCAAATTCTTGCAGGAACTCTTCTACAACCTCAGGGTGATATCCATACTCGTGCCACCATTGAGAGAGAGAAAGTCAGACATTCCACTTTTGGTAAAGCACTTTTTGGAAAAGTATTGTCGCCAAAGCAAAAAAATAACTTCCGATGTGTCACCTGATGCCATGAAGATATTGATGAGCTATGCCTGGCCGGGAAATGTTAGAGAACTTGAAAATAACATCTACTCTGCTGTGGTTATGTGCACGGGTAAGCAAATTCTGCCCGAACACCTACCTATATTTTACGAGAACCGACTGCAAGCCCAGTTGGATTTTGGGCAGGGAAAAGAAGATTATTCTTACCTGCTTATGCAAACTTTAGATCCAATTAGAAGCAAGCTATTTTGTGGTCTTAAAGGAAAGGTTCACGGTCGGCTGATAGGTTCATTGGAGAAGGCTTTGATCTCTATGGCACTCAAACATTGCCAGAGCAATCAGGTAAAGGCGGCGGATCTTTTGGGTATAAGCAGGAATACTTTGAGAGAAAGAATGTTGAAATTTGGATTATCTCAAAGAGAGAAATCCGCCCACTCTGTATCGTCCAGTCCTTAGAACAGAAACAGGGATCAACTCCTTTTCACATATAATTCCTGTCCAGAGGGATAAACCTGAGCAAAGTGTGAATTCAAAAACACCTCTTGGAGATCTGGTTCTTCAATGTATGAGGCAATTTCCTCAAGAATCTTTCTGGCTTGAATCAACTGGTTTTCTGCAAGAATCACCAATTTTTCTCCTTCAATATCCGCTAAGTCATGGTATAGCTTACCTAACTGTAGGTGTGCCTTATACACCGGTTCTTTGATGCCGACTCTGGCTGAAATCTCCAGCGCTTTTTTCAAGTCCGACTCAGCCTCATGAGTAGGGGATATTGAGGCTTTTGCCATTCCGCTCAACAGATACCCTAAAGCCACATATTCACTGGTATTTTCTTGTTGTGCCATACCCAGCAGTCTATCCGAACTTTTTGATGCCCCCTGGTATTGTGCAGTCTTAAGCTGAAGCTCAGTTAGTCCGGCCAGGGCTTTCATAATGAACTCCTTTGACTTTATCTTCTCTGCTAAAGCCAAAGCCTTCCTGCTGTAATCTTCTGATTCTTCAAAATCCTCAGACAGAAGATGGTATTCTCCGAACCGGGAAAGGGTCTCGCTTTCCAACTCCTCATCACCCAGTTTTTTGGCAGTCTTAAGGGTTTGATCATAGCGTCTCTTTGCTTCGCTTAAATTGCCTATCTTCAACTGAACGTCACCTATATTTCCTATGCTATAGATTAAGGCGTGCTGATCGCCGATTTCTGAGAAGATTTGAATGGAGTCTTGGAATGCTTTTAAAGCATTAGAGAATTCAGCCTGGCTTTTGTAGATGGTGCCCATGTTTCCCAGACAGTATCCCGAATTTCTCTTGTCCCCTATTCTCCTGAAGATCTTGAGAGCATTGATGAGCATAGCTAAAGACAACGAGAGATTACCGTTATCTTGATAGATCAAAGCCAGGTTGTTGAGCGTCTTGGCTTCCCCAACTTTATCTTCGGTTTTTCTCCTTACCTGCAACGCTTTTTCAAAGTATTGGGCGGCTTCGGTTAAAGATCCCAAACTCCAATAAGATATGCCAATGTTGTTATACGAACGAGCCATTCCGTCACTATCTTTTATCCTCTTAAAATACTTCAGGGAAGATTGGTAAAACTGTAATGCTTTTTCGAAAGAACTTTGCCGACGATATATATCTCCGAAGTTATTAAAAGACATGGCCAATCCTAAGTCGTCTTTCAAAGGAAGGGAGATTCGACGTGCCTGTTCCACGTAAGCCTGAGAGGCACTGTAATCGGCTCGCAACCAGAAAAGCTCACCTAAGTGATTTAAGGCTTTGATTTGGTTTGTCCTCTTTTTAGTCCTTTTTGATAAGCTCAGCATGGCGAGGAAGTCTTTCTCTGCTTGGGAATACTCACCAATCAGCTGATAAACTTCTCCCCGACGTTCCAATAAATTCAACATTAATTTCGAAGATTGTCTGATTTGACGTTTTTGTTTTTTTGCCATTAAATCCTGTTTAGAGATTTCCTCTGCTCTATCGAAAAATCGGATGGCCTCTTGATTAGAATAACCTCGTTTTCCCTTATTTCCGGCTTTGATCAGATAAATAAAGGCTTTGTTTAAGTTGGGGCTATTTTCGTAGTGGTGAGCTAAAAGCTCACATTTTTCCTCCAGAGAATCTTCAAACTTCTTCTCATAATAGTCGCCAATTTTCAGATGCAGATTCCTCTTTTGAGCAAAAGGCAAAAGGTCGTATGCCACCTCTTGGGTTAGAGCATGTTTGAACATGTATTGTAAATTTGGCTCGGCGTCCTTCAAGGGCATCAGATCGAGTTTGTCTAAATACTCCAACCAGTATTTAAGCTTTCTTTTAGAGAGAGGATATGGGAGTATCGAGGCTAAGGTATCGAATGAAAAGATTCTCCCAACCGCAGAGGCAGTCTTTATGACTTTTCTTCCAGCCTCATCCAGCTTGTCAATTCGGGTCATTATCACGTCCTGGATGGTGTCGGGAATCTCTATCTGGCTTACCTCACAAGAAAGCTCATACCTTTGGTTATCCTCATTCCAAATCAAATGACCTGAGTCGCGCAAGGAAAAAATCAACTCTTGTAGATAAAGAGGATTACCCCGTGATTTCTCCCAGATCAGTTTCGCTATTTGATCGGGAATCTGGGCATTCCTGAGATGGGAGGAGGCTAAATTGAACGCATCTTTTTTATTCAGCTCGCCAAGCAATATCTTTTCATGATTTTCCCTTCTCCCCAAATCCTTTGCCTTCAGCTCGGGTCTGTGGACCAAAACCAACAGAATAGGATAGTTGGGGATCTTTTGTGAAAAATATAACAAAAGATCTAAGGAGGTTCGATCTATCCAGTGGACGTCCTCAAGGATTAAATAGGTGATAGCTTCCTTGGTGCGGTCTAAAATTAGGTTTACGACGGTGTCGAATAATATCTGTCTTCTTGTCTTCCCCTCCAAAGACCTGGTCCATTCGTTTTCCGGGACAGATAATCCTAGAAAGTCATTGAATAAAGGAGCCCATCTGTTTGAGTCGATTTCCTTGAGTTTATCGGTGAGTTTTCTTACTTTTTGTGATGCATTGTCGGTTTCAACAAGACCGCAATAGTTTTTTACAATCTCCATCCAGGGAAGCAAGGGGGTGCTCGAACCATAGAACTGGCAATCTACCAAAAACCCTTTCATTTTATTTTTTGTACACATTTCCAAAAGCTTTTCGGTAAGGCGGGATTTTCCTA
Source organism: uncultured Ignavibacteria bacterium (assembly GCA_964403165.1). Lineage (GTDB taxonomy): Bacteria > Zixibacteria > MSB-5A5 > MSB-5A5 > SM1-73 > SM23-73-3. Next base: position 43,247 of record CAYOFL010000009.1, read on the forward strand.
TTCCGGGCTCTCCTACGATTGAAAGAGTTTGACCCTGATGGCTCATAACTTTTGCTATTATCCGGTTTATGACTGCGATTTCTTTTTCCCTTCCGATCAAAGGGTTTTTTCTTTCACTCATTGTTCCTTTTGCAGAGACATGTTCGGGCATTATGACATCTACAATCTGAAAGGCAGTTACCGGCTCACTTATGCCTTTTGCTTTTATCTTGAACTTGGAGGCTTTAAATTTGGAAGATACGGCTTTGAAAGTTTTCTCTCCCACCAAAATTTGTCCGAAATCGGCTTTGGACATCAGGCGAGCGGACAGGTTGACATCTTTCCCCATAACAGTGTATTCCCTGCGAGCGGAAGATCCTACTTCACCACAAAACGCATTTCCAGTATTAATGCCTATTCTATGCTCTATGATATGAGACAAGTGTGTCCCCAATGACTTTAATTTTTCCTTTATTTTCAAGGCACATAAAACAGCACGCTCCTCATCATCTTCTTGTGCCACCGGAGCCCCAAATAAAACCAAAACCTTATCTCCAATAGAATAAGGATCAATTCTGGCAATCACACCTCCATAGTCAACGACAACTTCCTGCACTGTTTTAAAATAGTCATTTAGTATTAAAGAGCTCTCCCTTTTTTTGGCGGATATGTTTTTTAAAAGCTTATCCGGATAGGCTAAATTCAAAAAGAGAACCGTAACTCTGCGATGCTCACTTTCGACAGACGATCTGTATGGCTCTGCTTCCATCTTTTTATAAATGCCCTGTGGTAAATAAGGGACAAGCGCTTGCAATAACCTCTTTGCATCCTTGAACTTACCCTTCCTTTGGGCAGGTTTTGTGAAAATTTTGGGTTTGCCTCCTAAATCAAGCAATTTGAAAAATTCTTCTCTTCCTTCTGTGGCTTCCACCCAATTATGAAGTTTGCGGTGGCAATTTTTTGTAAGTAAAACCTCACCTGATTGTGCAGATTCATTACACTGAATGGTCAGATTAACATTCTTACCCAAAATCGCCAATTCCAGTTTTTGACCCGGATTCCCCAAACTGATAGCATAGAACTTTCCGCTGTTGACTCCCACATGTAACGTTAAAGAAAAAGTTCCACAAGAGGTGGAAACTGATCGAAAGTATTTCATCTTTTCCTGCATCTTCAGTGCTGTGGCAACAGCTTTTAAGCCCCCTTTTTCTCCTTCAAAGAACACCAAAAGTGAATCTCCTCCAAACTTAAGCACGTCTCCGCCATTGGCGAAGACGATTTTGAGCATCAAGGAGAAAAACCTGTTAAAGATCTGGGTTAGTTCCTCCGCACCTTTTGGTCCCATTAGGGATAGTTTTTCTGACATTTTGGTAAAACCGGAAGCATCTGCCTGTAACAGACCACCAGAGAGCGACATTATTCTTGACGGATCGAAGGATTTGTGAGCCGAGACCTCATCCGGGATTAAATTGGGAACGTAGCTTAAGATAGTCTCGAAAATTCTTTTTTCTTTGCTCTTATGCATCTGATCTTTCCTTATCCTTTTCCCTAATAGAGCATCAACCTCAAAACATAGAGCAGCGAAATGTGAAGAATTTGATCCAGGTAATATATTTGTTTTGTCTTGGGCAGAACATGACCCTTAAGATAATCTTGCACCCAATGCAGTATAAATAGAAGAACCAGGAGGCCACAGACAGTCCATGAAAAGAAGTAGCCTCTTTCTGTGACCAACGAGTGAAGTAGTAAGACAGCCGTTATGACCAGCACATAAATAAGCACATGAAAAGTTAGGACCTTTTTGGAATTGGTCTTCTTTTGTGCCATACGATCAGATTGAAGAGCAAAATCGCCCACAAAGTGACCCAAAATCAGATACATTATCAAGTCCACCTGGGCACCTATCTCTTTTGATATATTAGTTGTTGTTCTAAGGAAGGCTTTTCTTGTGGAGTTGGCTTTGGCTGTTTTGTTGGAAGCCTTATAATGAATCTGGTCCCAATTTCTTCTTCACTTTGGACCTGGATGCTCCCATGGTGACCCTCTACCACTCTTCTGACAGATAGCAACCCGAATCCATGACCTTTCTCTTTGGTGGTGAAGCGTTCCTTGAAGACTTTGGCAAATTTGTCCTTAGTGATACCGACCCCGTTGTCTTTTATTTCAATCTCTATTTGTCTTTCATCTTTCAAATAGCGTACTGCTATGTCGATGGTCTTTTTGCGATCGGAGATCGCTTTTAAAGCATCGGCGGCGTTGTTCATCAAATTGTAGAACAGTTGTTGCACCTGTCCTTGATCCACCTCTACAAGAGGTAATCTTTGGTCGAAATGGGTCTTAAAGACAATATCATCAAACCTGTTCTGTGGTCGGAGAAAGAACAATTCTTTTTCGATAAAGTGTATAATATCAAAAGGTTTTTTCACGCTCTTGGGGACGGCGAAGTCCATAAGGTTGCGAATAAAGCAACCGATTCTTTCCAACTCACTTTTCATCTTGGGTATTCTTTTTTTAAGACACTTTTCGGTGTCTCTGTTTATTTCATAAGACAATAGGTCGAGATTGCCGAGCACTATTTGGAGATAGTTATTAAGTTCATGCGCAACCTCTGCCGCCATCTCTCCTCGGGTAGCCATGCGTTCCAATTCGAGTGCCTGCCGATTAAGGTTTTTCTCAAATGTGATGTTCTTGCTTATGTGAAGAATGGCGGAGGTATGTCCCATACGATCTGACACATTGCAGATGGTGGTATGGGCGACAAAATGTTCTCCATCTTTCTTTCTTGCGATTATCTCCCCTTGCCAGATTCCCTTCTGTTGGAGCGCTTCTCCGATTAGCTCATCTAAATTCAATAGGTTCGCCCGTCCTCTAAGTATCTCCACACCTTTTCCGATGACCTCCTCCGAGCTATACCCGTATTCTGTTTCTGCGCTGTTATTGAAAAGAGAAATAGTATTATCTAACTTGGTCACCACAATTGAATAAGGGGAGGTGGAGATTATACGCTCAAGAAAACTCTTGGCTTGATTCAACTCCTGGTGCGACTCGGTTAATGCTTCAGCATAAGCCTTTAAGTTGTTATAAGCTTCACCTAACTGTTTGTTCTTCTTCCTCAGTTCATCGATCATATGGAGGTCTGATTGTCTTACCCGCGAACTTAAAACCCGCATTAACTGGTATGCCACCAAAGGATGTTCACCAAGCATCGTCAAAAAGTCCGACTTGGAGAGTTCTAACACTTTGGTGTCTTTTACCGCTTGAGCGCTGGCAAATCGTGGCTGCTCATCAAGCAAGGCCATTTCCCCGAAAATATCTCCGCTCCTCCGGAGCGCTAAGGTAGTTTTTTCTCCGCCTCTTTTTCCCCTCTTGGTAATCTCTATCTCTCCATCTATGATTATGTAAAGTGCGTCACCCAAGGTATTCTCCCGGAAGAGAAGATCTCCACTACAATATGTCTTTTCCTTGAAAAGCGGGAGGATTTCCCTTAGGCTATCGGAGTCTAAACTCGAAAAAATGGGACTCTTGCGAAGTAACTCTATTATTTCTCTGGACATGGTTTTCATCCCCCCAGAAAATGGAATCCCTATTTGGATATATCGTCAAATTGTATCATAAGTTAACAGGCCCTAACAGGAATTGACGGATGCATTTTTGTTGCCAAAAACAACCCGTGCGAATAAGATCGTCCCTCAAAGTTCATTTTGAGTTTCTATCAAGGAGTTCGAATGTAGCTAAATTGATGGTTGGCATTAACAGAGGTTTTTCGAGGACAATTACTGGTAAAACCGTTGGTCCTCTAATAGATAAACTCTTCTAATAGGTGAAATCAATTTCTTTCGGTGTTTATTTTGTGGCAAAATAAAGTATACCCCGTACGAATTTAGCCGGGAGGGGTGCTCGCCCTTTGCGCTTTTGAGTTTGTTTGAAAAGAAGTGGAGAATCCTTATATATCAACAGCTACCGTACGCCTATTTCACTTGATGGACTTCTTATCTAAGCAGTTAAAAAATAGATTTTCCAGAGACTCTGTGGCCCTGTCCCAAGAAAAATTAGCCTGAATATAGTCTCTTCTTTTCTTCTCTCCAGCTTCAATCAGATCCTTGTTCTTCAATAGAAATTCCAACTGTTGTTTAAGATCCTTTACATCTTTATTTCCGAAGGTGAATCCCAAATCTCCCACCGCATCTAAGTTTGCTTTAATGTCGCTCACCAAAACAGCTTTGCCATAGCTTAAAGCTCGAAGTGCCGCCTGAGACACCCCCTCTACAACAGAGGGGAGGATATAAAGATAGCAATTTGAATACAACTCTTCCAGGACATCTTCTTCCACATAGCCACCAAAGATTATTCTTTGGTTTTTCCATTTTTGAAGGCTTTTCTGGTAATCTTCGGAAAATTTTCCATCTCCTGCGATGAAAAGTTTTTTGTCCGTATCCAATTCCCTGAAAGCCTGGATCAAGAAATGGCAACCTTTCTCCGGCACCAGCCGATTCAAGAAAAGGATAAAATTGTTTTCCCTTAGCCCAAATTTTTTAATCTTGTCTGGTTTTCTGAAAACCGGCGGATCCACTCCAGTAGGAACTCTAACCACCTCCCTTTGAGATTTGCCCTTAAAGTATTCTTTTAAACTTGAGGCAACCACCGCCACCTTATCGGGGAAGTGTATTGAGGGATACTCAGCCAATTTTAACATCAATTTTGCCCATCGGTTCCACTTCTCTCTTTGCCAATCCAGGGAATGGATGGTAGCCACCACTTTTGTCTTTCCAGAGAGCCTGGGAATAAAGGAAAGGGTGGAGGGACCCAATGCCTGGTAGTTTATAAGATCAAACTTACCCAATAGAGAGTCTATGCTACAAAAAAGGGTATGAGATATGGCATCCAAGTGTTTAGTGGGAATGCTATATATTTTCTTAAGCCTGACTCCCTTATACATTCCATTGGTGGAGGTGTAATGGGGGCGGCAAAAGACCGTAACCTCATGTCCTTTTTGGACAAGTCGGGTGGCGATCTTTTCGACATAGTCTTCTATTCCTCCATAGGTGGCAGGGATCCCTTTTTGCCCAATAAAGGCTATTCTCATTTCATTTAACTCTTACTTTTTTAACAGATGGCTTTAAGTACTTGTTAGGGAACTCTGAAAAAGGTATTTTTGCGGGGCTGGAAGCCCTTCAGGGTGAATCCCCTCAGGATGAACCCCGCCTACGAACTCTCCCTTTTTGTCCTCCTCTGCATTTCGTGTAGAGTGGTAGGGCGGGCATTCCTGCCCGCCGAAGTTAAATTTATTTATTGACCAATGTCAAAAT
>CAYOFL010000010.1:0-48002 GCA_964403165.1 uncultured Ignavibacteria bacterium
TAATTATCTCACCATCCTAAAAGTATTGCTTGCACCTTCATTGTATCATTGGGTATTGATCCCACATTTTGGATATTTTCTATATTGAAACCATCATATTCATAGTTTCCTGTTCTGATTTGAGCATCCCGAGGAAGACCAGATAAAGATTTTGCTAAAAGGATAGCTTCTTCCAATGTTCCAATTCGATCAATTAGTCCCATCTTTTTAGCTTCTATTGGCATATAGATTTTAGCCTGCCCCAAAATATTTCTATGGATGTCCAAATCATCTGCAACTTCAAGAAATTTATGGCGACGAAACTTCATAACATGATCAAGAAAATATTCACATATTTCGTCCAACACGGTTTGATATATTGCCAATTCGGCGTCAGTTAAAGGGCGATTTGATGCTCCCATGTCTTTATATAATCCAGTTTTAAGATATGTTATAACAACGCCTTCACTAGCATTTACTTTAATTCCATCAGTTTTAGATTCATTTTCAAAATATTTGGATAAATCAACATGCATTGTTATCACTCCAATGGAACCCAAAATACAAGATTGCGAACTAACGATAGCATCGGCAGAACATGCAAAATAATATGCCCCAGAAGCAGCAACCGACCTAGTATAATACAACTACTGGGATTTCTCGTTCTTTTTTGAATTTCATTAAACCTTGAGCTAATTCCTCTGAAGCAGTAGCTCCTCCACCAGGAGAATTCAATTGAATAACAAGAGCCCGACAATTCCTATCTCTCGTATAATAATCCATAGCTTGAAGCCAATCTGAAGAAGCATATATCGTTCCGGTGAATTCCAGAAGCTGAACATAAGGAGAATTATCGAAAACCATTCGTTTAAATGGATTATCTTTGATAATATCTCTTCCCATATATGTTTTTTCTAGTTGTACAATGCAAAATGTCGTTGCAACCATAACTAATAATGTGAGAAGAACGGTTATTCTTGTATATTTCTTAAATTTTACATAAAAATTTTTAAAATTCACAATCCCTCCAATTAATCTTGCTTTTGATGTTGATGTTGATTTTTTATAGAATTAATTTCATTCTTAAATTTGGGAGTTTTCGAAGCCAATGCATATCCAGCCAACCCCAATATTAAAGATGTCGATGCATATGTAATTGGCGAGCCAAAAATTGCCAACAATAAAATAACCAAAAATGCACTTCCAAATGTAGTTCTTCCAAGGCTTAATTTACTCCCATCAGAAGTAAATAGATCTTTTAATAAATTCTTCATGGGCGCCTCCTTGGTCCGATAGGACCATTACGTTATTTTTTTCCGAATTTTGATTTATGTATAAATTTATATCTCAGGATTTTCATATCATCATCGATAATCGCTGCAAATATATATGGAAATGGCCCGATTTCCCAACAGATGCCGGAAATTATTCCAAGGATGCTCAAAGTATAGTAATTTTCTGATTTTGCATACATAAATATGGATTTTTTTGCATATTTTTCATTTCGGGTTTTCCATCTGGGTTTTGTGAACCAATCCTGTTTATATTTTCTCACATTACCTTTATTTAAACTTATCTGCAATCATTTTACAGTATTCTATAAATTCTTTCAATGATCTACTGCCCTTTGTCGTATTACATTGATGACATATGAACATCACATTATCTTTATTTAATATTTTTTCATTATTAATTCTATCCAAGCTTGGGCTAATTTTTGTCGTTTTTCTTTTACATTCCCAATCTAATTCGCATCCACAAATTGGACAAACTTTGGCATTTTTTGCTAACAAAAGATATTCATCTATTGTTAAATTTACAATAAATCCTTTCTTTCTATGCTGATGCAGACATGCCCGACCAATCATTTTAATGTGGTCTCGTTTATAATTATCCCTAGTACATTGTTTGCATATTCCTTGGTGCTCATCTGGACTTCCATTATCTTTATAAAAATTATTAAGTGATTTTATCTTCCTACATTGACAGCATTTTTTGGAACTTTGGCAATTTTTAATATTTTCATGACATGAAAGCCGATATATTTTTTGTTTGTTAGATTTGCATCCTTTGCACCAGCAACTTAATCCATCTTTTGTATATTTATCTATACAAAATTCGCTTTCTGATTTTAATTTTTTACATTTTGAACATGTTTTCATAACAATTCCATTATAAATTTGCCTTCTTACAGAGCCATGTCAATATTATCCCCACCATACCGCCCAATCCCCCAATCAGGAGTAATAATATGGCAAAAGCTATAAGTGTCTTCAGAAAAGGTGTTATCCAAAAAATGATCCATATACCGGCCAACCAGAAACTAAGACAATATGGGCAATTTATGAGTTCTTTGAAAAATGGGTGGGTGACTTTATTGCGAAGTTTTTCAAGTAGCTTGGATTTTGAGATAATAAATGATAGGGTTCCAATGACAAATGCCAGGATGGGTGTGGACACTTGGGTAAGTGCCACATACATAATAAGTAGAGCCTCTCCGAGCATAGTTCCTCCAGCCTTAATTCAGGGGCCTTCCATGGCCAGAATTCAACATCCGCTTGAACAGCGTGCAACAGGTCGCAACATATACTTTCTAGTCCAGCTCAACATTCCCTCCTTGGTTTCTACCTATATTATTTATCAAATCCTTCTATTTTGCACAAAAAATCTGAGGAAATTTATAAATTTTTGGTTCGCGCGTAGGGATCGAAAAATAAGACCAATAATTTGATGACCAGGATGTTATTATGGAGGAATTAAGAATTTTGTTTCATGCCCGACGTCTAAATAATAAGCTAATCTTATAATTTGAATGGAGGTGGTTAGGATGAAGAGAATACTTGTATTCCTCGTTCTTATATCTATGGCATCAGTCTATCTGTATGCCATGATTAAGTTTGTATCAGCATTCTGATTTATTAGAATGCGTAAGTTATTAACCTATAACTATTCAGGAGGTGAGATCCAATGTTGGCAAGAGATGTCTTTAAGATCATCGAAGCTGATGGAAGACATCATCTTGATTGGCTTCGATTCATAGATGATTTCGAAATCAGATGGCTTGGGATTCGATATTATCGAGCACTGCTATCTGATATGAAGAAGGGAATTCATCCAAGAGTTGATCCTGAATTGGAAATGATTGGATCACAATTGAATGAATTAGGAATTGATGTGCCTCATTGGAAGATGCTGTGCCATATTGGAATCATATACATTTAAGGAGGTGAATACAGTGTTGTTATTCATTGTATCTCTGCTCGTATTAGTAGGTTCTATCTTTGCGGCGATTGCTATCATTGGATACGTGGCTGCTGGTATCAGCTGCGTATCCGATGTAGTGAATGAGACAGAGATAGAGGCTAAGGATGAAGTTGGAATTCATCCGGATGGTGATGATGTTAATGATGTAATCGAACTGTATGAGGAGGTGAATGAAGATGAAGGACTCTATTCTACAAGAGATTACTGAGCATGACTATCTAGTCTGTGCTTGGTGTGCGGGTGTATTCGATAAGGATACTATGAAAAGGATTCGGACTCTGGATAAGGCTGAATTACATAGTCTTCCTGTATCACATGGAATATGCCCGGAATGCAAGGAGAAGGAACTATCTAAACTCAGGAGGATGTTGTGAACTACATGAATCGTAGGAAAGGGCATTTTGCTGGGAATTGTATACACAGCAAGGTGAATGCCCGAAAGGTTGATAGGAGACGCGCTGGAAAGGCTTACCGGTCTGGACCAGCACATAAGTTGCTCATTGATGAGCATGGTAATGTGGCGTTGGGTAGGGATGGGAATCCTATTAGAAAGGAGGTGATATAAGATGAAGCTAGGAAACCTTATCAGGAAAGCTGCTGATTTCTGTGATAGGAATCAGCCAAAGGTTGAGAATGCAGTGATGTCTGCTTCTCAGGCGGTGACTTGTAGGGCTAATCGCGTAGCTCTCAAGAGCTTGACTTTGACTCACAGGGTATTGAGCAGCGTCAATGCCAGGATTGAGTCGAAGATTGATACTGGTGATGAGGAGAATCCAGTAGTGGATCCTCGTCATTAATTGTAGTTAAATTGCCATAGGATGGCCTCTTTCTATCTAAGGAGGTAATATCATGACTGCCAATCGGGCAATAGAGTGGATTATTGCTGATGCTAAGGCTCACGATGGAGCTTTCACTCTTGATACTGCATTTTATGTGCAGCAGATTGATGATCCACTTCGGAGAGCGTTTGTTAGCGGCTGCATTCAGAGACTTATGGAATGCAAATTGGCTAAGTTGGATCCTGTAGAGGATCTGTCAATTCAGTTCTATGATGCCTGGTTTGAGAAGTTGGGTATCAAGGGATTTGGGAGGTGAAGTATGATGACGTTCATTCTGTACTATTCCACATTCGTTATCGCGGCCATATTATTCTGGGTCGCATGGAAAATCATTAATTATATCCTGTAAAGGAGGTGAATTGATATGTATCCATATCATCTATTCGGATATGATGATCCGCCCAATTGTATTCGGTGCGGAAGTCATCGGAATCTTAGATGGGACAAGAAGTTAATGTGGTGGATCTGTGAAGGATGTATCCTGGAGATATCGAAGATTGATGAGGCTCTGGAAGGGCCACATCCGGATCCACAGGAGTATCTCACGGATGAGAAAACTGGTCAGGAGGAATAACGTGAAACAGGAAGAGCGGGATGTATGCAGCGCCTGTATGAAGAAGTTCGATGAAAAGGACCTGATTGTAGTTCAGACTCCATTGGGTCCTATGAAGTTTTGCAAGGATTGCGTAGTAATTCAAGTGAAAGGAGGTGATATATCATGACTAAGAAGGAAAGAGAGGTTCTGGAAATGCATCTGGGCAATTCTGTAGCTCAGTATAAGAAGACTTGTCGGACTATTGAGGAGATGCATATCAGATATCCGGAACTGGATGACTGGCTCTCTGATGGGGATCTCTATAATGATCCTATTATTATAGAGTTCAATGATTTAGATCGTCAGAGAGTCTATATTCATGGAAGATGCCTTGAGATTCTTAAGGAACTGGGAATTGAATTCAAGAATCGAGAGGAATTTCATGTATTTGTAGATGGGAGGGTATGATGGCCCCTGCCACCAAATCCCTACCACCAACCCGACTTCCCAACCACCAAGGCCCCTACTCCCCAAAATCAAATTCGTGTAGTCTGTTCCGAATACGGGTGAATTTAACAGTACTGGCTGAATTCATAGTGATAGTAGAAGGATAAGGAATGATTCGGTTTGTACTGGGGAAGTTTGAGACTAAGTTGTTGATAGATAGTGACATAATAATTTGCCATAATTGCCATAGGATGGCATATAACCTATGGAGGTATATTGTGAAGAACCAAGCTCCTGAGTATAGTTATAAGGTCGGCAATGTGTGCCGGGATCCTGAGGAAAGGATCACTCAGAAGGGTAAGACCTTCTACGTCTTCGACTTGGCTATTCATCATAAGAATGACATCACAGAATTCATGGGCGTAAGCTCGTGGAATAATTCTGTGCGGAAGGGTGATTTCATCAAGGTCGATGGTCCAGTAGGAATGTATAAGAAACAGAACGGGGACCTGAAGCCATGGATGAATGCGCTACACATCATTGTGTTGCGAAAAGCACCCGCGCCTCAGTGTGTGGCTGAATCGAATGGTGCATATGCTGACGGAGGCATTGAGGACTGAATTCACCGTATGCGTATGAATTCATAACTCGTGTGAGGGATAAGGGTTGGGGAACTGATATATCTCTGACTATCAGGTTGGTCCCCCACCCCACCCTCCCCATCCCCATCAGACATAGCTATAGTATATAGAGTTGTACTGGGAATAGGAATTATAGACTTACAAGAATGGGGTGCTTTCTAGGAGTTGCAAAAGTTGCGCCCGTCAGGTTACCGTAGCAGAATTCAACACTATTAAGATGGAGGCTGATATGGATAAATATGGGCCCGTAGATCTTGGAAAGATGACTTCGCAGGAACGTGTGGCATATCTCCAGATGCGGGTGTTTTTCCTGCGCAGGAGAAATGCTCCAGAGGCCCTTATAAAGAATGAACAGGATCTGCTCGACGAGGCTAGAAAGGAGGTGGAATAAATGGCTACTATAATGGCGAGGCAGGCTATGGATGAGGCGGAGGAGCGTGGAGCAAAGATTATGAGTGATAAGATGATCAAGCGAGCTTCACTTAGGTGGAAGGTCCCCAGATGTATTCATCCAGTGTGTGGAGGTGAGATCTGGGCAAGCGGGACCAGAATGTTTTGCATCAAATGTCGAGAGATCATATCTGAAAGATATGATATTCCATCCAAATATCATGAGTAAGAGAGTAATGACTTGCAATGAGGATAGGTTCCTATTAAGATCCTATAAAGCTTTAGTTTCTCATTGCATGTCATTTACGTCCATAATGTTAGGCCGAGAGAAAGGAGGCTGCTATGCTTAGAAGTATTCCTCCAAAGAAAAGCGTTCCATCCAGGAGACGGAGATTCATTGGAGAGCAGCTTGGGCAGAATTCCAAGAAATCTGAAGATCCTGAGAAGGATCTGAATGATTTTAAGAAGAAACTTAAAGAAAGAGCTAAAAGAAAGGAGTGGTGATTATGTGTGGAAAGATCTGAAGAGAGGAGTATCCGGGTTCTTTATAGTTTACGTGTTCCTAATAAGGAGGTGAGTAAGTGTGCCTGGGTTTAAAGGACAGAAAGCTAGAGAGAAAAACGGAATGTGGCAAGGTGGAGTGAGACACTCCAGGGGATATGTTTACATCCTTGATCCTAGTCACCCATTCGCCAACGGTCGGGGGTACGTTTTACGATCCAGATTGCTCCTAGAGAAAAAACTTGGTAGGTATATGGAGCCCAATGAGATAGCCTATCATAAGAATGGAATTCGAGATGATGATAGGTTAGGAAATCTTGAGGTGAAACAGAAAGGTTGTCATTGGACGGTTTCATCCAGGGCCCAGCTTGCTAAAAAGCTGAGTGGATCTGGTAATCCGCATTGGGTTAAGGATCGGAGCAAGACTGGGCAGGCATATAGGATGGGAAGGGATTTCACCCATTATCGGAGGATGCTCATTAGGAAAAAAGCTGACCATATGTGTGAGATCTGCGGAGCAGATGCATCCAGATTAAAGGGCGAAGTTGATCACATTCTCCCGGTTGGAGCCGGTGGATCCGGCGATCTAGAGAATGGTTGGCTCCTGTGTAAGGATTGCCATAAGAAGAAGTTCAGATTTGATCTGTGGAGAGTTCAGATTGTGAGAAATTGTAAGTTGGAATCAGTTAAACTCTAACTTTAATAAGGAGGTGTTAACTTTGTGCGGCAGAATGAGTTGCATGATGTCTAAGCTTCCATTTAAGGATCGTCTGATGAAGCTTGGATTTAAGGATCCAGTGGGGGCAACCTATCGGAATTCTGGAAAGATATTCTTCCGAATGCCGGAGGAGAAGGATAAGAGCAAAGTCCACGTGGCTAAATGGGTTGGCCATGCTAGGAGTGAGAGGATGGGCTGGTGGATGCAGAAGTTGGCAAAGAATGGGAGAGTATCGAAGGTTGTAATCCCAGGATTTGACCATATCGAGCATTTCGATCCAGGTTCTGGAAAGACAATTGTGCTCGATCTGCAGAAACCAGCAAACTTCGTTGGTATTGCTCATATCCCTCATGGAAAGAAGGAGGTTCTCATCAGGTTGGTGACCAGCGAAAAGAATATCGGTGGGCATCCAGGCAGGTGGCCAGTGGGAGATTTTGACAAGCAGGGCTTTGAGATCAGCTTTAAGAACGGTAGATCATATTAGGAGGTGATGACTCCATGATAAAGATTACCAAGGGAAATATTTGGGATGAGCCCTCAGCCCATATAATAGTCCCGGTGAACTGTGTCGGAGTTATGGGAGCCGGGTTGGCTAAGCAGTGCGTGCAGAGACATCCCGGGATTCTAAGCCGCTACCAGCTTGCCTGCATGTCTAAGAAAATCATGCCGGGTCATCCGCTGCTAATAGACAGGTTCGTCATGTTCCCAACTAAGGATCATTGGAAGGATCCAAGCCAATTGATTTGGATTGAGGATGGGCTAAGGCGAATTCATAAGTTAGGAGGAATTCAAAGCCTATCCGTTCCAAGAATAGGATGTGGACTGGGAGGATTGGACTGGGAGCATCAAGTTAAGCCCCTATGCCTTAGTATATTAGGGGATTTACCCATAGATGTTACCATTTATGAATAGGGAGGTGAGTAAATTGGCAGAACTTATTCTTTCAGCTATTGTTGCATTCGTCATTAGCTTTTTCGCGATGTACGGTGTGATTTCCTTAATCAAAGATATAAGGAGGTGATATAAGTGGCTAAGACAATTAGGGTTACCGATAACGTTCATCTCACGCTCTTCCTTGGTGAAGATGGAGTTCCAATGATTCAGATTACTGAATCCGACCACAATGAAGATGTTACCCTAACATCTGATGAGATGAATAAACTTGTCAAGGAGTATCTGGCTCAACAGATGCTATAAGGAGGTGAGTACCCTGGTAGAAACTATTCTTCTACTTACTGTGTGTGCTTTTGCAGGATATGGACTAATCTCTTTATTTTCTGATATCAAAGATCTATTAAGGAGGTGATATCGTGGAAAATCCGTGTTTTCGATGTGGATATTATAGTGAGCTTGCCAATATGGTTCCTATTGTCTGGATCGATGGGTCTGAGAAGCTCCTGTGTCCAACCTGTTTCTCTCTCTTGTTAGGAGAAAAGAAGATCGTTCGGGTTGGCAATAAGTATCGGTTCGTACATGATGCTGTTGACCCCATGGAAGATATAAGAAATTTGGATGAGATCTCCGATGAGATCTCCGAAATCCTTGGCTATACTGTGACATCTGAAGACCATTTCAGAGGTTATGAAAGACATAGTATGCTTAAGGAGGCCAGGAAGCTTGGAATCGTTCCATGGATTATGTCCAGAGCCGAGTTCCTCAGCAGGAGAGCTGAGAAGATATGCAAGAAGGTTATAGAGACGAGGAAACAGCAAGCTCTTAGAGATTCCATTAGAGGTGCTTCCGATGATCTTGACGATCAGGGGAAACCACCAGATCGCAATGATCCCGATATGGTATAATCTTTTTGTGAAAGGAGACCTATGTTCGATACCTGGTTTTATGTCGCATTGCCCATGGCTGTTGCAGCAGGGTGGCTATTAGCAAATGATGTATGTGATATCATCGACGGGTTCTTTAAATTTTAATTGAAAGGAGGTACGTGGTGAGAAAGAATATCTTCCCTATAGTCTCTGATGTCATCAGTCACAATGATGAATTCAGAGTGGTGAATCATCGCGGTGAGCTTACAGGAATTAGGCCGCGGTGCGGTTGGTGTCACTTTGCCACCGAGACACCAGGTGGTAACATTCGTTGCAGAATGGGTGTCTCTCAGTATGCGGACGCCCGTAGGAAAAGGCCGGTTGATGAAACTCGGGCCAGGACCTGGTCCGCTCCGGAAAGTGATATGCCATATATCACTGAGAAGGATATTGGGAAGGGTGACAATGGAATGTATACAATTACATTGGAACAATTCAGCCGCGGCGGGGCAGCCACTCCGACCATCCGGGAGGTCATTGAGAATGTCTGCAGTCATGAGAAAGATCCTGATCTTGCCGTGACTGCAGTTATCAAGGAGGTTAGGCTGACTCACGCATTCAGTGCAGATGAACTTGATGAGGTTGATCGGCTGGTAAGGGTGACCCTTGGTGTCACCGAAGATCTTATGGACGTAGGTGAAAGAGTCACCCTGCCCGAAGGTGTGGAAAAGAAGCTTGATGACATGGATGAATTCGAGATTACAGACATAGCCAAGAGAAGAAATAAGGCAGAGCCTAAGCTCTTCACCGAGGCTATGGCATATCGGAATTATACTCCAGCCATCAGGTATAAAGCCAAACCAAGGAGATGTTTCAATCCAGCGACTAGCGAGTTTGACTGGGCTGAGGAGAGGGAGTATGTGCCATTCAGTGATCCTGGCTTCAGTATGCCAATGGATCCTGGTCCAATCTCTGTTCATGTCAGATGCTTCCCGAATGTGGATTACATACTGTGTCCTCTGGCATCAGGAAAGATCCCCATGAAGATGCATCAAGATGAAAGTGGTAATCGGAGCTGGGGGCCAGATGTGGATAAGATCCGGGGGATCTTGGAAGATCCACATCCGGATCCGGAGCAAGTCGAAGCCATCGTGATGTATTATCAGGACCGGATTCACAGTGTGGTCAGGAAGACCACGAATCCAAGGGTTCTGAATATCATCAGGAAGAAGTTTGGATGGCAAGCATCCATAAGGGATGCATTGAAAGGTAAGAGATGGAACATAAAGTAGGAGGAGCTATGCCTAAACATATAAGTTGGGATGAATTCCTGAAGGTTAAGGAACTCATTGAAGGAACGAAAGGATTCCTGATTGTACCTAATGCTGCCTATATGATCCTAAATGTGAAGGGGAACGGGGTCGAGATTCCGGAATCATTTAGGCTAAGTATCTATCAGAGAAGCAACGGTCTTATCACTGTCCATACCAATTGTCCAGATGAGCTCGCTCAACTGTATAGGGGAGTAAATCCCTGGCAGATGATGAAAGGATCTAAGAAGATCAAAGTTCAGATTGACGATGCCGGATGGGGGTGCGAAGATTTTAATGCTGAGATCCTAACCCGAAGGGGCTGGCTTAGTTATGACCAGCTTCAGGATAACGATCTGGTTCTAACCTATGATGATAAAGGAAAGATCTTTTGGAGTCCCTTCTCAAACAGGTTGGATTACGATTATGATGGAAACCTGGTTCATCTTCATAATCGTACCATTGATATTAGGGTTACTCCCCATCATCATATGAAAATCCTCCGGAGGAGGTTCCAGGGCAGCTCCGCGAAGAAGACCGAGAAGGTCACTGGATATAATGCTCACTATGTTCCACTTGATGGAATGAGATCTAATGATAGAATTCCAAGAGCTGGTGAATGGGAAGGTACCGATCAGGATACCTTCGTTCTTCCAGGGCTGAAGGCTAGGAAATGGTTTCCGAAGAGGAAGTTCATTGAGATTCCTATGAAGGATTGGTGTTCCTTTCTTGGAATTTGGCTTGCCGAAGGCTGGACATGGAAGGGAAAAGGCGACTACATTGTTGGCGTTGCACAATTTAGGGAGAAACCTCGGCAAAAGATCAGGAGTCTTTTGAAGAGGTTGCCATTTAACTTTGGGGAAAGGAAAACTGGATTCATTATTAATAACATGCAGCTATGGAGCTATCTCCATCAGCTTGGCAACTGTTACAATAAATTCATCCCAAGGGACATCCTGGATCTTAGTCCCAAGTATCTTGTTCATTTGGTGAACTGGATGATGCTTGGCGATGGAAACTGGAGCGGAGCTCACGGAAGAGAGGATAGAATTGCAAAATACTATACAGTGTCTGGGAAGCTAAGAGGCGGATTTGAGGAGGTGTTAGTAAAACTTGGTTATAGCTTCAACACCACTCAGCGAAAGAGAGACAGTGTTATTAGAGACAGGAAGGTCTCTGCAACGACTCCCTGTTATGAGATTACCATCAGGAAAGGTAGGATAACGTTTGTTGGTAAGCTCAAGAAGGATTTGGTTCCATACAAGGGAAAAGTATTTGATCTTGAGGTCCCAGATACTCAGTGCTTCTATGTTAGAAGAAGCGGAAAGGGATATTTTACTGGGAATTCTTGCTTAGGAGGAATGCTCATAGGTATGTGGGTAGAAGCCAATAACAGATATGAGGTTAGTGAAATCCCAGTGTCTTCATTTAAGAAGGGAAAGGATTTCTATCTTCGCGATGCGGCTTCGACTGTCATAAATTTGCTTGGCAGTCTCGATCCTGAGAAGTATTATCTTGAGCTTTGCACCGGATGGGTCTTCTCCAAGACAAGGGAGATGCTCAAGAAAACCCAGTGGCAGGTAATTCCTCAAAAGATTGAGGGATTCCTTCAGGATAAGCTGGAGGCTAGTTTCAGAGATCTTCTGGTAAGCAGATATGGGTTACCTCCAGGTACTGATCCTGAGAATTACATAGATGCTTATAGGTTTGCACTGAAGTGCTACAATGAAGGGAAATTTCAAGGTGAATATAAGTGGGATCCTCATTCCAGTGAGAGAACGGGAGTTAAGCGCAATGAGGATGTGGATTCCATTTGAGAACGATACCCTGGATAGGAGGTAGACAATGGATGCCATATTAGGTTGGCTGGAGAAATTCATCGACCGCTACATTGGAGCTATGGCTCTGTGCGGATGTGGATTTCTAATTCTCCAGATCATTCTTATTGTTCTTTTTGATTGGGCTCGGCTTATTCAAGGAATAAGGCAATTCCTATTTATGAGTTAGCAGCCCAAGCATTTAGAGATCATGATCTGATTGTAGATAACTACAATACCTACTTTTTCGAACCTCATAATGAAGAGGTAGGAAACGTGGGTATTCTCTTTAGGGGATGAAAATGATTATTTTAAGTGAATGGTGGCAAATACTTATGTTTGTTATGTTGATATTGTTATCTGTCAAAACTATCATGGGTATTCATTGGCCTTGGGAAAAGTGTGACTGCTGCGGAAAGAAGTGGTCTGAGATAAGGAAGGAAAGGAGAGAAAACGATGACTATGAAGACAGACAAAGAATTGTTGATGGAAATGATGTCCGATAACAAATCTGGGCTTCATCTAAGGAGTCAGCATCTAGTTCCAATGGTAATTGAGAACACAGGTAGAGGAGAAAGAGGATTCGATATATTCTCAAGGTTACTTAGAGATCGAATAATCCTCATTTCAACTCCTATAGATGATGCTGTTGCCGCGTTGGTTACAGCTCAGCTTCTCTATCTGGAAGGGGATGACTCTGAAAAAGACATTCAGTTGTACATAAATAGCCCGGGTGGCTATGTAACTGCAGGTCTTGCGATCTATGATACGATTCAGTTCGTTAAGCCTGCTGTGAGCACAATTTGTATTGGTCAGTGTGCCAGTATGGCAGCCTTGCTCCTAGCCTCTGGAGAAAATGGGAAGCGGGCTTGTCTGGAAAATTCCCGGGTGATGATTCATCAGCCATGGGGGGGATTCCAAGGTCAAGCCAGCGATATCCAGAGGCATGCAGAGGAGATCATAAGGATTAAGGATAGGCTGAACAAGATTCTGGCAAAGCATACCGGTCAATCATTGCGGGTCATTGAAAAAGATACAGATCGTGACTTTTTTATGGATGCGGAGCAAGCCAAGGGATATGGAATAGTTGATGCCGTATACGGAGGTGGAAAATAAATGGGAAAATGCCATTCGAAGTCTGGGAAGCCGCGGAGCTATTATAAGAGAAAGAGGAATTCCCAGAGGAGATTTGAATCGAAGAAGAAACGCAATGGAAGGAGGTGATACAGAACATGTTGCAGACCATAATCACAAAGGTTGCCGATTTTCTCGGTACCTATGAGATGGTTATTGCTATCGTAGCCCTGGCCGGCCTGATCTTTAGTGGAAATCTGTTCTATCTTGCATCTCTACTTTTGGTTGCCAGAGTTTTGCTTCCCGAGTTGGCTAAGCTGCTCGATGGTACAATAAAGACCGTGATCGGTCGCTAAGTCAAATCCTTCATAGGATGAAGAAAAGGAATCAAGCAATGACTCTGGGTCTGAAGTCCCAGGGTGAAAATTTATAATCTTTAGGAACTTAAGGAGGTGAAACAGAATGTTAGGTATGAACAGAGTCATTTTAACTGGTAGGGTTGGAAACGACCCGACAGTCACCTATACTCCTAGTGGCACTCCCCAGGTAAGGCTAAGCTTAGCTGTTCCGAAACCACCCTATAAGGATAAGGCTGGTCAGAAAGTACAGCCGGATCCGAATTGGTTTCAGATCTGGATCTATGGTCCCGCAGCTGAGAATTGTGCCACCTACCTGGTAAAGGGCCAGCAAGTTGGAGTAGAGGGAACTCTGCAGAGACGAGATTTTACCGGTGGCGATGGTAATGAGGTACGGAATTATATCTTCGTCGCAGCTAGCAGAGTCATCTTCGGGAACAAGCCGCGTAGCACAGGTCCATCAGCACCAGCTGGTGATCATCCGGAGAATGCGGAAGAGTCGCCTCAAACTGAATTGAACTCAGATAGTCCAGAGAGCAACGATGATCTTCCCTTCTAATTCCTCTGGCGAATAGTTGTTGGATTAACCTGTTTGAGAGATTTATTAGAGTGCAGGCGATCAGGTTAATTGCCTGGGGAGTGGCTGCATATTTGGCCACCACTTCTTGTCTTGACACATTAGTGGAGCCTTCAGTCACTCCCTATTTTTTTACTGTGACAGCCACAGTATGCTTACTGTGACAATCACCCGAGTTTGTGAGGAGAGATTCATGATACATATCAAGTCCAAGGAAGACATAGAGATCATGACAAAGAATGGGGCGCTTCTTGCTGGAGTGCTTGACCACCTTAAGGGATATGTTGTGCCCGGCGTGAGCACCGGTTGGCTAGATCAGGCTGCCGAGGAATTCATGAGGGACGTAGCAGCAGTGCCCTCCTTTAAAGGATATAAGGGTTTTCCCGCAACCATATGCGCGTCGATAGGTTATGAATTGATTCATGGAATTCCCAATGCTGATAGATTCCTCGAAGAGGGCCAGATTATATCTATTGATATAGGGCTCTATAAGGATGGATTCCATGCGGATGCAGCCAGGACATGGCCAGTAGGAAAAATTCACTATGGTGCAGAGTACATGATCCAGTCTGTGAATAGGATCCTTCAGGGAGCTGTTGAACTCATAACACCCGGTATCCATCTTGGTGATATATCTTCAGATATCCAGCTGTCTGCTGAGGCAAGAGGGTTCGACGTCGTAAGGAATTATGGTGGTCACGGAATTGGGAGAAACCTTCATGAGGATCCTCATATTCCGAATCATGGCTTTATAGGAAGTGGCCCTATTTTGAAAGAGGGCATGGTTCTTGCAATCGAACCCATGATTAAGGTTGGAGATCCAGATGTTGAAGTTCTGGATGATGGTTGGACCGTAGTGTCCAAGGATAGAAGGTTAAATGCCCATGCTGAGGATACTGTTGTAGTGACGAGCAGTGGGTGTGAAATTCTAACCAGAGCGTAATGGATCCAAATAAACTGGAGAAGCAGAAGGACTATTTTAGGATTTGCTATGGGCACCTGCAAATCCTAACATATATTGATTACGAGGCTGAGTGGAATTGGTTTCTGTTCTGGGCAAGGGGCTCACAGCCGATTCAAGGTTGCAGATACAGTCATTCCCTTAATCAGGAGGGAGTGCGTAATGAGATACAAGAATTGTCCAATTCTTTTAAGGAATTCATTTTGTTATTCCAATGAACAAACATCGAAGCTGGATAGGCCAGTATTTCCCCGTGGGATGGGTTCAGCCTTGGGGCTGGATGCACTATCATTACTACGAGTATGGAGAGCAGGTCCCTGTATGTGGAGATGCAAATGCTTCAAGAAGGAACGGCTTGGAAGAGTTATTTGATGTTTTTCCATCACCAGAGTTCTTGGAACTCTTTGGAGATTGGAAACTTAGTGTGTGCAAAAAATGTTATAGAAAATTCATGAGAATGCAAAAATGAGATCTTATTTATCTGTGTGGAAAGATATGGTGGCAGATGTTAAGGTGCCAGTTGAGAGGAGATTTGTAGGAGAAGATGGTTATATTATCTTTTCCGGAACCTCTCATTGTGTGACACAAATTGATATATTTGCATCAGATAACAGAACTGCAGTTATGATATTGCTTCACGAAGTAGGCCACCAAGATGTATTTGCCCTTATGGACAAGAAACAAAAGGAAGCATACTTTGCTCGCCTTTATTCTTATCAGGCAGATTCACTAAATTCTATGGCCCCTAGGACCATTAAGGCTATTCAAAGGGATGAGATTGCCGCATGGAGAAGGGCACTAGAATTAAAATCTAAGTTTGGTCTAAATTCGAAGGAATTTAATAGAGATCTTCAGATTTTAATAAAGGGGCGGTTAGGAACTTATGCAGATAGAAGAGGCTATTCCGCCGACGAGATGATAACTATGGTATATAAATAGGAGGATCATATTATGGGAACATGGATACTTGCTATTATTGTCGGAGCTCTTGTTGGACTTATCGTTGCCATAGGTCTTTTCTCAGTTTTGTTGGTGGAACCTGTGTCCCGATGGTTCATTAAGAGACTCGGTAGGTGATTATGAACCTTGGGAAGTTGAAATCTATGATTAAATCTGAGTGGAAAAAGGCCAGTAAGGCGAAGAAGGTATTCTTAGGCTATTGTGTAATCGGTCCGTTTGGCTTCTATCTATTCCCTATTTATCTAGGGATTAAGAAACTATGGAAAGGAGGAACAAAATGACTATTCATCTTGGGATTCCGCAGATTATTCTTATAGCTTTCACAGCAGTAGGTGTGCTCTCTGCTGTACACAACCATGGGTCTCTATCCAAAACAAATTTCTGGCATCATCTGCTTGGCGTTGGAATAACTTACTGTATTCTTATATGGGGTGGGTTTTTCGGATAACTCTGGTAGGCAGTTTGTGGCACCTGTTCGGAAACGCGGCCAATGATAGGGCATGAGTCGTCAGGCTCGGACTGGCGACTCATGCCTAAAGATGAGCGAATTAACTACTGTTAAGGAGGAAATTGTGGGATTTAACGAGAAAGCGGGATATATCGTACTGATTGTACTAATCCTTGCTCTTCATCTTGGATCTGTTGTCCACAATAGCGACTTAAGTAAGGAATTGAATAGTACAATTGAGGGGATAGAACTCAATGTATCCGTCGAGAACGGAACGGTGCTTGAATTTGAAGCCACCGGGTATGCGATAGGCCCCCCATACAATAGTATAGCCCGGAACGGGCAGCCCGTTGTAAATCTAGGGTTTATGAATATTGGTGGAATGGATATTTTCACCGTTGCTGCAGACCCAAGGGTTCTGCCTTTGAACTCTATTATTTATATAGAAGGGTTGGGCTTGGGACTAGTTGATGACACAGGCCCCGCTATTCGGGGCATGGATCTAGACATTTGCTTTCGGACTATGGACAAAGCAATGGAATTTGGTAGACAGAAAGTGAAGGTGATAATTCTCAAAAGGAATGAATAAAATGAAATGTTGTTTTGATCATATTATCAGATCACTCAAATCTTTTGAGCTTGATCTCTTGCTCTTAACAGCGTGGGGAGCGAGTTGCCTAATTGCCACCGTCTTGATCTGTTGGTGGTTCAAATCATGGCCATGGTGAAATATGAGCCTTATTAGGACATATAAGATGGATCTGGTTGGCCAGTATGTTTATTACTTTGAGAATAAAATCGAGATTCTTTGCAAGGTTGCCGGGGTCACCATGCCGGGTCCGCCGTATAAGCCGCGTGCAACTGCGGAGACAATAGTATCAAACATTGGAATTTTTGATTGGTTTGATACTGGTGGGGAGTTGGATATGTCAGGAGTTGTAGTCTCAGAGGAGTTTGCTGAATTCATTCTTATGTTTGCTGATCCACGGACGCTCCGGCAAAACCACATTTGAGGCGCTTAGGAGGACACATTGATAAAAACTATCAAGAAAGTATTCTGGTTTACCATTCTACTACCAGGTAGCGTTACTCTCCTCATCCTGGCTATTTTCTTTGGCCTAATGGAACGTATAAGCCAAACCTATGGAGATTTTCTGGGAGATCTCAATAGCGGATGGGGTCTGTATTGCTTTGTTGTTTCGTCACTAATCCTCTGGATTCTTATAGGCACTGCACTATTTTAGGAGGTAGCTATGGTAGTTGAATTCATTAATTTTTGGTCCTGTTACTGGATATTAGCCTACGGCTCACTCACAGGTAATGTGATGATCGCCGGTTCAATTCTTGCAGGTATTGGCGCATGGGCTAAGCTTGCGTTCCCATGATAGGAGAACCATGTCTGAATTAGATCCAAATCAAGTTCTCCAATTCACCGAAAGGGTTACCGAATATCTCTTTCGAATTAAGAAATCCTTTCGGATTGTGATGGGAAAAATATCTGGGTTGGATCAGAGGATCCGGGCCCTTGAGGACAGGATGAGAGAGAAGGAGGAGAAATGATACTTATAGGTACTATTTTATTTATGAGTCTTTAGGGAAGGAGGTCAGAGATGGCAGTTAAACGTTTAGTTCCTAAGATTAAGCGGACGGTTTGCTTCGATGACGAGGGCATGTTTTATCAAGGCTTTGGCTATATGTATCTAAGGGGTTTTGGGATTAAATCCGATGATCAGATTCAAATAACAGTGAGGAAGATTAAAAGGGTAAGAGGGCGCAAGTTATAATAAGAAAGATGGAAAGGAAGTGAATGCTGTGCATATACGGATTGATCTAAAAAGGCTGGGATTCGAGTACAATGGTGGAGGCGTTAATTGTTTCTGGAAAGATCTATTAGGTTTCAGTGTTAAAAGAACAGGATTTTGTGAGGTTTCAATAAACTATGCACGATTCGGAATTTTTTGGAGTAGCTTTTTTGATGGTGTAAAAAAGTTGGCAAAATAATGTTTCGTTTAATCAATAGTATAATTAATAGAATTGCTCTGAAGCTGGATGACTATGATAGCTGGGAGGAGTATCATAAAGATAATTCCTCTGGTAGGTGCTTTACGGATTCCCATGATATTACCATCCTGCTTCTAGAATTCTCCATATTTGCATGTGTCGTGGGAGATCTTGCTATATTGAGTTTTATGTTAAAATTTATAGGAGGATAGATGTCAGAGAAAAAAAGGAAGAGATTTAGAGACAGGCAGGAAGCTGAGGATCTATTGAGGAAACATATGAGGCGAGCTCCGGGTCTAAAGATGCGGGCAGCCATAGATTACCTTGTGAATTATCATAATGTTCGCCTGGTTGACCTCCTTGATACCTATAAGTTCTAGGGAGAGAGGTTATGGAAACAACTGATAGATTTAGAAAGATATGTGGCACAAATCTAGGTAAGGAGAATAGTATGTTTATATCATTAGTAACCGCGCTTGTTTATCTGTTTGCGATTTGGATGGCAGTGACTGGATTCGTCTTCTTTGTAATTGATGGAACTGTGTCGGCTGCAATTCTGGCTGGGTCTGGAATTATCGCTGCATGTGTTCATCATTGCGCCGCGAGGAGATGATGACCCAAGAGAAAATATTTATTTTTATTCTGAAGTCAATCTGTGGCATTGCTATACTGGTATGTTGCATTGAGAATCCAGTTGGCTTTGTATTTGTCGGCACCTACTTGTTGGTAAGGTGGCATCAAAGGAGAAGCTATGAAATCCGCAGGAGAAATAAGAAGAGAGATTAGACAGGCAAATGTTGATAGGAAGATTATAGAAAATCGCCTGGCTATGTTGCGTGGCGAGAAGACTCTGGAAGAAGTTATAAAAGAGGGCGAAGATGAATAGTAGGACTAAGATAAAAGTGTTTAAACCTGGTGATATCATCTATCTTAGTTCCGACGTCATGGGATGCTCTTGTCTTACAGAAATTGTTTCCGTTGACACATCCATAGATGTGTATAGGGTCAAATGTATCTCTTACCATTGTGGCATGGGTTTTGGAAAAACTTTTGAACGTGGCTGCACAACAATTAGTATTGACGATGGTTGTGCTAAAGGTGCTTGTGAACTCTCCCCGCAATTTCATGAATTTTTAAAGCTGTTTCATAAAAGAAGGTTCTGATGACAGGAAAAGCTAAAACGCAGGGGCGCCTTGCCAAAGATTGTTTAAGCGCCGGGAAAACTGTTTTTTGGCTTGAGGTATACGACTTTGATGGACGCATCACACCCAGTTTTTGGGTAGGGAAAGTTATGGGTGCCGAGATTGGCGGCCCGTATCACAGAGAAATATACGTTGTCCTTTGGAAAAACGTTCTTAACGAAAAAGTGACAACGCGTAACTACGATAAGGAAAAGGCGCTACCCCGGCCGATGTATGTCGCTACGGGGACCAGTGATTGTAAGGAACTGGTTAATTATATTAGGCTTTTCGTAAAATAGAAAGGGAGCTGTGCCGAAAGCAAAGAAATGGAGAAAGCAAGGAAGTTATCGGATTGATGAGACAGTGTATCCTAAAAATTGCCTTAGCTGTAAGCATTATATCGAGCTGTGTCATTCTGGCAGAGCGAAGACATTCAGGTTCTGCAGGGTGCAGATTCCCTGGATGAAAGTGGGCGATGCAGATTTTGCTTGCGAAAATAGACCAGCATATATGCTCCTTACTCTGAGGCATTGCAGAAGGTGTTGGAATTGCTGGGAATCAAAATAAGGGAGCTAACTTGTTAAGTTTCTTCTGGATATCGGCACTGAGTCTATTTGCTTTCCAAATGTTTATCCTGTACAGTCTTGGAAAGAAGGTCAGGATATTTATATATAATCACAGAGTATTGGCTGCGGGTTTAAACCTAGCAATGAGCTTTGGAATTCTCGCATTTATGGGGGTAGGAAATATTGTCGGATTGGCAAATTTAACCGGCAGCACTTTGTTGGCCGCATATATAGTGATTAGAGGTGCACTAAGTAGAGAGAAGACAGTGGTTAGATGGAAGAGGATTATTGGGATTCCTATATTCCCAAGGATTGAAATATTGAACAATTAACCGTAGGAGGATGTTATGAGCAGGACAGGTAAGTGGGCTTTTGGGATGCTGATTTTTGCAATTGCAGCTTTGACAGCAACTTGGGTTTTTAGTGCACAACATTGTATCAATATTGATGTGAAGGAAAATCTGGCGAAGGTAGAATACAGTTCCCCAGATTCGATAGGAGCTATTGTCATAATGCTCGACTTTGGAGATTGCGTTGTGAAAAAGGTTCAGTGGGAAAGCTCTGTTTCAGCCAATGAGCTTAACTTTACCCATCTTGATGGCAGTCGTCTGACCGTTGGATGCTTCGGAGTGTTTCCAGCTTTGCCATCCGGTCAGAATGTGAAGCTCTTGAAGATTCATTTTGACGGGGGCAACTGTGTTCCCGATACATTTACCAATGCAGTTGGGTCCGGCACCGTCATGGTTGGGACAGACGCCCGCGAGGTGAAGGTAGATATTAACTTTTCGTATACTGGTGCATCAGGTGATGAAGATGAATTCAGCATGGTTCCTAAAGAATTCAGTGTAGGTACGTATCCTAATCCATTTAATCCATCGATGATGATCAGGTACGATGTTTCTGAGAAGAGTATGGTTAGGATAGCTGTATACAATCTTTTGGGACAAGAGTTTGCGCGTCTTGTTGACTCCGAGCATGTTCCTGGTACATATCATATTAGCTGGAATGCACAGTGTGCTTCTGGTACATATTTTGTGAAGATGTCTGCACCTGGGTTTTCAGAGACGAAAAAGGTTGTTCTTTTGAAGTAGATTATATGAGTGATCAAGAAGCAAAATTTAAGCCTGGTGATATTCTTTATTGCCATTTGAAAAAGGATAGACATCTTATTATTCCTTCTTGTGACTGTGTTGTACAGGTTCTCTCTAGATGGAAGCCGAGCCCGAATTCTCAAGAGGGTCCCGGTTACAATGTTCAGCCACTAAGCCATGGCCCATGTGGACTTATTCATGACAACTGTTGCGCAAGGAATGCAATAAAGGTTTCAAGAGCATTCGCTGAATACTTAGGGTTGTTTAAGCAATGAGCTACGCTGATTATCTTGTAGATAGGTTCAATAGCCGGATGATAAGATTCCAGGAGGAAATTCTGGACATTGCTGAGGAATTAAGGAAACTGAGGAAGGATCTTTGTGAGATTGGAAAATGTGGAGGGATAAATGCTTCTAGATAAAATAGCCATAAGCATCTTCAAGCTCGATAGGGTTGAAGGCCTACCAGTGAAGGCTGTGGCTGGTGGCAAGGTTAAGCAGATTATTCTGCGGGGCGGACAGAAATTATTGACTCAGAATCCAGCTAAGGCTTCAGTCTTTGGTCAGGCTGCAAGGCAGGGCTGTAAAATTGTTTGGAAAATGAGCCCGAATGGAAAGTATCTATCCGGTTGGGTCAATGGAAAGTGGCATCCAGCACATGGGATGGAGGCAGCAGCCAGGGCTACGATGAAGAAATGAAGCGGATTACGCATTATAGTCAGCTTAGACCTGGCAAGATTTATTACAACAAGGAGGAGAATTCTTATTTTCTATTTCTTTATAGAATAGATCATAGTGAATTTCCTCCGCCGGCACCCGTGTTGTATAAATTTGTTGAACTGTTTCCCCACGGATACTACCCCTTTAGCATAAGATATAAGTGGGTTAGCTACGGGTTATACGAGTTGGATCACACTTCTGAATCTTATGTGAATTTATTCTCTGAGGACCGGGAATATGAAACCAGTTAAATCTCCCAGATCCCTAAGAGAAGGCAAGATTTATTATTGTAGTGTGTCAAAGAGATATGTTTCCTATATGAGCGCCGAAAGCATTACTAGCTTTGATCCAAAGCCAAGATACTGTTACTTCAGATGCGTTCTCAGGAGGCCAGGTGAAGTGAGGTTATCGTATATTGCAATTGTATATCCAAGCGCAACTATTCATGAGATTGACAAGGATTTGGAAAGTTATTTCCAATTGTTTAGAAATGATGCCGGGAGGATAAACTGATGAGTATCTTGGAATTCATAGTTACTTTTATAGTCATGGGTGCTTTGCTCTATGGATTCTCAAGATTTCTCACTCGGGCGTTTTTTGGTAAGAAGGAAAAATGAGAGAGATTCGGCATCCCTCTCAATTGAAAATAGGAAAAATTTATTTTTTTAAATCTGCTAGGAGATTTCGGTCCTACGTAGGATCTTGGATCTCTTGGAGATTGGCCCCAAATTCTGTTCGGAGATACCAATTTAAAGAGATTTTCGGGTGTCCCGAGCTTGGTTCATTTTATAAATTATCCTTAGTTTTAGTTGACTCAACGAGTGATATTTACGAAGTTAGCGGGAGTTTCGAAAAATATTTATCATTATTTATGTAACTATGTTTGAAACATTAATTACATTTTGTTCAGTTGGATTTATTCTTCTAATAGCTGCCTTTGTTTGGGCGGGATGGAGGAAGAAATGAATAATCGGGACCATACTAATTTCAAGTTATCGCTCCTAGCCTTCTTTGCGTTTCTGCTTTTCTGCGGAGCTCTCCTGTGGGCATCATTTGCCAAAGGAGAAGAAATTGGAATGCCCCCGGGGTATCATCCTCCATCTCATATGAGGTGGGAGATGAACAAAGATCAAATTGAAGGCGTTCTTGGAGTTACAGTGGAAGATAGTGGATCATTTTATTTCTGTGAGACGAAGTATCATGATCATGATTTTGAATTCAGAATTTATGAGACTCCAATAGATTCCGTGATCCTAAGTAAGAAAGTTAGCGGATTGAAGAAGCTGCTTATTGGAACTGCAACCCGCAAAATCCGGGCGAACTTAGTAGAAAGATATGGAATTCCTCAGGAATCAGATAAGTGGATAACTGATCGTGGATACATGGAGTTTATCCGTGTTGATAACGCGTTGGTGTTTAGATATATAAGAACATTTGATTTGAAGGAGGTGAAGAAGTGAGACCGCACGAAAAGAAAATGAAAAAGGCTGAGGCTCTTGGTAGGAAGGTCAAACAAGAGCTTTCACCTAAAATGCAGAAAGCTGATACGCTGAAATATGCAAGGGCTCCCCAGTTTAGGCAGGAGAAGCAAAGCGAAGCCGAGATTAAGAAGATGCAAATCGCTCAGGCAAAGGCTCTGGAGAAGCTAGCTAAGGGAGTAGAGGCATTACTTCTTGGAATGAACCCCAAGAAAGCATTTGAAACCGTTGCTCTTATCAAGGACGCTGGGATCTTTGATCTCTTTGTGGCACTCGGAAAGAGCAGCAAGCTTCTGAAGCATTTGAAGAAGGGAAAGAAGTAATGCTTGTGAGCGGGCTGAGGAGCGGCTCCTGGTATCTTTATAAGGGCAACTTCATTGTCGAGTTTCTCTACACTTATAAAGATCGTCAACGCAATGCATGGTGGAGATTCGTTCTCTTTAATGAATCTCCATACAGTGGATTTAATCTGTTGGATAAGGAGGTTCACCGTAATGTCGAGCCAGTTCATCCAATCCTGGACCAATATTTCTCGCTATTCAAATGTTGAAAAGTAGAGGCAAGATGTGAAGATTGAAGCTCTCAGGATTGGTTCCTGGTATCTCCATCATAACAGGCTCATTGTCAAATGTTTTCTGTTTTATGAAACATTTGGCGGGAGAGCTGACATCCTTCCCAGTGTGGTGATGTGGAGATTTATTACCTTGGGTGACCCCAAGCAGTGCGTATGGTTTGATTTGTCAGAAGACAAGATTTGTTCTGACATTGAACCGGTTGATCCACTTTTCAATCGATATTTGTCATTGTTTGACACCAAAGATCTTGAAGATTCGTGCCCCGGTATTCGGGAGGTAAACCTACATTGGCCATGATCACCATAAGAATCGTGATGGAACTCTGGAGATTTCTTACGATTATTGGGGTGATCGCTGGCACATTAGCCATTATGGCTATGTCAGGAATGAAATCCATGTCTCTGGGAATTCATTTGATGAGGCAGCTGGAAAGTTTCTCAAGATTATGGAGAAGGAAAATCAACAGGTCCTGGATGATGAAAGGGAGCGAGGATGAAAGTAAAGCAACTTTTAGTTGGTCACTGGTATTTCTTTACAAATTGTAAAGGAGCAGATGTCTATTGTATATACATTGGCGCTGCACATCCCTATTACCCTGGCGAGCACATATTCGAGTTTCTGCTAGGTAGAGGTAGATGTTCATTTTCTAAGGAAGTTGTTGGAAAATCCATATGCCTACCTCCCAAACATTTTTCCGAATATCTCAATCTGTTTTGCGAGAGAATATATGAAAATGAAACAGATTAAGATCGGTTCCTGGTACTCATTTGGTTGGGAACACATACCAGTGGCTGATTATGGCAAGTGTACTGGCAAAGATGGGGGGCTATGCACTGTGCGTTTCTTTGATAGAACAGTAGCGAGCTATGAACAGGCAGCCATTGAAAAATTCTTGAATCCATGTCCTAAGTACCTTTCTGAATATCTCGATTTATTTTATAAAGGAGGCTATAGATGATCGAGTTCGATAAAGCTAGTGCTGAAGTAAAGGATATGTTCCGGGGATATGCAACTATAGCCAGGGAGAGAATTCTCCAGGGAGGAGATGTAATCCAGGGAGAATTCCAGAAGGCTATTGAGCATATAAAGGCCGGAGATTATAGCGCCAGGAGCATTATTAAACACTGCAGTCTGGCTGTAGCCAGTGCCGCTTTGAGTATTTTCACACCGGAAATCGCAATTGCTTTCACTGTTGTAGCCATGATGACAATCGCTGCAAAGATAATTAAAGACCGGAAACCCTATGTTGCCGCCTTAGTGGGTCTTAGCGCTGGTGTTATCGGTTTTACCGTCGGTCAGCACTTTGCAGAAGCTACATTCGTGGCCACTTGGCACATACTCCGGGAATTCACTGAAGATATCCAGGAGAAGATCAAGGAGCGGTTGATTAAGGTTGAACCTGAGGTTGTCTGATGGGGTTGTTTTCCGAGCATGGTAAATCGCTTTCCGGACAGATTGTAAAAGTCGACCGGAGCTATTATAAGGTGATCTCAGTATCTGCTGCTGGTATGTTCTACTGTGTCTATAGGATCAATCCTCCCTGGGATAACGCGCCCTATAGGGAAGTGATGGTAGGATGTCCATTTGATCTTGAAGGTAAGGTTGTTTATCCTGCTCTGAAGAAATATTTTAATTTGTTTGTGCCATAGATGGAGGAGAGAAGTGACTAGGAGAAGTGCTTTTTGAAAAAGAGACGCATTACGTGAAAAGAATAAAAGAGATTATAGACAAGGGTGATAAGACTCAAGAGATGACTACTGTGGAAATAGAGAGGCTGGGAGTCTATGTAAAAGCTCTTCTCATAGAAAGGAAGTTATGGTCACTATGAAAATAGAAGCCAAGAAAAAAAAGGTTGTCAGCACAGTTGATATAGTTACCATAGATGGCATTGAAGTGGATGCCTATCGTTTTCTGGAATGTCTGGAGGCTCTGGAAGGTACACTTAGACCGCTCGAGCTTGTAAGAATATCAAATCCTAACGTAGAAAAGATATTGTTGAGATATAAGTTGGCTTGGAAGAGCAATAGAGGAACGTGGTCCCAATATTTAAATACTGGTAAAATAGCAAGGTTTAAGAAAAAGATTTACGAAGCTCTTGATAAAATGCGTCCTCCAAGAGCACAGAGGCTGTAAGAGAAAGGAGATTGTATTGGATAAGAAAGAAGAGATGACAGAACAAAACGACTTTAGTAAAGACCAGTTGAGCTTTATTCGGGATATGAAAGAGCTGTTGAAAAGATATGGTCAGGATCCTAGAGACTGGTATTTTGAATATAGACCTGTCAATCCGAAAGAAGAGGAAAAGAAATGATAAGGCAATTTGTGAGAAAGGCGCTGTGCCAAATTGATTTCTGGTTTTATATATTTAGGGGTAGACCACTAACTGGAACAGAATATTATAAAAGAGACGTACCCCACAAATATTGGGGTCGGCGTCTACTTAATGACACAGAGATTGCCCCCTATTTTCTTGTATTCTATGGAGATCCTGATAAGATTGTACTAACGGAAAAGGACAAAGAGTGGGCAGAGAAAGCGCTCCTGAAACATTATCGTAGAGAAGGAAAAGATCCAAAAAGAGAGGAGCTCTAGTGCAGATATTGATTTTAGGAATTCTCTCCGCACTGGGAATTTGGTGTGGAAAAGATAAAGATAAGGAGTTAAGATATGTCGAGGAATATCCCACCGAAGAAAGCACCGGAGAAGGTGCTTCCGAAGCGCAAAAAGAATAAATCTGGGGGTTACAACAAGTTGATGTGCAGCCTGGCCGAGGAGATTATCAGGTTGGAGATTGAGAATTCCGATACCATCGGGAGCATAAAGAAGAGATTCTACTCGATTATGAGAAAATATGGTATTAAGGAAGGGACTATGGCCGGAAAGAACGTTAGGTTGGTTGCAAACCCCGATTGGGTTATGGCCAAGCAACTTTTTGTTTCCGAGATTGCTGATCACTTTAGGCGCATTGGTATCTTTGAATCCATTCCAAAGGATTTGGAAGCCTAAATGGGAGAGCCAAGATTTAAGAAAGGTGATATTATTCAGAGCCCAACAACTTATCCTTGTATAGTTATTGGTTGGGTTTCGGAGCCTGAAGTATATAATGTGTGTGTGATTAATCCCACTTTTTCGTGCAAGTTTGACTATTCAATATGCCATTGGGATCTTCGCGAAGATTCCGGAATTCCAAAAAGAGTTGGGGGAATTCGTCCCGAATTCGTAGATTTATTTCTTGATGTTTGAAATGAACCCCAATAAATTGAAACTCAATCAACTCTATTTATATACAGGAAATATTCTCGAGATTGGTGCTCCTTGTATTGTACAATACGATGAACCCACATCGATTATGAGTGGTCTGGTAATATATCATTTCTTTTTTTATTTCATGCCTTTATATGGGTTTGGTTTGTCACCGTATGGAGTCAGGTACCAAA
This sequence comes from uncultured Ignavibacteria bacterium, assembly GCA_964403165.1. Taxonomy (GTDB): domain Bacteria; phylum Zixibacteria; class MSB-5A5; order MSB-5A5; family SM1-73; genus SM23-73-3. The sequence goes on from CAYOFL010000010.1 coordinate 27,626, forward strand.
TTCATCCCATTGATAAAGATTTTTTGGAATATGTAGAGTTGTTTTCTATAGCTCGAGGTGTCCTATGAATAGGAAATTCAAAGCCATAATCCTGGGAATTGGAGACGCATTCCTGAAAAATAATTATCTGTTCACTATTCCGCTTATGGCTGTGGTCAGGCCAAGGATTATGAGAAAGCTGACTCAGGTTGAAGAGGCTGAGGTTCTAGGTGGGAAGATGAACAGATTCTTCCTGTATAGAAGGATTAAGGGAAAGCCAATTAGAATTACAAACGGGGACCTTCCGGTGGGTCATATTGGTGGTATCTCCAACATTCCCAAGGTTGAAGAGCCACAGGCGGTTAGGTTTGTGATTCAAGAGCACCATGCTAGAAGAGCTGGTCTCCACTATGATCTGAGGATCCATATCAATGGCAAGGCTTATAGTTGGGCTATAAGAAAGCCACTGCCGAAGGGATATGGATTACATGGCCTGTATCGTCAACCTGACCATTCTGAGTCTTACTCAGATTGGGAAGGGACCATAGAAGATGGTTACGGTGCAGGTCTCGTTCGAAAATTCGACGAGGGAATGGCTGTGATCCAGAGTGAGAATCTATCTGGGAAGCAGACAGGACTGAGGGTCAGATTCTACGGGTTGAAGACCCAAGGAGATTACAGTATGTTCCCCCAGAGTGGGACAGACTGGGGAATTCTGAAGCATCATGATCTTGATAAATTCGGGACTGTGGAAGCTAATGAATATACAACCAAAGTGCCTCCTGAAGTTTGGGATGATCCAAGATATATTAAAGAAGTAAAATTGGATGGTGCAAATTTTACTTGTAGGATTGGAAAGAAAGGTAACTCCTTCAGTAGCAGAAGGCTATCTGTGGATAACAAGAGTATCTATAAATCGGATAATGTCCCCCATTTGAGGGACTTGAAGATTCCGAAGAAGTGGAATGGAACCGTGGTTCAGGGCGAGCTGGCTGTGGAGAAGAATGTCAATGGAATTCCGGTTTGCAGCTATGAGGATGTATCTGGAATTCTGAATTCAAGACCCTGGAAAGCGATTCAAAGTCAACAGAGACTTGGAAAAATTAAGTATCATCCATTTGAGGTAATTAAGAGCCCATTGTTGAGAAGGAGTGCAACATATGCAGAGAGAAGAGATCTTCTCTTAGAAATGGAGAGGGATATAAATAGTCCATATTTCAAAGTCCCGAAGGGAGTGACTACTGGAGGAAGAGGATTCTATGAGAGAGTTATCAATAGTAAGGCAGTCTTCAATGGAGGCTCTGCATCAGTTAAGAAGGTCGGCGAAGGCGTGGTTATTAAAAACCTCGCCGGTGACCGAAGATCGATGCCATTTAAGTGGCTTAAGCAAAAGACCAGCCAGAGCTTTGACCTGAAGATAGTTGGATTTACCACAGGATCTGGTAGATTGAAAGGGAAAGGCGTAGGAACATTTATATTGGAAGATAAGACTGGAAGACAATGTGGAGAAGTAGGCTCTGGCCTAACTGATGAGGTGAGGTTTGATGCATACAGGCATCCTGAAAAATATATGAACCAGGTGGTAGAAATTAGAGCATTTGGATCAACTCCAGCTGGTATGCTCCGAGGATTAAGCCTGGTGAGATTCAGACAGGATAAAGATCCAAGATTATTGGATTCAATCGAGGTTCTCCGAGTGGGAGCCAATAATAGGACTATTGAATCAGATGAGCAGCTGATGAAGAGATATATTGCAGCAGAGAATCCAGAAGTAGCTGGAGATTCGGGGAAGTTGCAGGAGTTGGTTTACCGATTCAAAAGTTCGAGGGGATGGAAAGCAAAGAAATAGCAGTATGTTATGAAAGTTGGCATGGATATTGCTTATTATTATAGTGAAAGGAAAGGAAAAATGATTGAAAAAGGGTTTACAGTAGATGTTAGTAGAGATCATTGTTCTCACTGTGGACAAGTGCTGGGGACCGGGGTTATCGTCATATGTGCAATGTCGGCTCACAAAGTCCGTCCAGCTGGCCAAGAGATCTTGGGAGAGATGTCTCAAAGAATGGTCTACCATTCGGAATGTTACGAGAAAATATCTGGGCTTGAAAAGCCCCTGTTCCCGCAGAGAAATAATGAGATCCGAGTCATTCATCAACTGAAATATATAGAGTAGTGAGCAGTGAGCAGCAAATGATATTTATTTTCACTAACAGAGATAGAGCCAACGTTTGCAAGTGTAATAGTGATATTGCAAGTTTCGCAAGTGTAATATTTGTAAGCCATTAAAAGATAAGGAGTTACTGATATTAAAAGCTGGGAAAAGGAGGTAAACAAATATGGCAGAAACTGTTACCATTGCTATATTAGCAATTCTTGTTGGGAGTTTCCTATTCCCAATGGATCAATCAATGGATACTCTGGATACACAAATAGAACAATTTGCGGACACAGTAGGAGTGCGCGTTGTATCTCAGGAGGAGCGGATTTCCCAATTAAAGTTTAGAGCTGATTCTCTCAAGCGGTGTCAGAATCAGCAGGCCCGAGAAGATTCTGTAGATCTTCTGTGTGATGAGATGATTGACTCGTGCCTATGTGAATTTCCCGAAGCACACCTTTTTGGGATTTCAGAATCTCATGGAGCAGAACCCGCTAGGGGTTATTCACCTGGAATACATATGGGCTATATTGGAGCATTTCCCGAGCAATCTCATGGAATTTATTTCGTAATTTGTCCGACTGCACTTCCCAATCCTAGGATTGGTTTATATTTCGACGGTATGGTTAGTAAACTTGTCCCGGATGAAAAGATTTATAATTTTTCTAAAGAGCGGGCTGAGAATTTTTATAAAAGCAAATATATGGGAAACCAAAGGGAATCATCTTCATTTGGTTTGGGATTTGCATATTTGCTGATGGCAAATCAAGAGTATGCTGTTATTCCCTATGGAGCAATAAAATTTTACCACTATTCGGATTATCGAAAATATCATGATGATACTTTTACAGTTTGGCAGAATGATTATTTTCTCAAGGATATGTCTAATGGTGACTTGGGGATATCGTTTGGTTTTGTGATAAAAGTGACTGCTTTAAGTTTAAATTTTGGTTATGATGGATATGATCATCACAATAATTGGAAGCCGGAATTGGAATTGCGGCTTCCAATTGGAAAGCAAAGAAGTAAAAGGATTGTTCTGTTGTTGCAAAAATAATTTCTATTAGGAGCCATGTATGAGATGGGAAAAACGGGAAAAGCCTGAATGGCAGTGGAAGCCCTGGTTTGCCTGGTACCCAGTTTTAGCTAAATGTGCGAATGATCATAGGATGTGGGTATGGTTGGAAAAGATATGGCGCCAGGGGCGCCGCGCCAAAATTGCTCCCTATACATTCCGCTGGATATGGGATTGGACTGCGAGCAAACCCGGAAAGGAGAAACTGTGAGCTGGCTAAGTGGAATACTTATACTAATCGTCGTGTTTGGATCCGCAGCGGGTTTGGCATTCCTTGGACTGTATTCCTGGAATAATTGGATTCTCCGCAGTCCATTTGATAAGAGGCAAAATCCGTTTCGGTAGCGCGTGGTGTAAACATACATGACGCGATGGATAGACGGAGCAGGGGTTTCTATGGCCCCTGCTTCTATTTTTATTTTATCCCGGAGAAAGCCAATATCCGTGTGTGTAGTAAGGGAAAGCCAATATCCGTGTGTGTAGTAGAGATAAGGAGAAGATATGAGTAGTAAAGAAATGCTAGATGAACTGAACAAGCTGATGAAATGTTATGATCCCAACGATAGACATGAGAAAATACTAAGGGCAGTTGCTCTCTATCTGGATAACAAATTTGCCAAAATTGAGGCTCGATTAAAGCAGTTAGAAGAAGGAAAATAAAATGAAATATTATTTAAATAAAGAAGTAGGTTATGCCAAATATATTGAATATTTGGAAAATATAATTCTTTCTATAAATGAGTTTTTTGATGAAACATATGCTTGCGAATTACCTTTTCCACCTCCAGATATAAATAAGGCAATAAGTATCATAGAGGAGAATAGAAAGAGAAAAGGAAAATAGAATGAAGAAGCCAGTGGCAAGATTTGTGAAACAGCATGGAGGTGGATCCTATAGGCTAGAGATCCTACTCGTAGAGAATGCCCGGGAGGAACAAAATGCCTGGGCAGACGCGCAGGGAATGATTGTTTATGATCATCAGTTGAGCGGAGTCAAAACGGATTTAAGGAAGTCCGGTTTCAGAATTGTGTTTACTTAGTTGCGGGAGAAGTAATGGACAAGTATTGGAATGATGAGAAAGCTAGATCCAATAAGGAAGTCTTCGATATTGTCTCAAAGCATCTTCCTATGGTAAATAACATTGCCGCACTTGGTGGGGAAGGATTATCTAGACATCTCAAAGAATTGCATGGTGCATTTCCTTTTGCTAATGCAGAATTCTTTGAGTATGATGCTAAGATTTTCAGGCAATATTTTGGGGACGAATTTCTGCAAAATTATAAAGACCATGTCCATTTCGGAGATATTTTTGTTTCATTAATGTCTTCCAAATTTGATGATACAAAATTTGATTTTGTGGAGTTCGATGCCCATGGAATGCTTGCATTTCTTGGTTCTGAATACGCTGAACTTGGCCTTTTTCCGGAAGAGAAATTTGGAATCTTAAAAGGTCATTTGAACGATAGATTTGTAATATACGTGAATTTCAATCCGCGTAATACTCATTGGGAACTGAATGATTCTACATGGAAATATAAAGGTCGAGAAGCAATCGAAGAGGTTGTCAGATCCATGGCGAATTATTTGGGTACGGAAGTTTATGACTTGCCTAAATATCATGGTATTAATATCCGCGGCCCCAAGATGCATCCGTTTGTATTAATTCGAGGTGAAGATCATGTCGCATAATGAATTACAGGAAACATCTAGACATAATCGGATTCTGCTGGAAGGGTTCTTAGGGACAGCGCGCGACATTCAACTGGAACACTTTAGAGAAAGAGACCTGCTGAATCCGAAAGATGACATTAAAAGATACAATGAACTAACATTCAAGATTGCATGTTTGGAAAGTGCTATAAACCATATCCGAATGGCAATGAAATAAATGGATAATGGGATAGTCCAATGACTCGTGAAAATAGAAAAACAGTTCGGGGGCTCTTCAAAAAGAGCCTACAAGAGAGAGTTAAGGTTGATATCCATCTCCATAATTTGACCATAAAAGAGTACGAGGGAGGTATCAAATATTATCTTGATGCTAATGCTGAGAAATATATACTTCTTGATATCCTAGATGGTAAAATCACTGCTCCGCGGCGGATTCGCAGAATGATTGTAAATCTAAGAAAAAGCAGGAGAACCCACTTGTATGACAGAAGCAGAGAGGATCGAGATTGGAATAAGGCCTGGGTTAGGGTATACGACGAATGGATTGCTCATCTTAATGATATGTTAATTTCACATAGATAGAAGAGAAATACGAAGTTACAGAAAATCTGCGAATATCATCTTGAAAATTGTGTATAATGTGTAAATAGGGAGGGATCTTATGAAAAAACCACGATATGCAAAGTGTGAAGGCTGTGGAAAACGAATATCTTACAAAAATGCAACGAGCATGAATGGATGGTCGCAACTTGGAAAGTCCAAGTATGGAACGCGTTATTGTCCTGATGGTCTTGCTTGGTGGTGTAGTAAATGTACATAGAACGTTTCTAATATAGGGAGAAGGTATAATGAGTTACGTAGAATTGGATGGCAATAATTTCGACGAAGAGGTTTTGAACTCTGGTCTTCCAGTATTGGTTGATTTTTGGGCTCCCTGGTGTTCACCTTGCCATTTGGTTAGCCCAATTGTTGAGAAGATTGCCGGTGAATATCAGGGGAAATTGAAAGTTGGAAAACTGAGTGTGGAGCAGGCTCCAGAAATTGCCCAGCGATATGGAATTATGAGTATCCCCTGTCTTATGTTCTTCAAGAATGGAAAAGCCGTAGATCAGATTATCGGTGCGGTTCCCAAGGGACAGATCGTCGAAAAGGTTAACAGCATTATCTGAAGTCGAAAGAATGGAAAGGTTTAGGGTGAAGGATTACACAGTTAAAAAGGGGGATTTACTTATATTTGCAGATTTGAAACGTGGAAATTCTGTTTCATTTCATGTTGGTGAAATTAAAGAAATTAAAAAATCTGAGACATGCAAAAGTACCACAACTTGTTTTCACATGTCCGATTGTGGTGGAAACTTTGAAAAGATTATTATAAAATGGGAAGATCGGTGTCATACAAACATGTTTTGTTACAATCGGAAGAAGGGAGTTGATTGGCTTAAAGGTGGCAAGTATTCGAAGCTAATAATTGTTTGGGACAGTGCCCAGATCAGATTTTTCAATCTTTTTAGAAGGGATAAGGAAATATCCCGATGAGAGGGAGAATTTTGGTTATGAAAAAAGCTATTTTTGATTTGTTGAATGGGAAAAAGCTTTCTATTGAATACGATCCAAATGCTCCATGTCGTATTTGTGGACTCCCAGTTGTTTCAGCATCAATGGGGGGAACGGATGTTTGCCCATGGTGTGATTGCGGAAAATATAGAGATGGAACCTCCTGGGCTCTTGAGGATTCTTTGAATGGCGACAAAATAAGAAAAGAAGCGAAAAAACATATTAGGATTCGGTGAAATTTCATTGAAGTTAATGCCATATTAGTCAAAGGAGTAATCGGAGAGATGCCTGAGCTAGGCCAAAAGGGACTGGTTGCTAACCAGTTTGGAGCGTGAGGCTCCACCCAGGTTCGAATCCTGGTCTCTCCGCTATAAAAATGGATCCTAAAAGCTTGAAGAAAAATTCTTGGTATTGGAATAAATGGATGTTCCAACAATGTGCAAAAGGTATCAGAGGTGTAACTGAAGCCCTGGAAAGCGGAGGTCTTCTTCAATATAAATTATATAGGTACACTCCTCGTAACTATCTTTTCCATACCACTGATAGAATCGAATACTGGTTGCCTTACAATTGTATCATGGATGATCTTGAGTCACTTTCTTCGGCTTCCACAGAATTTTTCATACTATTTACAAATATGAAAAAAATATAAATGAAAGATGAGTAGAAAATATGGAACCCAGAGATTTAAAAGTTGGAGAAAAATATTTTTGGTTTGGCTATAATCAAATTGATATATTGCAATATGATAAAGAATGTGAGACTTCGGAAAAATATTATGAATTTTTATCATGGCAATTTACAGTTATTGCCTCTACTTCCAAATATGAGTCCTTTGGAGTAGAAACAAACCTTGATTTAGATGCGGTAAAAGTTACCCTTCCATATGATAATTTGTGGCAATTTTGTAATTTATTCTTTGATTTTCGTAGAGGCGACAAACGATATAGGTTAAAGCACTATGATACTCTCAGGTCTAGAAAAGGGTAAGTATTACTATATAGTTGATTCGAATGTAGACCGTTGCCAATCGGGATTTCAAATAGTGAAAGCTCGGTATTCGGGCATTAATGGATCCGGTGAGCTTGTTTTCCACACGTCAGATCCAACTACTTTTGGTTTCCTCACCTATGTGGAGCCATGGGAAATTGAACACATGGTATTCGAAGCTAATAATGAATTAGCGGCATTTATAAAGTTGTTCATAAGGAGATAAATAATGGAAGCAATATTAATCTCGTTGCTAGTTCTTGTTGTTTGTGGATATGGAATTATTAAATTTTTTTCTTGGAGATTTGGAAAGAAGTGTGAAAAAGCTCTGGAAGAAATTAAACGAGAGACTGAACAGAAGTGTGAGGAAATTGAAAATCTTATATTGCCACATCCAATTGAAGGGAACGAAATCAAATCGGCGGGGAACGGAGCTAAAATGCTGAGTAAGAAAAAAAAGCGCGAAGAAAATAAATCTTCTATTTTTTCTATTAAATTTTTTTGGGCTTTGGTATATCATATTTTTTGGTGGATACAATACAAAATTATCAATCGCTTTTTTTGAAAAAAAGAAAAGCATTAATATGTTGGAGGAATGATGAGTGATAGCTATGTTCCGCGAACAAATCCTGGTAGGGAGTCGCCACTAGTAAAGGATTTCTGGGAGAAAGAAAACCAGGGAAAACTGGTTATAGGAACCAGTTGTTTTGGTGACTATCTTTCTTCTCTGTCTCAAAAATATCTTGACAGATTTGGAGAGCTTTTTGGAGAATGCGATAAAGAAAATTGTGACCCCGAAATTTCGGCTGAAGTGATAGGTCTCACAATTTGTTTGTTTTATCTCGAAACAGGGAAGCCAGTTTCTCTGGATGAGGTAGGTGAAAAAATGCCGACTCTTTCGATTGCCGTCGGTACGGAAATTCTTAGAAGGAAAGGATTGGTTTCCGTTGACCTGTCTTGGAATATTATGAAAATATCCGATAAAAGTTTCGGTGAAAGTTCATGTGCTGTAACTGATTTGGGCGCCAAAGTTGCAGAAAAAATGTTTGGCAAGAAAAATGATAAGTAGAAAGGAAACGATGTCTAGGGAAGAAATTGAAAAGCAGCTAAGGGATAAAGCGCACAAGATTCTTGCTAGGATGGAGCACTTCAAGGATGTGCTCCATAATAGTCGTTTTTTTCTAGGTGGATCTGCTGTTGCTGCATCCAATCCAAATGATATTGATATATTTTTTCAAAGTCAAGAATATATTAATGCCGCAATCAGATGGATTGATTCCAGAATAAGTGTAGTTACAGAAGATATTCCAGTTGACAGTGAATTCAGGAAAATTTATAGTGGGGAAAACGCTTATACATTTAAATGCCCAACATCTGATGTTCCTTTTCAATTTATTCGGATGCCATTTTATAGCCTAGAGATCATGATTGATTCGTTTGATTTCTCTCATATTCAAGCTGGAATTGAAGTTGCCGAGGTTATGGGCAAATTTGAGATAGTCCAAGTGTATTGGACAGATGCATATGAAAAATCTCTGGAAATTGGCGATAGCTGGTATATGGGATCTGATAATCCGTTTTCTGCTTTGTACAGATTGGGCAAATATCATGCTAAAGGAGAAGTTTCTGCCCTGTCTCTCAAAACTCAAACAATTAAAATTGTGAATGATATATTTGAGCAGGAATACATTGGATCAGCTCAGATTCGGAAGCAATTGTCAGTAATTGGCATGAGTGATATTTTCGAGGAAGAAAATATAAATTTATACCTTCATTCGGAAGATATAAATCGTCTGATTGGTAATCTTACAGTATTGGCATGGCATAAATTATTCAAATGAAAATTGAAGAAAATCAAATAGTTAAATATAACTGGATGTCAATAGGTTATACAGTAAGCGATCCAGATAAAAATGGACTTATTCAGGTTCAATCAATCCCTGCAATGTTAGCTGGCGGACCAATGGTTTATTATGTAGATGAGTTGGAAGTTATAGGATATAAGGAAGCTGACGGTCGTCTTTTAAAAGCTTGGCGAGCTGGACTCATAAATGGGGATATATACTATCCAGCTCGTGATCAGCTTCTTGAGATCTATATGAATGGAATCCTTGGAGAGTTTTTTGATCTATTTGGTGTCTTTTGGAAAATTGATGATTGTTATCAATTCGAGGGCATCTTGGAATGAGTCCATTGGTAAATCTGAAGAAAAATTCTTATTACATACTTCATCTTGATAATGGAGATAGAATTTTAGGCAGATTTGACGAATTGTTTGATGAACTCGTATATTTTTTTGAAATAATAGTTGGACGTGACGTCGGAGATTATCTGTCATTAAGTTATTACGAACTTACTTCTCTGGTAAAATTGAAAGAAATCAAATTAAATAAACGATTCATAGTTTTATTTGTAAACTATGACAAATTGAAGGATGCATGAAATTAATTGAAGAATTAGCTCATAAATGGTGGCTAATTGGCCCATTTGCAATTTGCCCATTGCCAATCTATCTTTTCTTGAAAAAAATGTTTAGAAAAAATGAATAAAAACCAAGAGCTCTATCAGAGGAATTAATGGACGATCTTGGAAATAGAATGAAAGCCTATGAATCTGTAAGTGAATGGATTTTACCACGGAGAATACCAGTCGTCATCAGAGTAGACGGGAGAGCATTTCATACCCTTGCTCGTCAATCTTTTGGCAAAGGTTGGTCACAGAAATTTGTTGATAGAATGGTCGAAGTAGCAACAGAAGTCTCAGCAGAGATGCAGGGATGTGATTTTGTATATTGTCAAAGTGATGAAGTAAGCTTTTTGCTTACGGACTATAAGACCGTAAATACACAACCGTGGTTTGGTTACGATGCTAGAAAAATGATATCGATCTCTGCTTCTATTGCTTCCGGAACATTTTCTCGCATATGTGATCAAAACGTTAGTTTCGATAGCCGGGCATTCTCAATTCCACAAGATGATGTGTGTAATTATTTCCTATGGAGACAGCAGGATGCAACAAGGAATGCAATCCAAATGGCAGCGAGGGAGCGGTATTCACATGCAGATTTGCTTGGAAAAAGCTGCGATGAAATGCAGGAAATGTTATGGCGCAAAGGTATAAATTTCAATGATCTTCCAGTCCATAGGAAGCGGGGCTTTTGTATTGTCGATGGAATCTTAGATCTTGAAATACCAATATTTTCTCAGGATCGAAATTATGTTGAAAAATCTGTTTATGTTAGGGAAGATTAATGGTAAAATTAAGGAACACAAAAGAAATAATTTCCTTGCTAATTGGAACTAGAGTTTGCGTAATAGAAGGAAAATGGGATTCTGGCGGGGTGACGATAGGAGTCGGAATGGTCGTAGATCGAAAACCAGATCAAATTAGGATATGTTGGGGTATCGGATACGAAGTTTGGTATGATATTCAGGGCTACTATCGGGGACACGGAGATTTAGTTCATAGTGGGTATTATACTGATTTAATAATGCGGGGGCATTCGAAAATGTATTCCCTATCTGAGAGTGAATATAATTATTTTCAATTATTTATATGAAATATTATTATTATAATTCAAGAGCAATAAGGATTTTATCCTTATATTCCTGAAAGAGGAAAAATGAGTCAATTCAAAGTTGAAGTTGTTCCAATTGAGCTTAAGGAACATCCAAATGCGGATTCTCTTTCGATTGTTGAAATAAGAGGCTGGCAAATTGTTGTGAAGACATCAGATTTCGTCGGGATTGATTTGGGCGCATATATTCCCTTAGATAGTGTGGTTCCTGCTACTCCCGAGTGGGAATTTATGCAAAGCACCAAGTACAGGGTAAAGACCAAGAAGCTAAGAGGCGCTTTGAGCCAAGGATTATTAATTCCAGCAAAACCGGGATGGAAATTGGGACAAGATGTAACCGATGAACTTGGGATTAAAAAATATATTCCGGGAGAAGGCATTATAAAAACCGGAGGTGATAATGTTTTTGAACCGGCCAAGTTCAAATATCATAGTGATATAGAACGAATTCAAAATTATCCGGGAATTTTTAATACGTCCCATGTTGTCGTAGTTACAGAAAAAATTCACGGGTGCAATTTCAGATTTGGCATTATAGATGATGAATTTATGATTGGAAGTCATAATAATCGGAAGATGGTAGATGGTGATACCATATATGCCACAATTAGCAATAGATTTAATTTGGAGCACAAACTGAGAAGATACCAGAATAAGTTTCATTTGCATTCCGATATTGTGGTTTTTGGTGAAATTTATGGGTATGGGATTCAAAAATTAAAATATGGAAAGAAGCAAGCAGAATTAATTATTTTTGATATTCAAGTAAATGGTAAATTCCTAGGTTGGGAAGACATAGAACGGGGTTCCCAGTTTATGGATTTAGGCCTTCCTCCAGTGTTATATTTGGGACCATTTTCCGATAAGCTGATTGAGGAATTCGCAGATGGGCCCACAATATTAGGTCAAGGTGCCCATGTTCGCGAGGGCGTAGTGATCAGAACCATCGTAGAAACTCCTCATTGGGAGCTTGGAAGAATGTGGCTGAAAAGAATATCGGATAAATATTTATTGAAGGAGTGATATGTCCGAAACTCATAAAAGAACATTAGCCAAAAGCGTAATTTATAGAATTGGCACCTTCGTTATAACATTTGGAATATGCGAAATAATCCTCGGGAATTGGGTCGAGAGTTTGGAAATTGCTATCCCTATTATGGTGGTTAAAACCATATGGTATTGGGTACATGAGCGAGTATGGAAGAATGTTCACTGGGGATATTTAAAAAGTGAAATTAAAAACAAAAAATAAAAATATTGGGGGCTGTAGCTCAATTGGGAGAGCATCTGCCTTGCAAGTAGGAAGATGTGGGTTCAATTCCCACTGGCTCCACCAACGGGGCGTAATTCAGTCCGGCTAGAATCCACGGTTTGGGGCCGTGGGGTCGTTGGTTCAAATCCAACCGCCCCGATTAAAAAAAAGGAAAATGAGTTTATGATGGTTAAACTTACCAAAAATAATTTAGAAATTTGTATTGAAACAGAACCAGTAGGTGATACCGTAAAATTTTTTATTACCATCCCAAGTGAAGGATCCCCAGATGTTGTAGCAGCGTTTAAATCAGCTGGGTTCAAAGTTGATGATTACAGAATGCTTCGTGGAGGTAAAGATATAAGGTTCGTATGCCTGGTTGAATCCTACGAAGCTGCTGCGGAAAAACATTCAACTTTCATCAATTCATTGGGCGAAAGCAAATTTAAGGCAGTCAAACAAAGAAAAAGGAAATATACCCAGAAGGAAGTTTTCGCGATGTTTGATCAAGGAATTTAGATGACATTTAAAGAATTGAATTTGAAAGTTGGCAATAGGTTGATTTGGGATGCGAATTCAAATCTTCGTACATATTGGGTCGGAAAAGTGACTAGGATATCAGAGTCTCATCTTTCTGTTGCTTGGATTCATGTTTTAAATGGTCAGAGACAGGCTACACAATATCCTTTGAATTATACAGTTTACGAAGCGTTTATTTATGATGAAGCAGAATTTGCCCAATATTTGGATCTTTTTAAACAAGAATAGATATTATGACTAATTTAATGTTAACCCTAATTGTTGCTTTTTGCTTCAGCTTTGGAAACTTTCCAATGATTGTTAGTGTATTAAAAGCAAAGTCTCGTGATGAAGTAAAGGTTCTAAATTTATGGACATATGCAGCCGTAATGATCGGGACATTGGCAATGCTTACTCAGCTCATATTTGTTGGCGCTGGTATATTTCCTATAACTAGTCAAATAGTAATTGCTTTGGTTTTTGCAATTTTGTATGGATCGATAATTTATAAAAAATGCAAATTTAGATAATGGGATACTCAATAGAAAGATGTGACAGAACCTGCCCCCTATGTGGCGGTAAAATGGATGAAGTTTACGGGGACCATAGTAGCCAATCTTCTTATTACTACGATAGATGCCAACAATGTAGTATCCAGATAGAAACTGGGTCTGCAGATAATTATTATACAGAAAACTATTACGTTTCAGATATAATTGATGGGATCGAACAATTAGTTTTTGGACAGGTAGAGAGATCACAAAAAAGAAATAAGTGGAATAAAGATTATGAATATTTACTTCCATATCTGAAATTATTCAAATAAAGGAATATTTAAGTGAATTATGACCAAAAACGAATTGAGAAATCAATTGATCAGTATTTTAAGCTCTTATCTTCTGTGAATAGAAAAGGAATGAAAAAACTGATTAATTGGCTTCGAGATCCAGGTACTGGGTTTACCGATGCTCCAGCATCTCGTTCGGAAAAATATCATCATTGTTATCCTGGAGCATTGATCGAACATAGTCTCAAAATGTACGCAGTCTTGGGAGATTTGGTTAAAAAATTCAAAGTAAAGCTTAGCGAAGAATCTATAATAATCATTGCATTGCTTCATGATATTTGTAAGGCTGGAACTTATGAGCTTTCCAATGAGCGTTCTAAAATTGGTTATGAAAAGAATGATAGATACCCAATAGGTCATGGGGATAAATCAATTATAATGGTTCAGCAATTTATCAAGCTTACAATGGACGAAGCCATGGCAATTAGGTGGCATATGGGTCCATTTGATCCAGCGTATCTTGAATACCAGGGATCCATTAAAAATGCCGGATATCATAGAATTGTTTCTGCCGCATTTTCTGCGGATTATATAGCGGCGCAGCTTATATGATAGTTCCGCGCGCGGATGTTGGAATCTATGCCAAAAAATATTTGAGGTTTTCAGTTATGACGGATTCGCCAGATCTTGTGAAAGTTAAAGAAGTTGACAGTATTTATGAAATTCATTGTCCATTTTGTGGACAATTTCATAAGATACGTTGCAGATACGAAATATATTGGTGGGCGGATAGGAATATGTACGTAGCAAAAAAGAAACTTGGGGAATATTATCCCTGTAAGGAGAAACCATGACGGTTATCAATAATCCAAATCCAATTGTAGTTATTGATTGGAATAAATTTGAGAAGATTCTGAAACAGCTTCCAAAATCTAAGCTCATAGAACTGTTTTTTGAGGATGAAGAAACATGTGAGATGGGAGTAGATAAAGATGTGGAAGATATGACCTACGCTGATATCATAAGCCAAATTTTTCTTGAATACGAAGAAGACATAAGGGGGACTCTCTAATGCCATATATCAAAAAAGAAGAAAGAGATTTTTGGGATCCGAAAATCGAGGAATTGCTGGAAGCTATTGACAATTTCACCCATTCCGGAGAATTGGTATATGTGATCTATAAAATTTGTCTTAAAGCTATAGGTTCTAAGCTAACTTTCCAAAGATTGAATGAAATTAAGGGTCTTCTTGATAGTGCAAAGGATGAGTTTACTCGGAGAAAGATGGGCCCACATGAAGATAAGAAATACGCTACCAGCTGGTCCGAAACAGATCCGGATGCGATTATTCTATTTACATATTACAGGATTGGCAATATGCCTCGTTATGAGTACTATGGAAATGTGATAAGGATAGATAAATTTAGATTTGAAGCAAATCAGCCTGGGGGTGCAAAATTTTATCTTATTGAAGAAACCTTTGCTAGGTGGCTAGATTTATTTTTGGAGGATAAATGTATACTTTTGTGATGATTAAACCCGATGCGGTTGGTCGAAAGCTGGTTGGTAGGATATTACAAATGATCGAAGATCAGTTTGAAATTGTTAAAATTCGTAGTAAAGTTTTGACAGTATCAGAAGCCGAAATGCTTTATGCCGAACATCGGGGAAAGCCATTTTATAATCGTCTGGTGAATGCACATGCCAATGGATTGACGGTAGGATTAATTTTGAAGGTAAAAGACCAGACGATTTATGGATATAATGCTGTTGAAAAGATGCGGAAATTGGTTGGAGCTACGCAACCAGGAGATGCTGGTTCAGAGACCATTCGTGGTAAGTTTGGTATAGATCTTCCTGATAATTCGATTCATGCATCTGATTCATTTGATGCATTTATTAGGGAGTCCGCCATATATTTTGAAGATATAGTTTAAAGCCATATGTGGAAACCTGGAGATATATTTATATTTGAAGATCGGCATGATGAATGCCTAATTGGAAAAATAGTTTTTTGCCCACCCCGTCCAGTAGGACATAAAGAAATATTTTGGAATGTTGAACTTTTTGCTTCAGGAAGCCGCCGGGGTCTTTCCCCCTTTGTAGTTTTAAGCTATGGTCTTGTGAAGCACAAGATTAGAAAGGTTACTGGTGGGGAAGCAAAGTTTTATGAAATGTTTTGGGAATTGACTGATGACTGATGATACTAAATGGAAACCTGGTGATGTATTCATACTCGAGGATTTAGATTACATAGCCGAATTTTTCGTTTGTAAGATAATTTCTACACCAGTTCATCACTCCAATTCGTGGGACATCAAGGTTCTTATCCCACATAATATACCTTGGAATACAATATATTATGGAATTGAAAAACGCAGCATTAGGAAAATTATCGGAGATGAGGCAAAATTTTATGAACTTTTTGCAAATTAAAAATTATTTAGTTGAAAAATATTGGAGTTGGACCACCATGGAGTATCAGCAATTTCCCGGACATAGGGTTTTGAAGGATATTAAATGGGTTCTCCAAAAAGTTTTCAAAGGGTATAATGATCCTGATTTGTGGAGCTTGGATTATCATTTCGTAGAAATGATATTGCCAAGGCTTAGAGCATATAAGAAAATGAAAAGATCTGGATATCCGGCAGCTACAGCTGGTACATATCCAGAAATATCCTGTCCGGAAGATTGGGAGAAGATTCTTGATGCTATAATCAAAGGGTTCGAATCTTTTCTGATTGAACGCAATGGCGATTATGCCTTCACTATTGAGAAATGTATGCAGCTTCAGAAAGAAATAGATTATGGGTTGGAATTGTTTGGGAAATTTTTTCAATATTTATGGGATTAGAACATCTATCCGTAGGAGGAAGCAGATGCCCATATATGAATATAAATGTAAAAAATGTGGTTACAAGTTCGAATTACTTCGCCCAATGAAAGAGTCAGATGAATTGGGGCGGTGCCCAAAATGTGGTGAACTGTGTGAAAGACAACTATCAATATGTAACTTTAAAGTTCCACCATGGCATACTTCATCTTGTCCTGGGGGAAGTTGTAACACAAAATGAGATGGAAATTTAAAATAGGTGATATTATTTACGACCCACCATTTGTTGCAAAGGTGATTGGTCGTAACCATTCCAAATACCATGTGTTATATTTAGACAGCAGTTTCGGATGGCATGCTGGCGGCTATGTGGAAGATACCTATGATAGAATTGAGTTCAATGCAAAATTTTTCGATCTGTTTGTAAAATTATTTGCAGAATGATGAGCTGGAAATTTAAAATAGACGATATTATCGTTTGGCCTGCAGACCTCTTTTGGGATCGTCCAACTATTGCGAAAATAGTTAATCGTAAAAATTGGAGTTTCGAATATTATTTGTTATATTTGGATGGCAGTTCCGGATGGCGCTGTAAACGCCTGATTGAAAAAAATTATAGAAAATTTAAGATGCCTGAGGAATTCTTTGATTTGTTTATGATCGGTGAATGATATGGTTGATGTAGACGAAATCTTGGTTCCTCATAAATGGTATCTTTACGAAGATGGAATTTGTTGGCCCGTACTTATCCAGCTTCGGTATAAATTGGATGCCAGGGATCCTACAGAACAAGACGCATATGTATTTGAAGTTTTTGGACGTGATCAGGAAGTTTATAACCATGTCTTTCCAATGCATATGGTTCTTTCAAATCTTAATTCCGGACAGCTTAGACCCGTTGAGATTAACTCTTCTTTCCTGGATTTGTTTAAATGAAAAATTATTACGACATATTAGAAATTTCTAGAACTGCTACTGCTAAAGAGATTAAAACTGCGTATAGGGCCCATGCTCTGAAATGGCATCCAGATAAAAACCCAGGTAGTAGGGCTGCTGAAGATAAATTTAAGGAGATTTTGGAGGCCTATGAAGTTTTGAAAGACCCAGCAAAACGATTGAGGTATGACAATGGTAGTCTTGAATCTACAGGATTTAACTTCCAGGATGCACTCCGTGATTTTATGTCCAAGTTTGGCTTTGGTCACTCGTTCCGTAGAGAATCTTTCGAGATGGATGGTGAAAGTATAAGAATTCATCTTGACATAACTTTGGAAGAAATTGCTGCGGGAACTAATAAGTCTATAAAATACAAGAAAATGCAGCGATGTAGTAGTTGCAACGGGTTAGGAGGCTCAGAAATTGTAAAATGTCCGGAATGTGATGGCGTAGGACAAATCCAGCTAGTAGATACTAATGGATTTCGAACAGTTATAAATGTTAGACCCTGTGATAAATGTCTCGGGACGGGTAAGATTTTTAACCTACCATGTAGGACGTGTAGTGGAAGTGGAAGAGTTGAGGGATTCTCAACGGTTAAATTAAATGTTCCATCTGGTGTCGAAGATGGAAACTTTGTGAAAGTTAAGAACGAAGGTAATTGTGGGATCCGTGGAGGACATCCTGGTCACTTGTATGTGGCTATTCGGGAAAAACCTCATGATAGGTTTGTGAGAAGTAGAAATGACCTGGTTTGCGCTCACAGAGTAAGCGTAATTGTTGCGATTCTGGGTGGCGAATGTGAAATAAACGGGTTATTTGAAAGGATTAAATTAAAGATTCCCCCGGGTACACAGCATGGTCAAAGTTTATCTATTAAAGGGTACGGATTACCAAGTTCTACCGGAAAGGAATTGGGAGATTTGATTGTTTCGATACAACTATATGTGCCTGATAAGGTTGCCGATGAGGACAGAGAAGCTATTAACAAGCTGAGGTCTTGTAAATCGTTAAACCCGGAGCAAAATTATGAATTTTAGATTTGGAGAATGGTACGTTGTTCCAAACAGTACAGATCTTCAAATGTCAAATTATGAAGTGCTCGCTATACCACTATCTTATTTATACATTATGATGGTCGCAGTTAATAAAGGTCGGCTTGCACCGGTGTCTGGAGGAACTGAAGTCATTACAAATGTAATGGAGGACCTCATAATTGATAAAGAGCCGGAGGGGAAACCAATTGATGGCAAACCTGTACCTAATGATGATATCGAGCAGGCTAAAGAAGAGCTGGAAAGTATGATTGATAGATTTCATAGGTCTGTCCTGGAATATGATGATATCTTAGCGAAGAAGAAAAATAAGCTTGATGAAAAAAGAAATATGTGAACGGAGGGAATTGTAATTGGCTAAGAAAAAGAAACACCCAATAAAATATGAAGGCGTGCAAAAGAGAACGAAGACAAGGACATTTGCCGAGAAGATTAAAAGCCACCGCCACATTGTAACCTGCCCAATATGCGGCGAAGAAATAAAGATTGTTAAGTATGTTAGACCCGATGGTGGTAAAACATTTAGAAGTACCAACATTCGGTTATGTGGCTGTAACCGGGAAGAAATATATGGTGCCCAGTAATTTCAAAGGGATGAGAAACAAATGGGCCCTACATGCTTGGGACAATCATGCACTTTACGCGAAGCTGGGGGACAGCGACCGCTCTGGTGAACGCTTTTTGGTTGAAGAACTTTATCAAACAAATCCAATGGGAAAAATCAAGACAATATCTATCGGTTCCAATTTCTGCCTAAATGCAGTTGTCTGCAGAAAGAACATTATTGAATGGTTAAAGATTTTTTATCCTGATTTACGGAAAGTAACATGATGTGGGAAGAAAGAAGGAAGAAGTATCATGGTCGGATTCCACTTCCTGGGAAGTCCGAGATGGTTCACAAATCTAAGGTTGTATATTCAAGAAAAGGTAAACAAAATTGGAAATATCAATCAAAGGAGGAAAGCAGTATGAGTGATCAAGCAAAATGGATGGCAGGATGCAAGGCCGTTCTCGAATATGTGGACGCAAACGAAGAGATCTACAAGTTCTCCGATGAGCAAACCGATGAAGTTCGTTTCTTTGTTAGTGAGGGAACTATTCGGAATCAAGGCAAACTATTGCGTCAGCTTGATGAAATCTCGATCATTGTAAGGGTTCAGATGAAAGATTCAAGGATGTCTGATAGGATCCAGGATCACATTGAGATGATGATTCGGCCAGCCGGGTTGCAATAATGAATTGGAAATGCAATGATACTGTGAAGACATTCGAGGATATTTCGCAAGAGGTTTATATTCATCCAGTAAGTGTTACGTTAGAAGATGGCACTTGGCGTTGGCTAATGCCGCCTATGGAATATTCAGATGAATGGTTGAGGCAGAATATGCTTGAAAGTATGGCGAGAAGTTCAGATATTTGGAAACGATTGGCAAGATTATAGATGAGAATGGATGAACTTAAAATTGGTTTTTGGTATTCGATTCCATGTAATGTAATCGATCCTTATATCCTTCGCAAATCTCGAGGTTTATGTATACATAGTTTAGCTTGCTGTCAATATATTAACAGTAAAGAATTACCATATTGTTATTATTACGCATCGTTTAGATTTTTCGAAGGATTTGATTGGGATTTGAGTAAGAATCAAATCGAATGTTGGATGAAATCATGCAATAAAGAGCTTTCTGAATATCTTGAATTGTTCACGTTGAAATAATTTGCAGCGTCCCGTAGAGCCATGAAGCCGGGGCTGCCAAAGTTGACTAGAGGTTGGTAAACTTTGATATTGTGTGAAGCCTATGGTCCGGAGAATGATGGCCGCAGGGCCATAGGCGAAACCCCCCCATTTTAATTATGAATAAATATAAAAAGTGTTTTGATGGTATAATTGCTGAATTGCCCTTTAAGGTAATTGATAGATCAAGTTTGTTTTGGGGAGTTCATAAAAACAAAGTTATCGTAGACTTGATAACTATTAATAGCCATGGCTCAC